>CAYQAC010000023.1:18429-47005 GCA_964415255.1 uncultured Polyangiaceae bacterium | reverse complement strand
TTGAAGCAATTGAAAGCACCAAGGCGCTGACCAGCGCCGCGCCCAAGAAGGCGGCGGCGGCGACGCCAGGCAGGCCGAGCAGCGCGCCCGCGCCGAGCACCAGCGCGGCGAGCGCGCCGAGCGTGGCGCCCGCCATGGTGCCCACCGTGCTGGGCGTCGCCAGCCCATTGCGGAACAGCGCCTGGTACACCGCGCCGGTGAGCCCCAGGGTGCCGCCCACCAGCGCGCCCACCAGCACCCGCGGCACCCGCAGCTCAAACAAGATGAACTCCCCCGCGGCGCCGTCGAGCGGCGCGCCCACGAAGGGCGCCGCGCCGAGCACCGTGAGGCACACGAGGCCATGCAGCAGCCACCTCACGGGCGCGCCCCGTCATATTCCGCGGGGATATGAAACACGCGCCCACCGCCCTCGCTCAGCGCCTGGAGCCGCACCCCGTAGAGCTGGCTCAGCTCCCCAGCGAGCCCCGGCGCTAAGAAGCGGCTCTCAAGCGTCAGCGCGCCGTCCGTGAGCCCGATGATGCGCGGATCGCCGCCCACGTGCGCGAGCAGGTTCACGTCGTGGGTGACGCACAGGATCCCCATCCCCTCGCGCCACAGCTCGCCGAGCAAACGGTAGATCGCCACCTGATGGCGCGGATCGAGGTGACTGCCCGGCTCGTCCACCAGCACCAGCGGCGCCCCCTGGGCCAGCACGCTCGCCAGCTGACAGCGCTGTAGCTCACCGCCCGACAGCTCGTGCACCGAGCGCTCGGCCAGCGCCGCAGCGCCCACACGCTCGAGCGCGGCCATGGCGCGGGCGCGCGACGTGCGGTGGGGCTCACCGGCGAAATAGCGCGCTGAGCTGACGAGCTCGATCACCGGCACCGGCTCGCTGGGGCGCTCCGCCTGAGGCAGCCACGAGGCCCGCCGCGCGCGCTCCCGCGGCGAGAGCTCGCGCGGCGATGCCCCGCCCAGGGTGACGCGGCCGGCGCTCGGTGAGGCGAGGCCCAGCCCCAGCTTGATCAGGCTCGTCTTCCCGGCGCCGTTCGGCCCTAACAGCGCCACGAAGTCCCCTGGCGCCACCTTAAGCGACACGCCCTCGAGCACCGCGCGCGAGCCGAGCTTGAGCCCCACGCGCTCAAACACAAGGTCAGTCACCCTGTTCACCTGAGGGCGCTCGCGGCGCGGTCAACAGCGCGCGGAGCTTCGGCTTCAGCTCAAGGACGCTGGGGCCGCTGCTGAACGCCTCGCGCGCCTCAAGCACATGCAGGCGCCCGGCGCCGAGCGCCGTGAGCGGGGTGAGGCGCTCCCAGGCGCCGCGCGCGGCCTGCGCCGCGCCGGGCCCAGGCAACACCAAGATCACGATCACCTCCGGATCGATCCGGAGCACCTCATCCACGCTGAGCCGCGGCACCCCCGTCACGTCGCGAGTCACCGCGTGACGCGCGCCGAGCGCGTCGATCAGCGCGCCGTGGACGCTGCCCCGCTTCACGAACCAGACCTCGCTGAGCGTCGGCGTCGGGGGGCCTCCCAGCACCAGCAGCGTCCGCGGCCCGGTGCGCGAATCGGCAGGCGCCAGCTCTCGCTCGTAGCGCCGCGCCAGCGCCTCCGCCGCCTCTGGGTGCCCCGCGAGCTGCCCTAGCGCGCGCGTGCTGGCAGCGATGTCCTCAAGCGTGAGCCAAGGGAGCTCGGTGAGGGGCGCGACGCGCGCGAGCCCCTCGCTGCGCGTCCCCACGTGGCGCTCGGTGAGGATGCGAGTGGGGCGCGCGCGCACGATGGCCTCAAGCTCGGGGGTGAGCGCCGTGCCGAGCCGCTGACGCGCGGGCTCGCCCGCTTTTAGCTCGCAGTAGGTGCTGACGCCGATCAGCTCTTCATGGACGCCGATCGCCAGCAAGGTCTCGGTGATGGCAGGCGTGAGCGACACCAAGCGGACGTCCGCCTCACTCGGCGCCGGCGGCGCGTGCTCGCACGCGGCCAAGGACCATGAGAGCGCCGCGCAGACGAGCCACCCTAGCCACCCAAGCGCCAAGCGGGCAAAGCCAGGCGCAGGCCTCGTGAGCCATCGCCACTGAGGCCGCAGCCAAGCGAGCAGCCACGCGCACCGCAGCCACTGAGTCGCCCCCCAACACCAGATGCGGAAGTCCACGTCGCCGGGCGAGCCAACCACAAGGCGCGGTCGTCAGCAACTCGGCTCACTCAAGCGCCGCGCTCACTCAAGCGCCGCGCGCCGCGCTCCGTCGGTGTCAAGGCACCCTCGCTACGCCAGAGCGCAGCGAGGCGCCGCCCCGTCCAACCCCCAAAACCCCTGAAGAGCGCTGAGACAGCGTCGCCCGAAGGCGCAAGACAACGCGCTGCGCGCGGCGCCTGACCCACGCCGTGAGCTCGCCTAGGACGACCGACCGTCTCCTAGGTCCGTCTTGCGGCGAACGGAGCGACGCCCTAGCGCGGCGATCCGTTTGCCGCGATGCGAGCCCGCTGCTGCTTCCCTTCCGTCGCTCTAGCTCACTCGCCCGTGAACCAGCGCCCGAGCTTCGCCTGCGCCTCGAGCGCTGCGCTCGGGCGAAACACCGCGGCGCCCGTCTCTTGATGAAAGCGCGTGAGCGCCGTCAGGACGACCAGCGGCTCGCTCGCTGCAGCCCACCGCAGCGGGCCGCCGCGGAACCGGGGGAAGCCAGCGCCGAGGTGGAGCGCGAGATCCAGATCGCTCGCCCGCGCGGCGTCGCCATCCGCCAGCGCCTGACAGGCCTCGCTCACGAGCGGGTACAGCAGCCGCGCGATCCACTCCTCACGCGGCACTGAGCAGTTAACCTGACTGGATGCGCTCAAGGCTCCCGAGGCGCTCGAAGCCACCGAGGCCCCCGACGCGGCGTCCTGCGAGGCGTCGTGTGCACCCATCATTTCCTCAAGGAAATTCTCTAGACTAGCGCTGGCGCCGCACTGGGGCTCCCTGGCCGACCCAGCTGGCGCAAGCGACCACCCGAATGCCTCGAGCTCGTCCTGCACCTCGCGCGGCGAAGCCCCGCGCGACACGAGCCAGGCCGCCGCCTCCGCCGGCGGCTTCAACAGCCGGCGCAAGAGCGGCGCCGCCTCCGGCCCGCGCAGCTTCACCCCCGCCTTCTTGGCGACGCGCGCCGCGAAGAACAGGTAGATCATCGCCCCTGCGGCGGGGTCCTTCAGGCACTCCTGGAAGCGCTCGCGCTCCACCTCAAGGCCGCGCGCTGCCCCCTCGAGCGCGCCGGTGAGCGCCGCGTCGAGGCAGTGGGCCGGGAAGCGCACGAGCTGCTGCTCCCGAGTGAGCTGCGCGCGCGCCGCGAGCGCCAACGCGCGCGCCGCCTCCCCCGTCTCGAGGCGATCCGCGAGCCAGCGCGTCCGCCTGAGCGGCGCCCCGATCAGCCGCCGCGCCGCCTGAACGGCCGCCGTGAGCAGCTCCCCGCGCGACGTCAGCTCATCCACCAACCCACGGGTGTGCGCCTCCGGCGCCTCGAGCTGACGCGAGCTCAGCATCAGCTCCAGCGCGGCCTGAAGCCCAATCAAGCGCGGCAGGCGCTGAGTGCCTCCGGCGCCGGGGATCAAGCCCAAGCTCAGCTCGGGCAAGCCGAGCCGCGCCTCAGCCGTCGCCACGCGGTGGTGACAGCCGAGCGCCAGCTCCAAGCCGCCGCCGAGCGCGAAGCCGTCAATCGCCGCGACCACCGGCGCCGGCCAGTCCTCCAAGCGCAAGATCAGCTCACCCAGCGCGGGTCGTGGGCGCTCGGGCGCAGCGTCAAGCGATGGCGTCGGAGCGCCTTCGGACTCGCCGCGCGCCAGCGCCTGGAGGCGGCGGATGTCCGCGCCGGCGACGAAGGTGTCACCCGCCCCGGCTAAGACCAGCGCCTCCACGCCGTCAGCTTCGGCGCGATCGAGCGCGGCCGTGAGCGCTTCGAGCAGCGCATCGGCGAGCGGATTCAAAGGAGGGTTGTCCAGCGTGAGGCAACGCACGCCCGCTTCGTCATGCTCATGTACGGTGGCCACGCGAGGGGCATAGACGCGCAGCGGCGCGGCGTCACCTGCCTCCTGAGTGCTACGGTCGCGTGATGCGCTCACCCAAGCCTCGCCCCTCCAGCGTCCAAGGCTGGTGCGCATTGGGTGCGCTCACGCTGACGCTGGTGGGCTGCCCCGAGCCACCCCGCGCGGAGCCGCCGAGTGGCTCGCCGGCGATAGGACGTAAAGCTGACGATTCGTCCCCTGGCTCACCCAGCTCATCCACACCCAGTCCGCCTCAGCCAGGCAGCGCCACAGCGAAGCCAAGCAGCGCCACACCGAAGCCAGACTCGCGCGTGCGCGTGCGCCTCCAAGCGCGCTCCAAGCTCGGGGTGCCGCTGCACCCAAGTGAGGGCAGCAGCGCCGTCTCAGGGCGGGCGCCGAACGGCGCTGAGGCGCGCGTCCAACGCTGGAGCGCAGACAAGCGCTGGCTCGAGATCGAGGTGGGGACGGGGGAGCGCGGCTGGATCACCGCGCGCTACGTGGCGGCGGGACGCCCAGCGGCGGTGATTGACAGTATACCAGACGACTCAATCTGGGCGTCACCCGCCGCCTGCGAAGCGGCGCTGGCCGCTGGCGATCGCCTCGCGAAGGATCCTAGCCAGCTGCGCGTCGGCACCTGGAACTTGCGCTGGTTCCCGCGCGGCGCCCCCGGCGCAAGCGGACAACCGACCCACATCGGTTGGCTCGCCTGCAGCCTCACTTGGCTCGGGGTAGACGTGCTCGGCGTTCAAGAGTTCACCCGCGGCGCCGAGTCGCGCGAGGTGAAGGAGCTGCTGAGCTCGCTCAACCGCCTCAGCCAGGGCAGCTGGCGACTCCGCCTGGACGACTGCCCCAGCGACGGGCGCCAGCGGGTGGGCGCGCTGTACAACGAGCGCCGCGCGCAGCTCAGCCAAGTGGTGAGCGCGGCTCATGTGAATCCACATGGTAATGCATGTAAGGATCGCCTGCGGCCTGGCTTCACGGCGCGCGTGGTGGCCGCCTCGGGCGTCGACTTTGAGCTCACCGTGGTGCACCTGAAGTCAGGCACCGACGCCCGCTCCTATGGCCTGCGCCGCGCGTCCCTGGTGCGCCTGAGCGAGCTGCTCCAGAGCCGCACCAAGCCGCACGGCGATCCAGACTTCTTGCTGCTCGGCGACATGAACAGCATGGGCTGCGACGGCTGTCGCCCAGCCATCAGTCATTCTGACGAACTAGCCACGCTGACTCAGGAGCTCGCCCAGGCCGGCCTCACCCTGTCACCGACCGCGTGCTCCCACTACTATCAGGGCGCGCCCTCCACCCTGGACCACATCGCGACCCAGCGCTCGATGCAGGAGGCGATGAGCCCTCCCTTGTCGGCCGGGGTGTGCCAAACGGCGAGCTGCGGGGTCGGCCTCAAGGCACCTGAGGTGGCCGCCTTCACCCAGCTGAGCGACCACTGCCCCACCCTGATCGACTTGGATGGTCGCGATCTGGACTGACCAGCTTTGAGCGACTGTTTAGCCGTACGCAGGACGCGGCGCGCAAACTGCAGCGCCGAACTTCGGCGCTTCGCTGGATTTTGCGCCTAGGGGCTCCGCTCAGCATGGAAAATGACCACCTGGGGAGCGCTCAAACGTCTGCGCTGGAGGGTCAGGGTGGAGTCGCGCACGCGACCAAGAGTAGACTTCCACCCGTGTCGTCCCGCATCGTCTCCCGCTCCCTCTGGGCCGTCGCAGGGGCGGCGCTCGCCGTCGCCTCCTGCAACATCTACACGGACGCCCTGCTGGAACCGGACCCGCGCACCGACGGCGGAGCAGGCAGCGGTGGCTCCAGTGGTCAGGCGGGGAGCGGCGGCACCGGTGCCGCCGGCCCCGACTGCGCGGCCGGCGCGTGCTGGTGGTCAACGTCCACCCCGGAGGGCTGCGTCGATCACCGAGCGCCCACCGCAGCCGACCGCCCCGCGCCCACCAGCGGCGCCGACGTGCCGGTCTTCTACATCGCGATCGATCGCGTCTGGTTTGGTGAGTCCGCGCCGGTGAATCACCCGAGCGGCGTCGGCGCTTGGCAGTTCTTTGGCTTCAACCTCGACAACACCTGCACCAACGCCCCCAACTGCGAAGACGCCCCCAAGAACCAGGTCGCCTGCCGCGCGGGGATCGGGGTGCCACCGGACGGTTTCGGTTGCCGCGACAACATGTTCGCGCGGCTACAGCCCGTGGCCGCGCTGCACCCCAACCTAGGGCGGCCCTTCGGCATCACCGAAGACACCTTCAACTGCGAGCTCCACCGCGGCAGCTTCAGCATCCTGATCAAGGTGAGCGGGTACAACGGCACCGAGAACGACGACCAGGTGAAGCTCGACTTCTTCATGTCGCCGGGCCTAGACCGCGCGCTCGATGACTGGGACTGCCCCAGCAGTGACTGGGAGGCGCGAGCGCCCTGGCTCGCGAACTTCCCCTGGAAGGTCGACGAGACCATGCTGAGCGGCTCGGCGCCGCCTGGGGAGCTGCCTGACTCCACGCTGAACGATCCCGATGCCTACGTGCGCGATGGCTACCTCGTGGGTGACATGCCAAACAACGCGCTGATGCGGTTCATCGGTGACAACGCCAACTCAGCGGGCTTCGCGATGTCAATCGACGGGGGCGTGTTCGTCGCGCGGCCACGGCTCGGCGCGGACGGCCTGTGGACAGTGGAAGATGGCCTCTTGGCTGGGTCCGTCACGCAGCAAAACATGCTGCTCGCCTTCAATCAAATGGGCCTGTGCGCCGGCGGCGCGCTGCCAGGCGGCGGCACCATCAGCCAGGCTGAGGCGAACCTGCTCTCAGATTATCTACGTGGTAATATGGACATGCTGAAGGCGCGCGGCTTCAACCCCGACGCGCCCTGCGACTCGATGAGCGTCGGCATCGCCTTCACCGGGCGTCAGGTAGTGCCCGGGCCCGCGGCGACGGTGTCCACCCTGGTGGAGTGCCCGAACGGCGGCACACCGAGCCGGATTGATTGACGCCGACAGCTGACCGAGGCGCCGACGGTGCGCGCCCTGCGCTTGACGCTCGGCGCCCTGAGCTCGATGACTGCGCCTCAACGAGCCCGTGGACCCCATCGTGAGCCTACCCAAGGCCATTGACCCCCGATGAGCCCGCGGGCCCATTTGTAAGTCACCCTAACTATCTCGCAATCCTAACTGACTGGTGAGGACATGGCCAAGAGCTACTGGCTGCTGAAGAGCGAACCCAACGCCTACTCTTACGCCGACCTCGTGAAGGCAGGACAAGGCAGCTGGGACGGCGTGCGCAACTTCGAGGCGAGGAACAACCTGCGCGCGATGCGGGTCGGTGACCTCGGTCTTTTTTACCACTCGGTAAAGGAGCGCAGCGTGGTTGGGGTGATGAAGATCACGCGCGAGGCCTACCCAGACCCCACCGCGACTGAGGGCGACTGGTCGATGGTGGACGTGGAGCCGGTGGTCCCCTTCAAGGTGCCGGTCACCCTCACTCAACTGAAGGCCGACCCTGACTTCAACGAGCTGCTCTTGATCCGTCGCAGCCGCCTCAGCGTGGTGCCGGTCAGCGCGGAGCACTTCCGCGCCCTCTTGAAGCTAGGTGACACGCGCCTCCCCCGGGGCGCTTGAGCGCGCAGCGCTGAACGCGCCGGGCAAAGCTGCGGGCGCTTGAGCGCTTGGCGCGCCACGCCTCATCAGGAGGTGCCTACGCCTCGCGCTTTACTCCCCGCGGCGGCGTTGCTAGCGAGGGGCCATGAGTGATCGCCAAGAGCTGAAGGCGGACGTCCTGCGGGCCGAGCGCGACGCGCTGAAGGAGTCGCTCAAGGGCATCGAGGTCGAGCAACGTAAGCTGGACGCCGAGCTGAAGGCCGTGCGCCAACGCGAGCTCCGCGCCAAGCGTCAGATCGAGGCGCTCAACACGCTGATCGAGCTGAGCGACGAGCCCACCGACGCGCCGAGCGAGTGAGCCCCTTCGCGCGGTGAGGCATCGCTTCCCACGGCGCTGGACGAGCGCGGCGCCGTGAGGCAGCCCGGTGTGGTGGCAGCGCCGTGCGGTCCCTCGCTGCACCGCATCGTTCCCCACGGCGCCGCAAACAGTACGTCACACTGACCGTCAGCGAGCACCCAGCGCCTCGTCGCGCCGAGGAGCATTCATGCAGGCACACACCCTGACTTGTCCCCACTGCGGCGCGCCCTTGCCGCTCCAGGCCACCCAGCAGATCGCGCTGTGCGCCTACTGCAATACCAGCGTGCGCGTCGTGGCCGATCCCGCGACGCCCGGCCCCGTGAGGCTCGCCGCCGACCAGGTGCCGCACGCCATCGTCGAGCAGGTGAAGCAGCTCGTCGTCGCTGGGCGCCAGGATGAAGCCATCGCGCTCTACAGCGAGCACGCCGCGGTGACGCAGGCCGAGGCCTCAGAGGCCGTGAAGCAGCTCATCACGCCGCTCTTGTTCCGACTCACGCGCCGCATGCCGATGCAATGGGGCGCGATGCTGATCGTCTTCTTGTTGATCAGCGGGTCGCTCGCGGGCGCTGGGTGGGCTGCGCTGCGAGCCGTTCAGGGTGAGCTAGGGCTCGCCTTGCTGGCGCCTCGCGGCGGCGGCGCTGCTCGTTCGCTTCATCGCGCCGCACCTCGTCTCCGCCTTGGTCTACAACTTCGGCGCCGAGGGGCGCGCGCGGTTCGTCAAGGTGGCTGTCCTCAAGGTGGACTACGTGAAGGGGGGCACGCTGGTGCTAGCCCTGGTGGACGTCACCCCAGCCGCTGGCGGTGCGTCGTTTCGCGACGAGGAGGCCTGGCTCGTCCGTAGTGAGTCGATGCCCAAGGTCGCGGTGGGGAACATCATCCGCGTGCGCTTCGACCGCGGCAAGGACCCACGCGTCTTCCCCATCTCCCCCATCGAGGTCGTCGGGCGCAGCTGAGCGGTGCCGGCAAGCGCGCTCAGCGCATGGACGCATCGAAGCCAAGCGCCACGCAAACGCATCGCGCTCAGCGCACGGACGCATCGAAGCCAAGCGTCACGCAAACGCATCGCGCTCAGCGCAGGTCTGCGCCTGGTAGCGCGCTCGGCGCCGCCAAGCGCTCAGCGCACCGACGCATCGAAGGCGTGACCGCAGCGCCTGGGAAGCGCGCGACAAAAAAGCAAAAGCGACCCGGTCACCCGGGTCGCTTTTGGGAAGTGCGCTGGTTGATGGGGAGCAATCAAGCTCCTCTGGCGTGCGTTCAACGCCTTCATCTACCTCCACGACGCGCTCGCAGCGCGCCGTGACACACGACGACTTCATGCAGGTTCTCTCCTCTGCCTTCGCGCAGTTCGCGCTGGCGGGGCAAGACTCGAGTGGACACGCTGACAGCCTGAAGACTGCCGGACCCTGATGACCCTCACGGGAAACCAAGGACACTCAACCCACCGCTTGGTGGGCCAAGCGGCAACCCTCAAGGGGAGCGGGTGAGCTCGCGTGTCGAGCTTTGGCGGAGGTTCGATGGCTAGTCCCTAAGGTGTGCTGAGCTGTGAAACTGTGGCTCGGCCTCCTCCTCACGCGAAGCATGAGCAAGAACCCACCCCACTATTAGAGCTGTGCGAACACAAACCCCAACAGCGTGGCTCACCACCGTCAACACGGCCGTCACACACGTCGTGGCGCCTGCACCGGCTTCGTCGTGACTCCAAGGCCCCCTTTGAAAGGCCCTGAAGGGCGCTGCGTCGACTGTCGTCGGCGCCACGCCAGCGCGCTCTGCGAGGAGGGCTCGTTACAGCACCGGCAACGCCGGCACAGACCGAAAACCCACCTCAAGGAGGCGCGCCCTGGCTCAGCTTCACGGCCAAAGGCCGCGACTTCATGGCCGAAGGCCACGAACGTGGCCCAAGGCCACCGCCGAGTCAGCTGACACGACGCGGGGTGCTACCATTTCCGCGCGATAACACTCCGCTGGGAGCAGCGGCAGACCGAAGCCCGCTCGCTGTCACCGAAGCCGGCGGCACTTGCCACCGGACAGCAGACCCCCTGCGCCCCGATCTCGGCGTAGCCCCGCTGTGGGGGTGCTCCTTGCTAGGAGCGCTACGCGTCATCGATGAAGGCTGAGGGAGCCTGACACCACCTAACCCCTTCCGCTGATGCGCTCAGATGAACATGGGCGACGCACCGCCGTTACCGGCAGCTCGCTCACCTACGGGGGCCCTGGTACGAGCGCCGCACAGCGGCGACGCCAGCGAACCCGAACAGGCCATGTTCGTCACCGAACCTGACTTACTCGAGCCGCACCCCAAGACGACCCAACACCTAGACCCTACGGGCAGCTCACACCACCGGCTCTAACCGGCTGTGCGAGCTCCTCTCCAGCGACCTCTCGGCCGTGTGACGCTTACGCGAGGGTGAAACACCTTCGCGCATCGCAGCGCGGTGACCGAGCCTTGTTCAGACGTCGACCGCCGCTCCCACCAGGTTCCTTACGGCACCGTTGGGCCCTGCGCGTCACAAACCGATGGGCAGCCAGAGGCTTAACCCGCGGGTTGGAGCGCCACCTGCGAGCCCCGGGTTAGAGGGACCCACTGTGCGCGCTCCAGCGCACCTATTTCTGTGTCGAATCACCTAAGCCCACTCGCGAGCGAGCAGCCTAGGCCCAGGCCTGGAGTCAGCGTTCAAACCAACCCCTACCCAGCGCACCCATTCATGCCTCTCTCCCACCAGGACGAAAGGAGCGTAGGTTCTCTACGCGCCGCTCAACCCGGCTTCACTCGACACTAGACCGGACCCAACCGCTAGCTCGCGCTAGCGACCTGAGCCGACCCAAGATGCGTTCGACCAGTCATTGCAACCTGCATGTCAAAGACGCGCACCCGCGCTCCTAGACCAAGTGACCCACGACCCACCTCACCCCTCACGGGGCGCCGCGCGCCGCAGGCTGAGCCGCTGGTTCACGCCAGCCGCTCAGCTTCCGCCTCCGCCGCTCTGCTCCACTTGGGGGCGTTATCTTCCCCCTGATGGTGCCACCGTGGCCACAGCACCCTTGGCAGTTGCCAAAGGGCGCGACCCAGTGATGAAGCGACGAGCTTCTGAGGCCCCAAGGCGCCTGGCACACCGCTCCGCCGAAACGCAGCGCTCTACCCGACACCCGTCACTCTGAACTCCCCGTGAGGCGCTTTTTGACGCCTCGGCCCCGCCCGCCTTCGCAGGCGGAGGAGCTTCAAGGAGGACCCAGAGCCGAAGGGAGGCCAGACCGCGACGCGTGACCGCCACAGCCATGAAGCCCCCCGAGGGACCCTCTGTGCCCTGAGTGAGCAGACGCCGCTTGAAGCGTGCGCCCACCCCACAGGACCTTGCCACTTGTCATGGAGACACGAGCACCGCCACGAACACCCGAAGACCACTCAGCCCCCGCTAGCCACCTCGACAAATGCCTTGGTGGGTCGCCCGGGCTGGCTGCGCTCAGTGGGCCACCTTGCAAACGAGTTGCACGGCAGCGCTGCGACGCAGCACGTGGCCACCAACAGTGAGTGTGCCTGACCTAGTGCCCATCGACACCGACCACGCACCCGTTGGCGGCCGGCGACGTTCGACCCAGCGTGCTCCCGGTAGGATACACCGCCGACTCGCCCATCACCGAAGGCCCCTTCGTCACGAAACCCGAGCCGCTGTGCGTTAGAGACACCCAGCGACACCGAACCCGTCAAGACCCACCCGAAACCGCCCGCTCGCGAAAGCTGACGAACCCGGAGAGGCCAGAGCCCCTTCGGCCACCCGTGGACCAGCTCGCGCTGGCTCGACCCAGGCCTGACGCGGCAAGCCTGGTGTCAACACCCTGTTTGACCCCACCCGATGAGAGCTCTTGAACGCTCTCCCACCGCGCGGAGACCGGGCTCAGCAAGCTGCGCCCGAGGTGCCCCGAATGACCTCTACCTTCGAGATGCCCGCGACCCGAATGGCCCGCGAACTTCCAGACCTGTTTATGCCTCCAACTTGCCACTTACGCAAGCTCAAAAATCATGAATCGACAGCAGAAGTTATCCATGAGTTATCCACAGCTACCACTATCCATATGGATATTCTGCCGGCGCCAGCGCTACGACGCGCTGCCGCGCATGAAGGCGACGCACATGAAGACGCCGCCCCAAGCGCCGCCGATCGCGCGTATTTTATTGGCTATCCAGCATCACGAGGGCGCGCACCTCAGCTCGCCCGAGGCGACGGACAAGACCTCAACCCCAACGCTAGTCGCAGCTTATCCACAAGCTGCCCCAAGTTATCCACAGCGCTCATATCCCCTCTCACGCTCCTGGATGCGCTCTAGTTAGCACCCAGAGGTGACGCGCGGCCGCTCACCGCGACCATGCGCCACGCTCACTCCTTCGCGAACCGCGCCTCAACAGCTCGCTCCAGAGCGCTTGGCCCTGCGCTCGCTCCCCTTCGTCAGGCGCTCAGTCCCTCGCGAAATGGGTGGCGAGCTCCAAGCGCAGCCCGCCTTGAAGCTCGAAGTAACCAACGCCGCGACGCGCGCCGTCGCTGGTTGGCTTCGGTGGATCGAAGCCGATAGACCGGGTCGCTGACGGATCGTCCGTGTCTTCATCGGGCGCGCCCTGACTGAGCGTCACCTTCAAGATCACCTGCTGCACGCCTCCCAGCTCCTCAGCCGAGTCACGCAACGCGAACTGACCCTTTCCCAAGAAGCGCACGGCGCGCTCCACCAAGCCTTGAAGCAGCGGATCGCTGTCGGGCGCGAACGTCACCTCGGTGATGGCCCCGGCGCTGCTCACGGCGATCGTGAACTTAATTTCCCCAAGGAAACCAGGTGCATGCTCGGTGAAGCGCGCGTCACCTACCGCGACGCGCGGGAGCACCCGAGTGAGCGCGGTGGGCAGCTGACGGACGCCGCGCGGTAGCCCGGCCGCGCCCGGTGTGTCCGGAGCCGCGCCAGCGGCCTCCCCGACGGACGAACCAGGGGGCGCTCCCGAGGCGCTCGGCGCCGACGCAGGGGGCCCACCGCGCCCACCACGCGCTGCTCGCCGCGCCTCATCTCGCCGCTCACCTCGCCGCGCCTCACGCTGTTCTTCGTCTCGCCGCCACGCGCGCCGCTCAGCGCGGCGCCGAGGGGTCCGCCCGCTTCGCCCGGAGCGATCCGGGGGGCCCTTGGCGTGCTCGCGGCGCGGCCGCGTCGGCTCGCTGGGTTCAAGGGGGCTGGGAAAGGCGACCGGCGGCGGTAAAGCGAGCGGCGCGGGCGCGACGCTCGGCGATGCCGGCTCAGCGGTGGGCGCCTCTGGCGCCTCTGGCGCCTTTGGCGGCGCCGCCAAGGCCACTGGCTGCGGAGCGGCGACAGGCTCAGCGGGTGGCGGCGCGTCCGGCTGTGCGGCGGCGAGCCCGGGAGGCTCGGCGCCCGCTAGCTCCTCAGGCCCCGCCAGCTCCGCGAGCGCGACGTCCAGGGTCGCTCCCGCCCACACGTCAGGCGGCGGCGGGGCTTCAGCCCCTGAGGGCGCCACCAAGAGCACCACCGGCGCCACCACCAAGGCGTGGAGCGCCACGGAGGCGACCAGCGCACCGACCAGCTGGTCCCAGCGCGAGCGCCCGAGCGCGGCCACGCGGCTCGCTCGCACCACCGGCGCCTCCGATTCAGGCGCGGCGAGCTCCGGCGCTCCCCCTTCAGCCACAGGCTGATCCTGATGAGGAGCGCCTGGGTGCTCGGACGTTGGGTCGCGGGGCATGAGGAGCTTCGACACGGGGCTCGACGTGCAGTTCCTGCCGGCTGCGCTGTCGGGTGTCTGGCGGCGCCCCGTGAGCCCGCTTCGCGTTCAGCGCCGCTCAAGCCTAGCATGTCCGCCGCGTGGCGCGCTCACGCACACCGGCGCTCACGCGCAGGGAATCCAAGCGCTAGGCAGCGGCGTTCGAAGCACACCATCGTGACCAACCCCCAAACCCCCTCGCCCTGGCCTCCCTGCCTGCTCCCTGTGACGAGCCGCTCCCCGCTCGCCCTCCCACGTCGCGGCTCCACCTCGCGCGGCGCGCCCCCAAAACAGCCCTCAGCCCCCCGCTCGAGTCGCTGGCTCATGAAGCGCGCAGCGCTCCTGACCGCGTCGCTCGCCGCCCTGGCGCTCACCAGCTGCTCAGGAGGCCCACGCCCCTGGTCGGTGGGCGCCGCCGGAGCGACGCAGGAGCCTAGCGCGAGCGCGCCGGCCGCCTCACAGACAGCCTCCCTGACGATAGCAGGCCCGTCCGCCCCGAGCGAGGCTGACCGAGCCGCCCAGCAAGCAGCTGAGCAGGCCGCGCTCTTCAGCGCCAAGTTCGCGCAGCTGTCTGAGCCCGATCGTTACTTCTTCAGCGACAACTACGTCTCCAACGAGACGTCCTACCTCCAGGTCGCAAAACAGCTCGCCGAGCGGCGCCCCGGCGGCGCCTACCTCGGGGTGGGGCCGGAGCAGAACTTCAGCTACATCGCCAAAGCGCGACCTGAGCGCGCCTACCTCATCGATATTCGACGTGGGAACGCGCTGCTCCACCTGCTCTACAAGGCCCTCTTCGCCGAATCGCCAGGCAGGCTGACCTTCTTGGCGCGCCTGCTGGGGCACGACGGCGAGCTCGAGGCGACGAGCGCCGAGCGCCCTGAGGGGCTCTCACAGGTGCTCGCGCGCTTGCCAGAGGGGGCACCTACGCCCGACGAGGCGGCGCGCGTCCACGCGCGCTTGGTGCGGCACATTGAGGCCCTGGGGGTGAAGCTCAGTGAAGCTGACCGAGAGACCTTGAAGAGCACCCACCAGGCCTTCATCGACGCCCAGATGGAGCTGCGCTTCTCGCTACATCAGGAGAACGGCCGCAGCTACCCGAGCCTCCAGCAGCTGCTGTTGGCAGAGCACGCGGGGCACGGGAGCTTCCTTATGACGCCTGAGGACTACGCGTTCGTGAAGTCGCTCCAGGAGCGTCACCAGATCATCCCCGTGGTCGGAGACTTCGCTGGTGAGCACGCGCTGGCGAAGATTGGCGCCGAGCTCACCCAAGACGCGCTGACCGTGCGGGTGTTCTACACCTCGAACGTGGAGCAGTACCTCACGGAGCCCGTCACCTGGGCGCGCTGGGTGGCCAACCTGAAGGCGCTGCCGACGGAGCCTGACACCACCTTCATCCGCGCCTACCTGGACCAGGGCCGGCGCCACCCAGCGCAGCTACCTGGGCACCGCACCGCGACGCTGCTCCAACCCTTCAGCGCCTTCCACGCGCACCAAAGCGCGCGGGGCTACCGCAGCTTCTGGGAGCTAGTCAGCCAGACAGACAGTAGTCAGCTCGCCAAACGCTAGTCAGCTACGCAGACAGTAGTCAGCTAAACGCTAGTCAGCCAGGCAGACGATAGCCCGCCAAGTAGACGCTACTCAGCCACGCAGACGGTCACCGCAGACAACTCACGTTTTTTTGGGGGGGGGTTGGACGAGAGTCGCCAAGCGGACGCTCCACGGAAGCCACGCGACTACCGCGACCTCCGGTCACTAGTCAGTAACACGGACGGCTGCCCCGAAGTGAGCTAAACTGACCTAGACCACGCACCGCGAGGGTCGGCACGGTAGGGGCGCAGCATGCTGCGCCCTCGGCTCGCAGCGCGGCGAAGCGCTCAGTGCACCGCTTGCGACTGCTCGTCGAGCGGCACCGCTGAGAGGCCGGGGCCGAGCAGCTCGATCAGCTCGGCGCGCTCCACCGTCTCGTGGTCGAGCAGCGCGTCTACCAGGGCGTCGAACCCCTCTCGATTCTCGCGCACGAGCGCCTCCGCCTCGCGCTCCGCCCCGCTGATGAGCTCGCGGATCTCCTGCTCGATCAGGTGCACCGTGGCGTCGCTGGTGCCGCGCTCCGTGGCCATGCGCTGCCCCAGGAAGGGATGCTCGCTCTTGTGGTCGTGGTACACGGGGCCCACCGCCTCGCTCATCCCGTAGTTTGCCACCATGCGGTAGGCGGTGTCCGTCGCCTTCTGGAGGTCGTTGGAGGCGCCGCTCGATCCTTCGTGGAGCACCACGCGCTCAGCCGCGTAGCCGCCCAGCATCACCCGCAACCGGGCGATCAGCTCGGAGCGCAGCATCAGGTGGCGGTCAGGCATCGGCGAGCTCTGGGTGACGCCGAGCGCCATGCCGCGCGGGATGATGGTCACGCGATGCACGGCGTCTGCGCCGCGGCTGAGGTGCGCCACCAGCGCGTGCCCTGACTCGTGGATCGCCACCCGGCGCTTCTCGTCAGGGAGCAAGACGGCCTCGCTCGGGTTACCGAGGATGATCTTATCGAAGGCCTGGTTGAAGTCGTCCATGGTGAGGTCGCTGCCACCACGGCGGGCGGCCATCAGGGCGGCCTCGTTGCACAGGTTCGCGAGATCCGCCCCGGAGAAGCCCGGCGTATTGCGCGCCACCACGTTGAGGTCCACGTCGCTCCCCAGCGGCTTGGTGCGAGTGTGCACCCCCAGGATGGCGGCGCGCGCGCGGAGCTCTGGGCGATCCACCACCACGCGCCGATCGAAGCGCCCCGGGCGCAACAGCGCGGGATCTAAGACGTCAGGCCGGTTGGTCGCCGCGATCACGATCGTGAGATCGTTGCGCGAGAAGCCGTCCATCTCGCTCAGCATCTGGTTCAGCGTCTGCTCGCGCTCATCGTGACCACCCCCGAGCCCCGCGCCGCGCGCGCGGCCCACCGCGTCGATCTCGTCGATGAACACGATCGCCGGGGCGACCTTCCTCGCCTCCTCAAACAGCTCGCGCACGCGCGCCGCGCCGACGCCGACGAACATCTCGACGAACTCCGAGCCGTTGATCGAGAAGAAGGGCACCCCGGCCTCCCCCGCGACCGCGCGCGCGATCAGCGTCTTGCCGGTGCCCGGCGGCCCCACCAGGAGCACGCCGCGCGGGATCTTGCCGCCCAAGCGCTGGTAGCGCTCCGGCTCCTTGAGGAAGGAGACGACCTCTTGCAGATCGGTCTTGGCGCCGGTGGCGCCCGCCACGTCAGCGAACGTGATCTTGACGTCTGTTTCCTGATTGAAACGCTTACTGCGCCCCTTCACGAGGCCACCGAACGGCCCGCCCTGCGACAACATGCGCGAGGTGCGGCGCCCCATCCACACGAAGATCCCGATGATGACGGCGATGGGGAGCAGCTGCAGCACGAGCTGCATCAGCATGTTCGGGTCGGCGGAGACCACCTCCACCTCCACCTTCTGACGCCGCAGCTCCGGCAGCAGCTCCTGATCTTCCTGGGTGGGCAGGGTGGTGGTGAACACCTTCCCCGACTCCCCATCAGCGCCAGCCCGGAAGCGGCCCTTCACGCGCTCCCCCTGGAGGGTGACCTGCTCCACCTTGCCCTGGGTCAGCTGCTCATAGAACTGCGTGTAGGGGATGGCGGCCCCCTTGCTGCCCATGTTGGAGAGGTTGTTGTAACCCCAGAACACCGCGAACAAAACGGTGAGCAGCACCATCAAGCCCCAGGGCTGTGGCTTCTGAGGAGCGCCTGGCGGCGCGGGTGGCCCTCCGGGGACGCTGGGGCGGGGCTGTGTCTGGGGTTGGGACATGAGGTTGCGAATGTGCGCCGTGGATGGGGGTTGGCAAGCCTACGCGATGGCTTCGCACGGCGACGCCCCTACTACCTAGCCGGTTTCACCAGGGTGGCAACGCTGATGAGCGCTCGCGGCGCAGCCTGAGGTTTCGAGACGACAGGCGCTGTCGCTCGTCTCCTCCACGTGGGGACCCCTGAGCCTGGTGAGCGCCGTCATCAGCGGCTAATTCGCCTAAAAATTGGCTGGGGCTGTGGCCAGCAGGGCGCCGCGCGGCCGTTGGGGCCGCTTCTTGCAGTGCCGGCGGGCGGCGCTCAGCGAAGTCGCGGGCGCCACCACATCCATAACTAACTCCCCACGCTTCGAGCGGCCGCGAGCCAAGCGAGCCGAGGGCACCCTGCTGAACCCAGCGCCTGCCCTGTGTCTCCCTCCGGCCGCTCCCCTACAGAACCTTGGAGTCCAAGCCATCATGCTGAACCTGCTTCGTAAAACCTCCGTCGCCGTCATCCTCTCGGTCGCCACCTTCGCCGCTGGCTGCGGTGGGCTCTCCTATGAGGCGAAGGGCAAGCCGCCCGCCACCGGCGCCATCGCGCGCATTGAGGGCAAGACCCAGGAGGACACCAAGACCACCCGCCTGACCATTGAGGTCGAGTTCCTCCAGCCCCCCGCCGACCTCGATCCGAAGGGCACCGGCTTCGTGGTGTGGTTCCGCAAGAACGACGCCTCCCAGTGGAGCCGCCTCGGCAACCTCGACTACGACGAGAGCAGCCGCAAGGGGACGCTCAAGGACTTCTCCGTCCCCGAGCTGAAGTTCGATTTGGCCGTGAGCGTGGAGGGCGGCGACTCCGCCGCCAGCCCCACGACCGTCGTCTTCACCCAGCGCGTCTCCGACGAGTGAGCCCTGGCGCGGCGAGCTGGCGGGTGCGGAGTCGGTCGCCGTGAGTCGTGTTTGAAGGCGCAAAGGCGGCCTGAGTCCTACTGGCATCGTCGACGGTCACCGCGGCGCTTCGGGAGCCATGAAGCCCCCTCTCGGGGGCGCATGGCGCCCGCGCCGCACTTCAGATAGGCTGAGCCGGTGCGCCCTCACGTCACCCGTCACGCCCTGACCGTCATCTCGCTGCTGCTCCCCTGGGCTGGAGTGGGCTGCGCGACGGACGTGGGCTTCGGTGAGATCCCGCTGAGCCCTGACGCCTCGGGGGCGAGCGGCGGCGACGGCGGTGCCGCAGGGAATAGCGGTGGCGCGGGCGGCGCAGCCGCGAGCGGTGGCGCAGGCGGCGCGGGCGGCAGCTTTGCTGGCACGGGCGGCGTGGGCGGCAGCGCCGCGGGGGGTTCAGGTGGAGCGGGCGCTGGGGGCAGCGGCGCCGGCGGCTCGGGCGGCAGTGGCGCGGCGGGCGGCAGTGGCGCAACTGGCGGCAGCGGTGCCACTGGCGGCAGCGGCGCAACCGGCGCAACCGGTGGCAGCGGCGCAACCGGCGGCAGCGGCGCCACTAGCGGCTCAGGTGGCAGCGGCGCGACCGGCGGCAGCGGCGCAACCGGCGGCTCGGGCGGGAGCTCAGGCTCCGGGGGCTCGGGAGGTGGTTCGGGCGGCTGCCTGACGGTGACGTCGACGTCCACCGCCGACACGTGCAGCGGCCAGGCCTTACCCAGCGGCACCGAGTGCTGGACCATCAAGGGTTCGAACGGCTCCGCTCGCGATCACTACAACCCGCGTTGCGGCGGCGGCTCCCAGGGGGGTGGGGATCTGGTGTTCGCGCTCACCGCACCACAGAGCGGTGAGGTGCTGCTGTACGCGACCGGCCCGTTCGAGAAGAGCGTCTACGTGTCGGAGGGCAGCTGTGCTCCATCACCCATCGCCTGCGCCTCGGACCCTAACTTCGCCCCCGTGAGCCTGCTGTTCAACGCGACGGAAGGGCAGGTATACTACCTATTCCTCGACACCTCGAACGACGACGAGTGGGGCGGCTTCGAGCTCCAGGTGAGCTACCGCTAGCCCAACGCAGCGGCGCCCCGCCCCAGGGGGAGCTCACATCTGCTCAACGACTTGGATCCCCAGCAGATCAAGGCCTTCACGCAGCACGCGCGCGGTGAGCGCGCACAGCACCAGGCGGCTATTGCGCGCCGGTTCGGGGACATCCGAGCGGAGGATGGGGCAGCGCTCGTAGAAGGGGTGGAAGGCCGAGGCCACGTCGTACAAGTAGCCGCACAGGCGGTGGGGCTCGAGGCTCTCCGCCACCGACTGAACGGCGGCGCCGTAGCGCGTGAGCGTGAGCAGCAGCGCGCGCTCCGCTGGATCTTCGGGCGCCAGCGCACCCGCGTCGAGCGCCTCCACGCCAATATTTGCCTTGCGGAAAATAGACTGGATGCGCACGTACGCGTTCACCAGGTAAGGCGCGGTGTTGCCGTCAAAGGCCAACATGCGCTCCCAGTCGAACACGTAGTCTTTGATGCGGTCGCTCGACAGGTCAGCGTACTTCAGCGCGCCCACGCCGACGGCGCGCGCGATACCCCCCACCTCCTCCTCGCTGAGCTCTGGGTTCTTGCCGCGGACGATGGCGCTGGCGCGCGCCTCCGCCTCATCCAGCAGATCCGCTAGGCGAATGTTCTCCCCAGCGCGCGTCTTCAGCATCTTCCGGTCAGGGCCGAGCACCGACCCAAAGCCGACATGCTGCAAGCGAACCCCCTCCCCTACCCAGCCAAAGTCCTTCACCACCTGAAACAGCATCTCAAGGTGCGTGCGCTGCGGCAGGCCCACCACGTACAGCAGGCGCGTGCCGCCTAGATCTTGGCTACGGTAGAGCGCCGCCGCCAAGTCCGTCGTGGCGTAGAGGTAGCCGCCGTCAGCCTTCCGTACGATCATCGGCAGCGGCTCACCCTCCTTGTTCTTATATCCCTGAGGGAATACGCACAGCGCGCCGTCGCTCTCGGTGAGGTGCCCCTCTGCCTGCAGGCGCTCCACCACCCCCTGGAGGCGCCCGTTGTAGTAGCTCTCCCCGCACACGTCCCCTGGCTCGAGCTTCACCCCGAGCCGCTGGTACATGACGTCCAGGTAGGCCACCGTGGAGTCCACCAGCTGACGCCACAAGGCGCGCGTCGCTTCATCCCCGGACTGCAGCGCCACCACCCGGCGCCGCGCCCGCTCCTGAAACTCAGGCTCGGTGTCGAAGCGCTGCTTTGATTCACGGTAAATCGGGTTAAGATCACGGGCCGCGCTGAGGTCCACCGGGTCGCCCGCCGCGCTGCGATCCATCAGGTTCTCGATCAGCATGCCGAACTGAGTGCCCCAGTCCCCCAGGTGGTTCTGGCGCACCACGCGGTGACCCGCCCGCTCGAGCACCCGCACGATGGCGTCGCCGATCACGGTCGAGCGGATGTGCCCCACGTGCATCTCCTTGGCGACGTTGGGGCTTGAGTAGTCGATCACCACCACATCCGGCGTCTTCGTCAGCGGCACGTGCAGCCGAGGATCGCCGAGCATGGCGGCGCCCTCCTCGGCCAGCGCGCGGTCACTGAGCGTGAGGTTGATGAAGCCTGGGCCCGCCACGCTCACGTCCTTGAACAGCTCCTCACACGCTGGCTCTTCGGACAGCGCCTGCACCACGCGACCCGCGAGTTCACGGGGTTGGACGCCGAGCTACTTGCCGAGGCTCATCGCGAGGTTCGCCTGATAGTCTCCGAAGCTCGGGTTCTGCGCCGGCCGCAGCATCAGATCAGCTCCCTGCTGCGCTTCGCCCAGCGCTTGGATGACCGCACCCCGGAGGGCTGCTTCAATGTGTTCAAGGAGCGTCGCCATGGCGCGCATCATGTTCGCGGATGGCTGAAGATCAACTGAAACCGCGCTGATGAGCGCCCGATAGCTCCCCGGTCAGCCCGCGCATGACATGCGTGACGAGCGGAGCCGCCGACGCCGTCGTGGACCCTCTGGCACGCTACGAAGCGCTGGGGTAGACGCGAGCGGCGGTTGACGCCTCAGGGTCGCCGTGTAGCTTCAAGGCCCCGAGCCGGAGAGAGCAGAGCCATGACGGACCGAAACGGAGGAGCGATCATTGGTGAGGTCTTGGCCTCGCGTGGGGTGGAGACCTTGTTCACCCTGTGCGGCGGACACATCTCCCCCATCCTGGTGGGCGCCAAGGCGCGCGGCATTCAGGTGGTGGACGTGCGCGACGAGAAGCACGCCGTGTTCGCGGCGGACGCCGTCGCGCGCATGACGGGGGTGCCCGGCGTCGCGGCCGTCACCGCGGGGCCAGGCGTGACCAACACGGTCACCGCCATCAAGAACGCACAGATGGCGCAGACGCCGCTCGTGCTGTTCGGCGGCGCCACCGCCACGCTGCTCAAGGGCCGCGGCTCACTGCAGGACATCGATCAGCTGAGCCTGATGCAACCCATCACCAAATGGGCCACTAGCTGCAAGACAGTGGCCTCGCTCAGGCCCACGGTGGAGCGCGCCTTCGATCTTGCGTCGAGTGGCGTGCCGGGCCCGGTGTTCGTCGAGGTCCCGGTGGATCTGCTCTACCCGGAGGCGATGGTGCGGGAGATCTTCCTGAAGGAGGCCGGCCTGAAGGACGCTAAGAACCTCGGCGGCAAGGCGCTGGAGCTGCTCATCAAGGGCTACTTGTTCCGCCAGTTCCACCAGCCGCACGTGGAGCTGCCGTTCGGCGGCCACGGGGAGGCCACGCCCGCCCTGGATCTAGAGCAGCTCACGCGCGTCGCCGAGCTGCTGGAGAAGGCAGAGCGCCCGGTGCTGGTGATCGGCAGCCAAACCTTGGTCGGCGTGCGAGACGCCCCGGCCCTGGCGCGCGCGGTGAAGAAGCTCGGGCTCCCCACCTTCCTCGGCGGGATGGCGCGCGGCCTGCTCGGGCGGCGGAGCGACGTCCAGTTCCGCCACAAGCGTGGCAACGCCCTGAAGGAGGCCGATCTGGTGATCGTGGCGGGCTTCCCCTTCGATTTCCGGCTGAGCTATGGGCGCGCCATCAGCAGCAAGGCGACGGTGGTCGCGGTCAACCTGAGCCGCGCCGAGCTGAAGCAAAACCGCAAGCCCGAGGTGGCGGTGCAGTACCACGCGGGGCAGTTCCTTGAGCTGCTCTCGGAGCGCGTGAGCCCGCCAGGAGAGCGCCTGGCTGGGTGGTTCAGCACCCTGCGCGCCCGGGAGGACGCGCGCGACGCTCAGATCGCCGAACAGGGCGCGAGCGCTTCCGCGGGGAATTACGTCAACCCGCTGCACTTCTTCTTGCGGATGGAGGAGAAGCTCAGCGACGACGCGGTGCTGGTGGTGGACGGCGGCGATTTCGTCGCGACCGCGAGCTACATCCTGCGCCCTCGGGCGCCGCTGTCCTGGCTCGACCCAGGCGCCTTCGGCACCTTGGGGGTGGGCGGCGGCTTCACCCTGGGCGCGAGCCTCGTGCGCCCAAAGTCTGAGGTGTGGCTCATCTACGGCGACGGCTCCTCCGCCTACTCGCTCTCGGAGTTTGATAGCTACCTCCGCCACGGCGTGGCGCCCATCGCGGTGATCGGCACGGACGCGCTGTGGGCGCAGATCGCCCGTGAACAAGGGGAGATGTTGGGGGACGACGTCGGCACCCAGCTGCGCCGCACCGACTACCACCGGGTGGCGGAGGGCTACGGCGGCGTGGGGCTGCTCCTGGATGATCCCACGCGGGTGGACGACGTGCTGGACGAGGCGAAGGCGCTCAGCAAGAGCGGTAAGCCGGTGTGCGTCAACGTGCAGATCGCCGCCAGCGACTTCCGCAAGGGCAGCATCTCCATGTAGCGCTGCCGAGGAGCGTCAGGGCCGCGCTCTGTCACATTCTTGTCAGGGCGCGGCGCCTGGATTGACGAAGGAGGAGCGCTCAGGCACGGCCTAAGCATGCCGCGCTCCCCCATGACCCGCACCCTAGGCAAGCAGTACCTGAAGCGCTTCGGCTGGACGACGTCCGGCGCGCTGCCGGAGTGCGGCAAGGGCGTCATCATCGCGGCCCCCCACTCAAGCAACTGGGATCTGCCGTTCATGCTCGCCGTGGCTTGGGAGTTTCAGATGAAGCTGAACTGGCTCGGCAAGCACACCCTGTTCGAGGGGCCGAGCGGCGCGCTGATGCGCCGCCTGGGCGGCATCCCGGTGGATCGTCGGGCGCGCCACGGCCTGGTGGAGCAGGTGGCCACGCGCATCCGCGAGGCGGACTCCATGTTCCTCGCGGTCGCCCCCAGCGGCACGCGCACCGGAAATACCAAGTGGAAATCTGGGTTTTACCACATCGCGCGCGAGGCCCAGGTCCCGATCGTCCTCGGCTTCCTCGACTACGGCCGGCGCATCGGCGGGCTGGGGCCCAGCCTCATGCCGAGCGGTGACGTGCGCGCGGACATGGACCGCATCCGCGCGTTCTACGCTGACATCCGCGGCCACGACGGCAAGCTGGCGACCGGCATCGAGCTGACCGAAGAGCGGAACCCGCCGCTGAGCAGCGAGGCGAGCAGCCCTGCTACCTGAGCAGCCCTGCTACCTTGAGCAGCCCTGCTACCTGAGCGGCCCTGTGAGCTGAGCAGCCCTGCAACGTGAGCGCCACCTGAGCGCCCTGTGACCTGAATGACGGCCCGATATCGCCGGTCACCCACCACGTTGCCGTGAAGCCCTGTTGTGACCTCGGAGCGTGGGTTTGGGGGGTTAGACGGCACCGCGGCGTGATAGAGAATGGGAGGGCTGCGACGCACGCGGCCAGCGGCTTCAGGGAGAGAGAGCGATGCTGGGATATCGACTGCTAGGGCGTTCTGGGTTGCGCGTGTCGGAGCTGTGCCTCGGCACCATGAGTTTCGGGGATGAGTGGGGCTTCGGCGCGGACGAGGCGACGAGCCACGCGGTGCTCAGCGCTTATGAGGCGGCGGGCGGCAACTTCATCGACACCGCCAACAAGTACCACAACGGGCAAACCGAGCAGATCTGCGGGCGCTGGTTGGCTCCACGCCGCGACAAGATGGTGCTGGCGACCAAGTACTCCCTCACGATGGATCACGAAGATCCGAACGCGGGCGGCGGTCACAAGAAGAACCTGGTGCGCTCCGTGGAGGCGAGCCTCTCGCGCCTGGGTACAGATTACATCGACCTACTGTGGGTGCACGCCTGGGATCACCACACGCCCTACCAAGAGACGATGCGCGCGCTGGACGACCTCGTGCGCGCCGGTAAGGTGCTCTACCTAGGCGTGAGCGACACCCCGGCCTGGGTGGCCTCGGCCGCCAACGTGCTGGCCGAGCTGAAGGGCTGGACGCCATTCGTAGGCCTTCAAATCGAGTACAGCTTGATCGAGCGCACGGTGGAGCACGAGCTCTTGCCCATGGCCCAGGAGTTTGAACTCTCGGTGCTCGCCTGGGCGCCGCTCGGCGGCGGGGTGCTGAGCGGCAAGTACACCCGTGGCGGGGAGATCGACTCGCTGCGCAAGAAGGGCAATGAGGCGGGCGGGCGCACCTCGGATCATAACCTCGCGATCGCCCGCGTGGTAGACACTGTAGCTGACGAGCTGGGGGTCAGCTCCACCCAGGTGGCCCTAGCGTGGGTCGCCGCGCACGGTCTGCGCTTCATCCCGATCGTGGGGACGCGCAAGGTGGAGCAGATTGAAGACGCGGTGGGCGCCGCCCAGATAACGCTCTCGGAGGCGCAGCTCGCGCGGCTGGGGGAGGTCAGCCGCAGCGCGCCCGGCTTCCCCCAGCGCTTCCTTGAGCGCGACAGCACCCAGAACATCATCCACGGTGACCAGGTGCGCCCGCGCCTGCGTGGGCGCGCGCCGCGCTGAGTCCGTCAGGGGCGCTGCTTAGCAGCGAGGCGGCGGCGCTAGACCAACGACTGCAGGCTGCGCTCAAACTTCGACCGTCTAACTGACTATATCAGCGGGGCGCCGGTGCGCAGCGCTGCGGCCGCTAACGCGGGCGCAGCAGCGCGAGCAGCGAGGTGCCGAGCGGCAGGCCGCGGCGCCTGAGCCAGCGGCGCTCTGGCTGCAGCACCCGGAGCGCCGCCTGATTCACGAGCGGGAGCTCGCGCGCCTCCAGCAGCTCGGGCATGCTCGCTGGAGGCGGCGCGCCGAGCAGCGCGCCGCGCGCCTTACGCAGTCCCTTCACGGCGAGCGCCGCGAAGAACAGCGGCGCGAAGAAGTACGTGGCGTGCTCGAGCTGAAAGCCCGCAGCGCGCGCGACGGACGTGAGCTGGGCGCGGGTGTAGCGCCGCTGATGGTGCTCCACCTCGTCCCACGGTGACCAGAGCAACTGAAAGGCGGGCACCGTCAGCAATACGAACGAATCAGCGCCGCTCAGCCCCGCGCGGAGGTGAGACAGGGCGCGCACGTCGTCTGGCAGGTGCTCCAGCACGTCGAACATCAGCGCGCCGTCGTAGCCGCTAGGCAGCTCCGCTGACTGTACGTCAAACTCGAAGAAGCGCCGCGCCTGCGCCGCGGCGCCGAGCTGCTCCTCCGCGGCGGCCTGAGCCAGCTTGAGGCCCTCTCGGTGAAGCTCGGCGTAGTCCACCTGATACCCCCACAGGTTCAGGTGGGTCGCCACCGTCCCGATCCCGCAGCCCACCTCCACCAGGCGCGACGCGCCGCGCGGATCTGCCGCAGCGCGCACGCCGTTCACCCGCTGAAGTGCCTCGAGCAGCACCTGCTTTCGATGCAAATGCCAGTAGTGGCGCCGCTCGAGCGCCACGCGCTGCTTGAACTCCGACGGGTCGAAGGTGAGCGGCGCCTCCGGCGTCCCCTCATCGGCGCTCACGAGGCCGCGACCCTCGGCGCGTGGCGCTGGAAGTCCACGTCGAGCTTCGACACCGCGGCCAGGTGCTTCCCGGTGCGGATCAGCTCGATTGTGTCGGTGAACTCCACGTCAATCGCCAAATCTTCCCCTAGGTAGCGGCGGAAGGTGCTGAGCACTTCGTCAAGGACACTGTCTGAATAGCGCCCCGCCTTCACGAGCCGAAGCGTGATGGCGCGCGGGCGCTCTTGCACCACCTGGAAGCGCTGGATCGCGTGATCGAACTCCTTCAGGTAATGGGCGAAGAAGGTGCCGGGGAGGTAGCGGCCGTCCGTGCCCTGGATGATCGACTGCACGCGCCCCTCAATCCGACCGATCCGCGGCAGGCCGCGGCCACAGCTGCACACCGCGCTTGGGTCCATCGCCTCCGCCAAGTCACCGATGCGGTAGCGGATGAAGGGGAGGCACTGGTTATTGAGATCGGTGATCACCACCTCACCCACCTCCCCTGGGCGCGCGGGCTCACCCTCCCGCAAGATCTCCACCAGGTACCCCTCCCCCACCACGTGATGCCCCGCGTGCGCCTCGCACTCGTAGGCCACGCCAGAGAACTCGCGTGAGCCATACTTATCGAACACGCGGCACCCAAACGCCGACTCGATCAGCTGGCGGCTCTTGTCCGGCAGCGTCTGCGCGCTGCTCATCACCGCCTGGGGCCGGAGCCCCAGCTCCCCGCGCCCCCCGAGGTAGCGCGCCAAGAAGTCGAGCGCCTCCGCGTAGCCATCGAGCAGCACCGGCTGCCAGGCGATCATCTCCTTCACCAGCGCCTCGAGCCGCGCCTCAGACATCTCGAACACCGGGATGAACTTTCGCCGTGAGAGCAGGGCGTCCAGCCGCTCCCGCGCCGCCTGCGCGGGGCTCATACCGAGCGTCTGGTGCCAGAGGCGGACGGAGGGATCACCGAAGCGGTACCCTGTCCACTCCTGAGCGCGCAGCGTGGCCGCCCAGCGGAACTCGAGCTGCGCCCGGTCAGCATAACAGACGAACGGCTCCCCAGTGGAGCCGCTGGTCGTCACCCGCAGCACCTGGTCCTTGTCGTGGTCCTCGCTCAGGATGTCGAAGTAGAGGTGATCGCGCACCGCCTGCTTGGTGAGGTAAGGCAGCTTGTACAGGTCAGCCTGGCCCCGGATGTCCTGCGGGGTGAGGCCGCGCTCGCGCATCCGCTCACGATAATAAGGCACGTTACGGTAAGCGTGCCTCACCAGGCGCCGCAGCTTCTCGTCCTGGAGCTCGCGCAGCGCGGAGGGGCTCAGCCACTCCGTCTCCTGGAGCGACTCGTAGTAGCGCTCCACGTCGCGGGTGATCATCCAATGCGTGGCGTTGAACGACGCCATGTAGGCGCCCCAGCGCGCGGCCTCCGCGGGCGTGCGCTTCGAGCGCGCCTTGGCCGCCTGCTCGCTCGGGGCGCGCTCGCTGAGCACGCGCTCACCATGATGGCGCAAAGCGCCCGCGGGCTGCCTCACCACGCGGTACTCCCAGGCGGCGCGCCCGAGATCCACCAAGCTCTTCGCGGCCGCGCGGTACGCGTAACCATCCAAGAAGCTCTGCCCCGCGCGGCGGTTCTCGAACAAAGTCTCGATCTGCTTGTAGGAGTAGCCCTTGGCGTGCGCCGCCACCATGATGAAGCTCTGCCAGTAGTGGTAGCGCCCTTGGTAGCTCAGCAAGTCCTCCAAGATCTCCCGCTGGGTGATCAAGAAGCCGCTCTTGTTGTCCTGCAGCTGCATCCCGAACGCGGTGTTCAGCAGCGTGTTGAAGCCGCGGCTCAGGTGGTAGCGCGCGCCCCGCTCACGGCCGACCTGGCTGCGCCAGCCTTGCACGATGTCCACGTGGTGCTCGTTCAGCTCGCGGTAGAGCCGGAGCAAATCCTCCGGTTGGTACTGGAGATCGGCGTCGATGATCGCCACCACCGGCGCGCGCGCGGCGCTGACCCCGGTGCGCCACGCCTCGGTGATGCCGCGGTTGGTCAGGTGCTCGCACGGGATCACGATCCCAGGGTGCGCCGCGGCGGCCGCGCGGATCGCCAGGGCGGTGCCGTCTTGGCTGCCGTCATCCACCAACAAGAGCTCGCCGCGCAGCTGCCCCCGCTCGAACACCTGAACCACGCGCCGCACCAGCTCCGGGACGTTGAGCTCCTCATTGTAACAAGGGGCGATGACCGACAGCTCCGGCATAGGCGCGCGAGCATAGCGCGCGAGCGCGCGCCATCCATGGATGTTGCTCGGGGGCGGCGAAACAAGCGGCGCCGCCAGCCACAGCGCCGCCGCTGAGGGCGCCGCGTGGTCACCATGCGCCGAGCGTCACCACGCGCCGTGCTGGCTGGAGTAGGAACGCTCCAT
>CAYQAC010000023.1:18089-18419 GCA_964415255.1 uncultured Polyangiaceae bacterium | reverse complement strand
GCTTCGACTTCTCGGGCAAGCGGGTGGTGGTGACGGGCGGCGCGGGGTTCATCGGCTCCCACGTGGTGCGAGCGCTCAGCGCAGCGGGCGCGGAGCGGATCACGGTGATTGACAGCCTCCGTTACGGTGACCTGACTAACCTGGGTGCCGAGGTGGAGCGCGTCACGCTCATCCAGCACACCCTGGGGACGGACCCGATCGAGGCGCTCGCGGCGCCGCTCGAGGCGGACCTGCTCATCCACCTCGCCGCGGAGAAGCACAACCAGTCGAAGGACGACCCGACACGCGTCGCGCGCGCGAACATCGAGGGCACGCTCGCGCTCCTCTGCG
>CAYQAC010000023.1:0-18079 GCA_964415255.1 uncultured Polyangiaceae bacterium | reverse complement strand
CCGGCGAGCTTGCTCACGCCGTACACCGTGCTCGGCGCGGGTAGCTCGCCGGCGAGCAGCTGCTCCGCTACGCCGCCGCGGAGTTCGGCGTCAGCTGGCTGGCGCTGCGCTACCTGTTCGTCTACGGGCCGCGGCAGTTCGCGGGCATGGGCTATAAGTCAGTCATCCTGAAGACCTTTGAGCACCTCCAGCGCGGCGAGCAGCCGGTGGTATACGGCGACGGTGAGCAGCAGCTGGATTACGTCTTCGTCGATGATGTGGTCGCGGCGACGCTCTCTGCCGCCGCGGCTGAGCTGAGCGGCGAGGTGCTGAACGTCGCCTCCGGGGACGGCACCAGCATCAATCAGCTCATCGACCAGATGCTCCAGGTGAGCGGTAGCGCACTCATGAAGCGTCATGAGCCAGCTGATTGGACGCACGGGAGTCGCCGCGTGGGCGACCCCACGCGCATCGCGGAGCGCCTCGGGTGGCGCAGCACGACCTCGCTCAGCGCAGGGCTGGAGGCTACTTGGCGCTGGTTTAACCGCTCTGCCGCCGCGGGCTGACCAGGCGAGCGGCGCGCTCGGACGCCGCGAATGACGGCCCTCTTGCGCCCCTGCTGTGCGAATGACAGGCAGATGAGCCCGACGTGACGCGCTTCCGTCTCGCGATGGTTGGCCACCTGTCCGTCCGCTGTCGCTAGAAGCGATCAGGCACCGCAAACCAGCTCTACCTCGTCATGACATCGCCGAGGTGAGCGCCAAGCTGACTGCTCGCGAGCACGCGTCAGCGGATTGTGCGACACGCGAGTAGTCCGCCGTGCAGTTTCAGTAGACTCCCGCGAAAGCTCAGTTAGCCTGAGGGATATGAAGGCTTCATCTCGCGTCCTGGGCTCATCCTTGGCGTTGATCAGCGCCGTCGCGCTGAGCGGCGCCTGTGGCTCGGAGGGGTCCACGGTCAGCGGCGGGGGCCTGAGCGGAGGCTCCGGCGGCAGCTCGGCCGCGGGCGCCGGTGGGACTGCGGGCGACACGTTTGGCGGCACCGGCGGCTCAATCCATGTAGACAGCGGACCTGGCTGTAACGACTGTGATGGGGGCGTGTGCATCCAAGGGGTCTGCTGTGACTCAGCGCAGGCCTGCGGCAACGTCTGCTGCGGTGGTGGCGAGGTCTGCTCGTTCCAGACCTGCGAGGTGCCCAAGGGCAGCTGCGTGGACTCCGACGACTGCGGCGCGAACGAGTACTGTGAGTACTCCCTGGGCGAGCCCGCCAGCTCCCCTGACGGGGGCACGGCGCCTGACGGCGGCGCACCCGCCTGCGTCGAGGGCGCCACCCCAGCCACCGGCCGCTGCCTCACCAGGCCGCCCACCTGCGCCAACGGTGAGGAGCCGGGAGACCCAATCCAGTGCCTGCAAGCCTGCGAGTATCGCCCGCCAGTCGGTGATTTCAATCCCACGCTGAAACACACCTGGGAGGGCAACTACGAGGACAGCCAGATCATGATGGCGCCGATCGTGATCCAGCTGGACGACGACAACTGCGACGGCAAGGTGGACGCCAAGGACATCCCCGAGATCCTGTTCACCACCTTCCGGACCGCCCGGCCAGCCACCGGCGACAACGGCGCCGCCATCTACAGCCAAAACGGCACGCTGCGCGCGATCAGCATCGTGAACGGACAGGTCGTCGAGAAGTGGAGCTACTACCCTGACGAGCCGTTCGATGATCGGCTGCACCCAGGCGCCCACTTGGCGGCGGGCAACATCGACGGTGTCCCTGGCAACGAGATCATCGTGTGCACCCAAAACGGCCGCGCGCGCGCCGTGGCTGCCGACGGCACGCCGAAGTGGATCTCCACCGCCACGGGCTGCCACATGCCCGCCATCGCCGACATGGACCAAGACGGCATCGCCGAGGTGCTGATCGGCGGCGCGGTGCTCGACGGCGCGACCGGTGACACCAAGTTCCCCATCAGCGGCGGCAACGCCGGCACCTTCGCCGACGTGGACGGCGACGGCTTCCTGGAGGTGGTGACCCTCACCGGGATCTACGACCGCCACGGCACCCAAATCGCCACCCAGCCGCTCGGCGGTTCGTACTTGGCGGTGGGGGACTTCAACCGCGACGGCGTCCCCGAGATCGTCAACGTGGACAGCGCCACCCACCTGGTGCACGTCTGGGTCTACGACGCCGCGGAGCCGACCGGCGCGCGCACGGTGCGTCAGAACATCGACATCAACGGCACCTTCACCAACCACTGCCCACCCACCTCAGCCGGCGCCACGCGCGGCGGTGGGCCGCCCACCATCGCTGACTTCAACAGCGACGGCACGCCGGACGTCTCCATCGCGACCGGCATCGGCTACACCGTGCTCGACGGCCTGAAGCTGCTCGACACGAGCGTCCCCAACGACGCCACCAACATGTGGCTCAAGGAGACGAAGGACTGCTCCTCCGCCGCGACGGGCAGCTCCGTCTTCGACTTCGACGGCGATGGCCAGGCGGAGGTGGTGTACGCAGACGAGCACACCCTGCGCATCTACAACGGGGCGAACGGGGACGAGCTGTGGAGCACCTGCAACACCAGCGGCACCCTGACGGAGTACCCGCTGGTGGCGGACGTGGACAACGACGGGCACGCTGACTTAATCGTCATTTCAAATGACTATAGCGGGCTCACCTGCCTCGACGACCCCACCCGCATGGTGCGCGGTCTCCGCGTGTTCGGAGACACCAGCGGCAAGTGGGTGCGCACCCGCCGGGTGTGGAACCAGCACACCTACCACGTCACGAACGTGGAGGAGGACGGCACCATCCCGCGCCAAGAGGAGCGCAACTGGACGCACCCTCGGCTCAACAACTTCCGTCAGAACATCCAGCCCTCAGGTGAGTTCAGCGCACCCGATCTGGTGGTGGAGGTGCGCCCGAGCTGCGACGTGGGTTACCGCTTGGTCGCGCGGGTGCGCAACATCGGGCTGGCCGCGGTGCCGCCCGGCGTGGTGGTTGGGTTCTACCTGGGGGATCCAGCCGCTGGCGGCACGCGCCTCGGCGAGGCGATCACCACCCGCACCCTCGGCCCCGCGCAAGCTGAGGACGTCACCTTGGAGATCGCGTCTCCGTCAACTGAGCTGACGAGTGGCGCGACCCCGGTGTACGCCGTGGTGGACGACGGTGGCCCCCCGCACGCCTGGGTCCAGTGCCGCACGGACAACGACCAGAGCCAAGCCGCCTCCGGCCGCTGCGACGGCATCCGCTGAGCGCACTTCAACAACCCGGGCGGCCATCACGCGCCGCCCGGTGGCTCGCTCACAGCGACGGCTCAAGTGCGGTGCCGTCTAACCCCCCCCAAAATGCCCGACGCCCATGACGGGCGAGCGCCCCCACGGGACTGGCGTCCCTCCAACGCTCGAGCGCGCCGTGGCGGGCACCTCCGCTGCTCCCCGTTTGATCCCACCGGCGGCGTATGGCGAGCCGAAAAGCTCAATGATTCCGCTGGCGCCCCCGGGAGGAGTCGAACCTCCGACCAACGGTTTAGGAAACCGCTGCTCTATCCTCTGAGCTACGAGGGCCTGGCCTCCTAAAACCTCGCCCTGGGCCTGAAGTCAAGGCCAGATCGGCCAGCTAGGACGACAAACGGCTCATCTCGTTCGGGAGGGGGGGTTGGTAGCGCCGCGCGGCGCTGGGCGGCACCGCAGTCGCTGCAGACACTGCCTGGCTTTTACCCTATGGCAATTCATGACGCCGCGCCTCACGGCGCGTCGTAGCGCTCGCAGCTGCTGTCAGTGAGCCTGTCCCTGGCAAAGATGGCGTAGTGCAGCACGGTGTTGCCCTCCACCGTCACGTCGAGGTCGTACACCAGATCACCGCTCCCGCAGCTACCCTCCCCATCGCGGTCGATGAAGAAGGTGACGGTGTACGTCTGCTCCTGCCACACGATCTCCCCGAAGTTCATGAAGAAGCCGCCGTCTTGGATCACCACCTCTGGCCCCTCGGCGAGCAGGCGCCCCGCGCTGTTGCGCACCTTCGCGTAGACCGCCCGCCCGTCCTCATCGGGGAACATCTCCTCCCCGGTCGCGATGAGGAGCGTCACGTCCGGCGGCACGTAGCCCACCTCGCAGGCGCCGCCCGGCTGCTGGCAGGCGAGCGCCTGCTCGGCGCAGCTCCTGCCCGCCTGACAAGCCAGGCAGTCGAGCGTGGGCCGCGTTGGTTCCGCGCGGCACCACTCGACGCAGCCCGCGCCCGCCTCCGCGCTCCCGCAGCGCGCGGCCTCATCGCAGCGCGTCTGGCACAGCGCCTGCTTGGAGGGGAACTCCGCGCACAAGTCTGCCTCGGGGGGCGCGCCCACCATGGCGTAGATGAGCGACAGGGGCTCCTCGATGAACACCTCACCCTCCCCCGTGATGTCCACGCCCGGCTGACACACGCCGTCCCCGTCCGCGTCCGTGAAGTAGCGCAGCCGGTAGCCGAGCCCTGGGTGCCCCGCGCGCCCCAGGCTGAGCACCGCCACCCCCTGCTCGCCCACCTCCTTGGAGCTGGTCGCCACGAGCGGCGCGCCACCCCACAGCGTCATCCGCACCTGGGTGTCCGCGCCGGGCGGCAAGGAGTCGATGGAGAGCATCACCTCCACGCTTGGCGCGCCGCAGCGCTGCTCGTCTTGAACACAGGTGCCGATCTGCTCGCAGCGCCCGTCGATGCAGCCCCGACACGACTCGGAGTAGACCGGTGCCTCCGGGAGGCCTCCCTCACACAGCGCCGCGCAGTCGACGTCGCTCGGCGTGGCTCCGCAGTCTTTCAGCAGCTCACAATGCGCGGGGCAAGGATCTACCGCCCCGTCAGCAGCGGCGTCTACCCCCGCGTCCGACGTGGGCTTCGCCGAGCCGCCCTCATCCCCCGAGCACGCCGCGCTCGAGAGCGCCGCCAACAGCCCCAACCAACCCACGCGACCTAGCTGCTTCATCGGAGAACCAAGCTAGCACAGGCTGAAGCCACCGCCGCCGGGCTTTGGTCATCTTAAGTGACTACCTGAGTCCACCACCGGCCATGGGGCCTGAAGTCAGCTTGATTGACCACTCACGTTCAGCGTCCAGCGCTCGCACGACAGTCACTGTACCTGACTAACTCAGCCCGCGGCGCTTCACCTCGAACTGCCACACGTCAACTGGGAGCTCGAGGCCGGCGAGGTGGCCTAGCTCAGGCACGTCAGACGCCCGGCAGCGGGTCGCCTCATCAAACCCCCAATCAAGGAAGCGCTCACGGATCGCCTCGCGGCTGGGGAAGTCCTCACGCGCGCCTCGCCCCCGGGTGACGAGGCGAATGAGCGCCTTCAGCCCAGAGACGGCCGCGCGGCCCGCGGGCGCCGAGGTGCTCGAGCGCAGGTCGCACAAGAAGCTGCCGCCGCCGTGCTGGCGGAGCGCCGAGGCGATCGCGCGCGCCAAGCGCTCACGCTCATCGAAGTCGAAGTAGCCAAGCAGGCCCTCAGCGATCACCACGGCGCGCTCCGCGCCGCCGCTGCCCGCGAGCGCCTCCACGAGCTGCGCTTCAAAAGACGCCGACAGCACGTCAGCCACCTCGAGCCTCAAGAGCCGCGTGAGGCGCGAGCGCACCGCGCGGTCGAGCGCCGCGAGGTGGCGACGCTTGGCTGCGATCATCTGAGGCAAGTCGAGCTCGACGTAGGGCACGCCATGATCAAGCGCCCAGGTCGTCCCACGACGACTGAGGCCAGCGCCGAGCTCCACCACGCGCCCGGGCCTCCGCGCCGTCAGGCAGTGGTCGATGCAGCGGTGCCGATACTCTAGGTACTGCATCAGGCTAGGCGCGCCGGAGACGCGCGCGGCGAGCCACTCCACGCCGCGCAGCGCGAAGTGCAGGCGCGCGCCGCGCGCCGTCTTGAACCACTCAGCGTAGGGTAGGCCCAGGCGGAACCAGGCGTAGCTCGTGTAGTGCGCCGTCGGGGCGATCCGATCGTCCCGCGCCGCGGTGGCGCTGAGCGCCGGCCTCTGAGATCGCTCTTCACTCATCGCTCCTCCAGCCTCGCGGCGCCTCAGGCACCCATCGGTCATCGCCCGGTCGATAACGCATGCGCGCGGCCCTCGGCAAAAATGAGCGACCGCGCCCGGCGGCGCTGCCCGTGACGAAGCGCCCGCGCACCTCTCTCGGGCGCGCAGATTGCTAGAGCCAGGGCTTTACGGCAAGGTCAGCTCATGAACACGGTGCTCGTGACAGGCGGCGCGGGCTTCATCGCCTCGCACGTGGTGGATCGGCTGCTCGCGGAGGGCGCGGCGGTGACGGTCATCGACAATTTCGACCCCTACTACGACCCCGCCCAGAAGCGCCGCAACGTGCGCGCCGCCGAGCGCTGCTCGCGCTACCAGCTGGTGGAGGGCGACGTGTGCGACGCTGAGCTCGTCAGGCAGACGTTCGATGCCTGTCGCCCGCGCTTGGTGGTGCACCTGGCGGCGCGCGCTGGGGTGCGCGCCAGCGTGGAAGATCCAGCGCGCTACCTGATGGTGAACGAGCTCGGCGCGCTCAACGTGTTCAGCGAGGCGGTGCGAGCTGGCGGCGTGCCCATCTGCCTGGCCTCGACCTCCTCCGTGTACGGCAACTCGACCGAGGTGCCCTTCGATGAGGCCGCCGTCGCCACGCTCCCGCTCTCCCCTTACGCCGCCACCAAGCGCGCGAGTGAGCTGATGGCCTACACCTACCACTACCTGCATCAGCTGCCCGTGGCGGTGCTCCGCTTCTTCACCGTGTACGGCCCGCGCGGGCGCCCCGACATGGCGGTGGCCAAGTTCACGGAGTCCATCTTGAGCGGCGCCCCGATCCGGCTCCACGGTGAAGCGACCCAGCGCGACTTCACCTTCGTGGACGACATCGTGGACGGCGTGCTCGGCGCGGCGCGCTGGGTCTCAGCGTCTCGGGGGTTCGGCACCTTCAACCTAGGCCGCAGCCAGCCGGTGGTGGTGCGCCGCCTGATCGAGCTGCTCTCCGCCGAATTAGGCAAAGAAGCTGACGTCGTGCTGGGACAGCTGGAGCCGAGCGAGAGCCTGATCACCGCGGCGAACACCGCGCGCGCTGAGGCGGCCTTCGGCTACCAGCCGAGCGTCTCGCTGGAAGAGGGCGTGAAGCGCTGGGTCAGCTGGTACCGCGAGAGCGAGGAGTCCCCCGCGGCCGTCACGCGCTAGAGCGCCGAGCAGTTTGTCGTCTTAGAGGGGGCAGGGCGTGCCGAGCGGCGCCGGCGCGGGCACCACCGCTCGCCCTGACTTGAGGTAGCTCTCGAAGAAGCAGCCATACTGGTACTTCACCGCGTCGAGCTGACCATAGATGCCGTGCGGGTCGTAGATGCCGTCCCCCTCATACTGCACCACCACGCCCGTGTAGGGCGCGCCGCCGTGACCTGTGCGGTTGTCCGAGACGGGGTAGCTCGCGAGGCCCTCAAAGCCATCCACCGCGAGCGAGGCCTGCATCTCCGGCCACACCACCTCGCCCGCTTGCTGATTGCCGTAGGCCAGCGCGAAGGCATCATAAATCTTCGTGGAAAAATAGCTGTCGCCAGGGGCCACCGGCTCATACACGTGGCGCACGGGGTGTCCGTCGAGCGGCCGCCGCGCGAGGCGCGGGGTGTAAACCAGCGGATCCGCCGCCTCCCAAGCCGTCTGGAACACATGCAGCGCGGGGTGCATGTGATCGAGCGACTGACTTGAGCCGAGGATGATGCCGGCGAGCAGTGACAGGTTACTGACGACCTGCGTCTCCTTGATGAAGTAGCTCCAGAAGCCGCCGGCCCCGGTGGGCACCACCGCGCTGATCCGCGGCTCCACCGCGCCGATCATGTTGGTGTACATGCCGCCCATGGACTGGCCCATGGCGTAGACAGTCTCCTCGCGGAAACGAAAGGCCGCCTCCCCTGCGGGCAGGCTGAGCCCGACGCAGTCAGCCACCAGCTCTGGAGCGACGCGCAGCGCGAGCAGCGCGTTCAGGTACAAGCGCTGCTCCACCACGCCCTGGCGGAAGGTGTCGCGCGTGGCGGCCAGGTTCTCAAAGTTCAGGTAGGCGATTTCTCCGGCGCCGGGGAGCCGGTCCGGGCTCAGCGGGTGAGAGCTCCCCACCGCCGCGAAGCCATGCGCCGCCAGCACGTGGGCGGGGCCCTCGCCGGGCGTCGGCTCCCCCCCTGGCTCGGTCACGCGCCCGCGGTCGATCACCTGCGTCGCGATGCCACCTGAGCCGTGGTAGTACATCACCAGCGGGAAGCCGCCCGTTGGCATCTCCCCCTTAGGCAAGGAGATCACCACGCGCGCGGTCTCGCTCCGTTGTTGCACCGGCAGGCCATCCTCCCCAAACACGAAGCGCCCCCCCGTCGCGAACGGCGGCTCCCCGGTCTGGAACTGCGGGAAGCTGATGGTGCCGTGGAGCTCACACAGGCGCGGGTGGAGCGCGCCGTCGGTCGGGTCCACCTGGAGACCCTCGATCGTCACCTGGTGCCGCGCTAGCAGGCCCTCGCTGAGATCGAACGTCTCCTTGACCACATCCCCCGTGGTGAACACGGTGGCGGCGGCGACCTCTGACAACTCGATCTCGAGGCTCCTCAGCGTGTCCCAGAGCGGGGCGTACTGAGCGGCGAGCCCTGCGCCGCGCGGCCCCGCTGGGTCCACGCCCCGCTTCAGCTGCTCAAGCGCCTTGGGCGAGCCGAGCCGCACGCCCTGGGCGTCCCCCAGCGCGCGCTGAATCACGAAGGCGTAGCGGCGGTTCGGCTTCAGCACGACCCCTGGGAAGCTCGCCACCGCGAGCAGGCCGCTCGGCACGTAGATGTCGTCAGCCGGCTGCTTGGCGATGGTCGGGAACAGCCGCCCGCGCTCAGGTGAGCTCGGATCGATATCCACGAGCAAAATAGGCGAGCCCGGCTCCGCTGAGATGACCTGCTCGAGCGCCTGCTCGGCCACATGCGCCTCGAACTGGAAGTACGCGACCGGCACCACCGGGAAGCCAGGGTGCTCCCCCGCGATCTCCACCAGGCCAGCGAACATGGGGTTGTCCTGGGGGTTGCGGAAGCCCGCCAGATCGGGCGTGCCGCGCGCGGTGAGGCGTGCGTCAGATGGGTAGGGGAAGTCGTAAAAGCTACTGTCTGTCAGCTCCGCTGACAACTCAAAGCGCACCGCGACGCCGGCGAGCGGCTCGACCTCTGCCCCTGGCTCCTCTGAGTCGCTCCCGCAGGAGAGGTTGAGGCCAAGGCCGAGGCACAGCACGAGCGGCGTGCCCAAACGGGTGTGGAGACGATGAAGAGCCGAACGCATCGCGCGGTTTTAGCTCAATCTACGCCGACTGCCCGCGCGAGTCGCTCTTAGGCGCCTGGCCCTGCGCGGCCGTCGCAATCTGGACCGCCAAGAGCAGCACCAGGGTGCACCACAGCGCGGTGCCGACGGCGAGGTGTATCACCTGCATGTACCCAGGCGCCGAGAGCAGCACGTTGACCACCCCCACCACCAGCTGCAGCACCAGCAAGGCGCGCCCCAAGCGCGCGACGCGGAGCGCCGGCGCGAGGCCGCGCTCTTCAAAGCGTTGGAGCAGCCACCAGAGCCCCGCCGAGAGCGCCACGGCCGACACCGGGTGCATCACCCGGAGCCGCTCCAAGAAGTGCGCCCCGGAGACCCGCTCCGACAGGTTCGCGCCGGACGCGAGCGGGTAGAGGGTGTCCCCCAGCGCCGTGACCGCGCCTAGCATCGACACCAACACGAAGCAGACGAGCAACGCCCCGAGCCAGCGCCCATCCCCCGCTCCCACGCGCAGCCGGAAGCTGCCCGCCGCCTGACCCCGCCCCGCCGTCCAGGCCATCAAGGTGAACGCCCCCATCAGCAAGCTGGTGCTGATCAGGTGCAGCGCCATGAACACGGCGCGCGAGACGGAGGCGTTGTCACCCACCAGATCCCACAGCACCAGCCCCGCGCCGACCAGCGCCTCCACCACCATCAGCGCCGTGACCCACAGCGCGTAGCGCCGCGTCGCATGTCCACGTGGAAATATCCGCGCGGCGCGGTACCACAAGAACAGCACGAGCGGCAGGCACACCCCGGAGGTGACGCGGTGCGTGAGCTCAATCAAGGTCTCCACCGAGCGCGGCATGTGCGCGACCTCGCCGTGGCAGGTGGGCCAGTGTTGGCCACAGCCCGCGCCCGACCCGGTGATGCGCACCACCGCGCCGAACAAGATCACGAACAGGGTGTAGCCAGCCGCCCACCACACGACCCGCGCGAAGCGCCCGGCGGCCACGTCTGCCTGCGGCGAGACCTCACTCATGGCAGGTCCCTTACCCCAGGCGCACGCGAGCGGCGTGCGCTTTGCGTCGCAGCCCGCGAGTCACCCGGCTCTCCGGTGCGCGCGGCTCCTCCCACGCGAGCGACTGGGCCAGGCTCGTCCGGCGCGGTGCCCAACCCCCAAAACCCGCTCCAGCGGCCTGGAGAGGTTGGGGCTCGGGTGGGCCTCTCGCCGGCCTGGCCGAGATCTTGGCTTGGTTTTTTGGGGTTTGGCACCGCACCTTCGAGCACGACCCGCGGCTCGTTCCTCGTGCTAGGACCGCGGCCAAACGTCCCCCCAATGATTGGAGAGCCTATGAAGAGCGCCAAAGACTTCTTCCAACCCCTGGCCGTGGGCGCCCCCGCGCCGCTGCGTGAGATCCCGTTCCGCCCCTCGCGGATGATCCACTTCTTCGATCCCAGCAACCCGAAGATGGCGGCGAAGGTACCGGAGCTCGCCGCCAAGGTGGACATCTTGCTCGGCAACCTGGAGGACGCCATCCAGGCTGACCGCAAGGAGGCCGCGCGTGAGGGCCTGGTCACAATAGGCAAGCAGGCTGACCTTGGGGAGACGCAGCTGTGGGCGCGCGTGAACAGCCTCGACAGCCCCTGGTTCCTGGACGACATGCTGCGGCTGGTGGGCGAGCTGGGTGACCGGCTCGACGTCATCATGCTCCCCAAGGTGCAGGGCCCCTGGGATATCTTCTACACCGACCAGCTGCTCGCGCAGCTCGAGGCGCGCCACGGCGTCAAGCGGCCCATCTTGCTCCACGCCCTCTTGGAGACCGCGACCGGGGTGAACCAGGTGGAAGCCATCGCGCACGCCAGCCCGCGCATGCAGGGTCTGAGCCTGGGCCCGGCGGATCTCGCCGCCTCGCGCCGCATGAAGACGACGCGCGTCGGGGGTGGGCACCCGGGCTACGTGGTGCGGGCCGATCCAAACCCTGAGTCACCGAGCGACCCGCGCCCCAGCGTGCAGCAAGATCTGTGGCACTACACCATCGCGCGCATGGTGGACGCCTGCGCCGCCGCGGGGATCTTGCCGTTTTATGGGCCGTTCGGCGACATCGCGGATCTTGTCGCCTGTGAAGATCAGTTCCGCAACGCCTTCCTGCTCGGGTGCGTCGGGGCGTGGTCGCTGCACCCAAATCAGATCGCCATCGCGCGGCGCGTGTTCAGCCCGCCTCCGGATGAGGTCGCCTGGGCCAAGCGCGTGATCGAGGCGATGGGTGACGGCACCGGCGCGGTGATGATCGACGGTAAGATGCAGGATGACGCCACCGTGAAGCAGTGCCGCGTGATGGTGTCCCTGGCCGAGCTGATCGCGAGCCGCGATCCGGAGATGAAGGCCGCCTACGGCATGCCCTGAGGCACCCAGTGGACAGGTACACTGCCAATCAAGACAGCACCACTGATAACTAGGGCCGCGCGGCGGACGGCGGCGGGTGCGGCGCTGCCAATCAAGACAGCACCACTGACAACTAGGGCTGCGCGGCGGACGGCGGCGGGTGCGGCGCGAAGCGCGGCTGTGCGTGAGCGCCTGGCGGCTCGTTCACGCGGCGTAAGATCTCGTGGATCTTGCGCTGCACGTGCACATCGTCCTTGGTTGGCTTCTCATAGGCCTTCGCCAGCGCTTGGAAGCTCGCCTCCGTCACGTCCAAGTCGCGCATCACGTCGAGCGCCGCCGTGCGGGTCATCCAGTAAGCCTCACGATCTAGCGCGATGTTCTCGAGCGCCTTGATCAGCCGCTCAGGCTTGTACCAGGGCTTCACCGCCGCAAGCCAGGCCCGCCCCGCCTCATCGCGCTCGGGGTAGCTTGCCTTGGCGGCGCGCAGGTTGCGGAAGCTGGTCCACGGCGGGGACGTGCGCGTCCGCGGCTTGCGCTCGAGCACCTTCAGCGTGAGCTCATAGGCGGCCTGGCTCGGCTTCCTCGGCTTGGGGAAGCCTGTCCAGGCGTTGATCACGCCCTGCCAGCAACCTTCGAACAGCTTGATGTCGACGTCTGGCTGATTGAGGTACTTCTCGAACACGGGGATCGCGCGCTCATCTTCGCTGCCATAGAGCCGGCCGCACAGGAAGCGACGCACGTTGATGGACGGGTCATTTTCTACGCGGTCAAGCACGCGCTCAAAAGTACCCTCCACCCCAACGCCGAACGCCGTGAGGAACCAGCTCATCGCCTCCTGACGCACGTGCTCAGACTCATGCTGAGAGAGCGTCATCAATAGCTCCTTCACCTCCGCGCGCTCTTGGTGCTTGGCCCCCACCACGCGCGTGAGCGCGATCAACACGGACGGCTCCTTCTCTTTGCGGGCCGCTGCGAGCACGAGTTCCTCAGTCTCAGGCTTGAGGCCATAGACCGCCTTGAGCAGCTGCGTCGCCTGCCAGCGCACCGCCGGGTGCTCATGACCGATGAACTCCTTGCTCAGCACCTCGTTCATCGCCACCAGGGCCGCGGGGCTGGTGGTGCGCCCACGCGCTTGCTTCAACTGGCGGTACGCCTCGCAGCGGGGGTCGATACCTCGTTCGTTCACCTGACAAGTAGTCAGGGCCAGGATGAAGCGGCGGTAGACGTCCTCCGTGAGCGCGGCGCTCTCATCGGCGAGCCAGCCCTCCAAATCTTGCGCGGAGGCGCTCTCGCTCGGCGCCGGCGCCGGCGCCGCGCCGCCTGAAGGCTTCGGATCGCAGCCGGTGGCCGCGCCGACCAGGAGCCAGGCAGCCACGCTGCGCCCCGCCCACACGCGGAGCGCGCCGCGCCATGAACCCCTTGAAGCACCCTGCCGTCCTTGAGCCGTCAGCATGGCGAGTTGGTAGCACAGCCGAGGATCCTCTGACCACGACCCACCCGGCGCCCAAGCGCCCGACCCCACGGCGCTGAGCGGGCGCCAGCCTGAACGCGTGGGGTGAGGCTCCGCGAGCGCCTGATGGTTGTCGGAGCGGTTCGGAGGCGCCTCGTGGGGCACCTCCTTGAAAGCGTTGCTCGGACGAACCTTGAGCGGGCTATGCTGTCTCGGCTGGGATGGAGTTAAAGACGGAGATCGAGATCGACGCGCCACCGAGCGCGGTGTGGGGGGCGCTGACCCACTTCGAGGCTTACCCCAGCTGGAACCCGGTGCTCACCACCGTGAGCGGCCCGCTTGAGATCGGCGCGCGGCTCAGCGTGACCGTGGCGCAGCCAGGGGGTCGTGAGATGCGCTGGCACCCGACCATCACCCGGCTTGAACCAGAGCGTGAGCTCAGCTGGCTCGGGCGCCTCTTGTTCCGTGGGCTGTTCGATGGTGAGCAGTTCTTTCAGCTGACTCCGCTCACGGGCGGGCGGACTCGGCTGGTGCATGGCGAGCGGTTCAGCGGCCTGCTCGCCGCGCGCTACGCCTCGCGGATGGCGAGCACGGCGCGCGGCTTCGCGGTGATGAACGGGGCGTTGAAGCGCCGCGTGGAGCAGCCCGGCGCAGCTAGCGAGCGGCGCCCAGCGCGCTGAGTCGTCACAGCGCCGCTCAACGGTCCGCGAGGGAAGCGCGCTTGGGGTGACTCACAGCGCCGCTCAACGGTCCGCAGCGAGAATACCGCTTCGCACTCGGCGCGCAGCGGCGTGCGCAGCGTGCACCGGCGCTTGTGGCAACGCCCCAATCCGTGCTTGAGAGGAGGGCTCGTTCATGCAGGTTGGCATTCTCCTCAACCCGAACTCTCGCAAGAACCGCCGTGAGGCGCGGTCAGGGCGCAGGGAGGCATTGGCGGCGCAGGTGGGCGCGCTGGGCGAGGTGATCGAGACGCACCACCCAGATGAGCTCCCAGCGGCGCTTGAGCGGCTCTTGGGTCAGGGCGTCAAGTACCTGGTGTGCGACGGCGGCGACGGCGCGCTGCACTGGACGCTGAACCTCTTGCGTGAGCTGCGCGGCGATCAGGGGCTCATCCCGCTTCTACCCACCTCGGGCGGCACCATCGATTTTGTGGCGCACAAAGTGGGCAGCTTTGGGGACCAAGACGCCATCTTAGACGCCTTCCTGACTAGCATCCGTCGAGGTCGAGCGCCCCAGGTGGTGGAGATCGACAGCCTACGCCTGACGGGCGACACGGCGGCCGGGGCGCCGTTCGATCGCCTTGGTTTCGCGCTCGCCGCGGGGGGCGTCGGGCAGCGCTTCTTCGATCAATACTACGCCGTCGAAGACCCGCGCGCGGCGACCATCGTGGCCATCGTGGGTCGCACCGTGCTCGGCCACGCCGCCCGCTTCCTGAAGCTCAACGCGCTGAAGGGCTATCAGGAGCACGCCCGCGCCATCTTCGAGCCCACGCAGGCGCGCGTCACCCTGGACGGTGAAGCGCTGCCCAGCACGCGCCACGGCGCGCTCCACGCGGGCGCCTTCGACATCTCCCTGGGCGGCGTGTTCCGCGTGTTCCCGCTCGCCGCGCCCGATGGCCGGCTGCACTTCCAGGCAGGCGCTATTTCCCCACGGGAAATGATCCGCGCCATCCCCGCGCTGGTGCGCGGCGGCGCCATCCAGAGCGAGCAGCTGTGGGAGCGCTCCGGGACGGAGATGGTCATCGAGGCGCTGGGCGACGAGCTGCTCGCCCCCATCATCGACGGCGAACAATTCCAAGGCTTGAACCGCCTCACGGTGACCCCCGGCCCCCACGTCCCCATCGTCCGCGTCAGCCGCTGAGAGGGCCTAACCAATGAGCGGGCCAGTCCCACGCGCCCCATGCCAGAGCGCGTGAACGGTGATGACGTCGCCCGATAGGGTGTAACAGAGAGCGTACCGCGTTCGTGGGAGACGCAGCTTGTAAACAGGCATCGTCCGCGCCAGCCGCTGAGCAGGCGTGCTACCCTCTTAGCAGGAGGGGACTCATGAGCTTGTGGAACGACACAGTGGCGTCGCTGGGCATGCCCATGGAGCGTCATTGAGCCTTCAATCCACGGTCGTCGTGGGCCGCGTGCACACGATGGATCCGGCGCTGCCGGCGGCCGAGGCGATCGCCTTCGCGGAGGGCCGGATCCGCGCCATCGGTCCGAAGGCTCACGTGCTCGCTCAGGCTCCCGGCGCAGAGGTGATCGACCTCGGCGATGCCGCCGTGCTGCCGGGCTTCATCGACGCGCATCACCACGTCTCGCTCTCCGCGCTCTATGGCGGCGCGCCGCGGCTTGAGCCGCCGTCCGTGCACGATGTCCCTTCCCTGCAGGCGTCGCTCACCGCTCTCGACCGCGATCTACCGTCAGATCGCTGGCTCATCGCGATGCACTGGGACGAAGCCAAGCTACGCGAGCGGCGACCACCGACCCGCCAGGAGCTCGACGCGGCGGTGCCCGATCGGCCCGTCTTCCTGATGCACTACACGTTCCACCGAGCGCTGGCGAACACCAAGGCGCTCAGGCTCGCTGGCATCGATCGAAGGACGCCGGAGCCCGCCGGCGGCGTCATCTCGCGCGGCGCGGGTGGGCTGCCCGACGGACTCCTCATCGAACGGGCGATGGCCAAGGTGGAGGAGCTCGCGCGCGCCGATCGCATCCGCGTGGATGGGCCAGGCGTGCTCACTCGATTGGCCGCGCACTACCGTGGGATCGCCCAAGCCGGCATCACGCGTGTGTGCGACCCCGCGGTGCCGATGGACTTGTTCGCGCTCTATCGCGCGCTCGCGGAGCGCGGCGAGGTCATCGTCCCGACCATTGCGTGCCCCGTGTCGCTGCGTGGTTGGTTACCGGAGCCCACGGACGCGCTTGAAGGACCGCCAACCAACGAGGAGATCGGCCCGAACCTGAAGATCGGGCCCGTGAAGCTGGTCTTCGACGGCGCGCCCGGGTGCTCCATGTGCCTGTCGTGGGGCCAGACGCTCGTGACGCTCGCGCGCTCGGTAGGGATCGCGCTACGGCGCGGGGGCATCGACTCGCTGCGCACGTCGATGTCGACGGCCCCACGAGTTGGGCGTGACGTGCGCACCGGCGTCACCATCTACCAGCCGGAGGACGCCGCGCGCGTCGTGGCCGCCGCGGTCTCGCGCGGCTTCTCCGTCGCGAGCCACGCCATCGGCAACGCTGCCATCGACGTGGCGCTCGGCGCCTACGCCGCTGCGGGCGCGCGCCTCGCCGACGCCGGTGTGCCCCGCCTTGAGCACGCATCGTTCGCAGAGCCCTCGCAGGCGAGGCGCATGGCGGACCTCGGCGTCGCCGCCGTGGTGCAGCCGGCCATGCTCCGCATGCTCGCCATCGCGAACGCGCCGCGGATCCCCGGGCTGCCGTTCCTCCCGCTCCGCCGGCTCCTCGACGCCGGCGTTAAGATCGTCGGCAGCTCGGACTACCCGATCGAGACGTTCGAGCCGCTCGCGGCGCTGCGCGCGGCGGTGACGCGCGAGACCGCGTTTGGCGACGTCGTGGATCCGGATGAGCGGATCACGCTCGACGAGGCCATCGCGATGTACACGCGCGTGGCCGCCGAGGTCCTGGCGTGCTCGCACGAGACGGGCACGCTCACCGTGGGGAAACGCGCGGACCTCGTCGTCATCGACGACCTCGGAGACGCCGCGGCGTCGGTGCGCCGCAGCTTCATCAACGGAGTCGCGGTGTGACGGGCGACGAAGATCCCGACCTCGGCGCCTTGGTCGATCGCACGCTGCTCCGTCACGCCGAGCGGAACGAGCAGATCCTCGCCTGGCTGCGCGCCGGCACCGTCACCTCCGTCGCCACCATCCAGACGGCGAGCTGGCTCCAGCTCTTCAGGAGTGAGGCGGACGTCCCATTCACGATGCCTCTCATGAGCGGCGTGGCTGCCGTGCTCACGTGGCTCTTCGTGGTCCACCTGTCGCGCGGGGGCTACCGCCGCTGGATGCAAATCGCCGCACCCATCGTGGACGGCGCATTCCTCTCGGCAGGGCTCCTCCACTCCATGCACGCGCTGGGCACCGAAGGGTTTCGCGAGACCGGGTCGATGTGCGCGGTGGCGCTCGAATGCGCGCTGCTCGTGCAAAGTGGCGCGCTGCGGCTCAACCCGATCTCGATCGCGGTGACGACCGGAGCAGCGCTCCTCATCTTCGGAGCCTTCACCACTCAAATGCTCTCCGCTCCCATCGCAGGGATCGGCGGCGCAGCGCTCCTCACGATCGGAGCGCTTGCCTACGTCCTCACCAGGATCGTCCGCAGCGCCGTTCGCAGCGAGGTCGCTCGCGTCGCGCTCAGGCGGTTCTTGCCGGGCCACGTCGTGGACCGTGCGCACGAGGACCCGGCGCGTCTCCTCACTGAGCCGCGAAGCGTTGATGCCACGATCCTCTTCACCGACATTCGTGGGTTCACCGCGTGGGCCGAGCGCCGCTCGCCGTCAGAGGTGCTGACTCGCTTGAACGAGCTCCAGGGGATGCTCGCTGAGCACGTGAGGGAGCACGGAGGGACCGTCGACAAGTTCATGGGCGACGGGATGCTCGCCGTCTTCGGCGCGCCAGAGCCAGCGAGCGACCACGCAGAGCGTGCGCTCGCCGCCGTGCGCGCGATCCGTGATTCGATGAGGAGCTCAGACGACTTCAAGATCGGGATCGGCGTCCACTCTGGAGAGATCGTGATGGGCTGTTTGGGCAAGGGCTTTCGCCTCGAGTTCACGGTGATAGGCGACACAGTCAACACCGCCTCACGCCTCGAAGCGCTCACGAAGACCCACGGCGTCGACATCTTGGTGAGCGGAGCGTTCAAAGAGCGGCTCGCGAACGCGCCGGAGATCACGTCGCTCGGGGAAGTGCCGATCCGCGGACGCGCGGCCCCGCTGCCGATCTACACCATGGCCGATCGCTGACAGATGACCGGCGGGCTGGGAGGAAACCCAACAGGTTTCCGAACAGGGTGGAGG
>CAYQAC010000022.1:44101-47346 GCA_964415255.1 uncultured Polyangiaceae bacterium | reverse complement strand
CTTGGCTGGCGCTGCCTTAGCAGGCTCTGCCTTGGCTGGCGCTGCCTTAGCAGGCGCTGGTGCCTCCCAGCTGGCGCGGAAGTCGCTCGACACCAGATCGGCGTCTTCGGGCGTGAGCCCTTGGGACCCACTCCAGTTCGCGGTGCCGTCGTCGTCGTCCTTGCCGCTATCCGTCATGACGCCCCGAAAGCTAGCACGACAACCGGCCTCATCGTGGGTTGTCCATGTGGGCAGCGAGCACGACTAACCAGCGAGCTGGTTCGGGCTGAAGCGTGGGCGGTGGAGCACGGCGTCCAGGGGCTGGCGAGTGGCGAGCCGCGAGGGAGAAAACAAGGCTCCTTGCTGGGGGCGCGCCTCCTGTCTTCGGGTGGCGGCCTGATCGGCCCTCTAGAGCGCCGATCAGTTCGCCGCCAGACCAGGAAAACCGACCCCATGCGGGGTGAGAGCCCGATTTTCCGGGTCCTCTGCTCGGCGCTGCTCCCCTTCGCGCCGCTCAAGCCTGTGATTTGAGGACGACCAACGGCAAACCATTTGTCGTCCTAGTTGCTGGATTTGAGGACGACCAACGGTAAACCGTTTGTCGTCCTAGTACCCTTGCTCCAAGGTTCGATCGCGTGGCACGTGGTGGAGAGGTTCGACCGAGCAGGCTTGTGACGACAGTCGAAGATTCAAGTCAGATGAGACGTCGGCTGACTAGGGCGTTCGCGCTCGTCGCGCTACCACTCTCACTTCACTGCGGTGGGTCCGCGCCGGAGCAGCCGCACGAGGCGGGCGTGTCAGAGGCCGCGCCGGTCGCCGTGACCCGCGCGGAGATCGTCGCGTTGGCGGACCGATTGGCCGTGGAGGGGGAGCGGTTGGATGGTCCGCTTGGAGCTCGCAAGATCGCTGAGGCGGCGTCGCTCAGGCGCGATCTGTGGCGTGCGCAGGGCAAGCGGGTGGACGCGCTCGAGGCGGTCGAGCTGTGGCGAGTGAGTGCGGAGAAGGCGTGGGAGGGCGCCTGCGAGGCGGCGACGGAGCTCGCCGCGCTCGACGCCGAGCTGATCCGCGATCCAGAGACGGGTTATCGAGGGCTCCACGCAGCACAGCTCGCTCACGCAGAGCCAGTGTGCCAGCGCCGGATTGAGCGGGCGCTGGGCTTGCTGTTGGCCTTCAAGCCAGCCGATGCGGCGCTCGCGCCGGCGGTGGGTGGGAGCCGCGATCCAGAGGTGGGCATCCCGCCCCAGGCGGCGCCCGTGGTGGAGGTGCAAGCACGCGCTACTGGGCCCGTCACCCTGGGTGAAATCGAGCACTATGGCGCGGAGGACGCCGCGCGCGTGGTGGTGCACGCGAGCGCGCCCGCTGCGTTCAAGACTGGGATCATCCCTGCCGCAGGAGGCGGTGGTCCGCGCTTCTTCGTGGATGTGCTCAAGGCCAGCTACCAGGGGAAGCTGAGCTATGAGGTGGGAGGCCTGGTGCAGCGGGTGCGGCTCGGCAAGCAGGCGGGCGGCTCCATGCGCGTGGTGCTCGATCTCGCGCGCGAGGCCTACCCGCGGGTGTTCTACCTCCCGGAGCCGTTTCGGTTGGTGATCGACGTCTCGCGGCGCGCGCCGCGCGGCGCTTCGCGTGAGGTGGCGCGGGGCCCTGTCGCTATCCGGCGGGTGGTGCTCGACCCGGGGCACGGCGGTCACGACCCTGGGGCGATCGGCGCGATGGGCCTGCAGGAGAAGGACGTCACCTTGGACATCGCGCACCGAGCGGCGCCGCTCATCGCGCGTGAGCTCGGGATCTCCACGCTGCTCACCCGTGACTCAGACGTGTACGTGCCGCTCGCGGAGCGCACCGCGCGCGCTAACGCATTCCGCGCGGATTTGTTCGTCAGCATCCACTGCAACTCAGCGGAGCACGGCGCGGGCAGCGGCGTGATGACCTTCGTGCTCGCGGCGGCGTCTGATCACATGGCCTCGAGCATCGCCGCGCGAGAGAACGCCGCGAGCGTGGCCGCCTCGGCGGAGCTTGCCAAGGCGCTGGCCGACATCCAAGCGGCGACGCGCCTTGAGTCGCAGCACTTCGCCAGCTTGCTCCAACGCTCCTCACTCGCCTCCGTCGGGGGGCACTACCCAGGGCTCGTGGATCGCGGCGTGAAGAGCGCTGGCTTCTACGTGCTCGCCGGCGCCGAGATGCCGGCGGTGCTGTACGAGACCTCGTTCATCTCCAACCAGACGGAGGAGGCGCGGCTCGACACCGCGGACTACCGTCAGAAGCTCGCCGACGCGATCGTGAACGCGGTGAAGGCGTACCGAGACGGTGTGTGAGCCATCAGCGCTGTGTGAGCCATCAGCGCTGTGTGAGCCATCAGCGCTGTGTGAGCCGCCCGCGCTGTGGGCGCAGGCTGCGCCTGAAGTCGTCAGCGTAGTGTACTAGCGCAGCTTGTCAGTTTAACGTACGGACTGGCCCTCGAAGCGCCCCTCGCTGTTCAGCACGAAGCGGGTGGGGCCGTCCTCGGTGCCTGGCACGGGCGCGGGCTCGGAGTGAAGTGGATCGCCTGGCAGGGCGAGCACGGTTTGGTCATTATGACTGACTAGCTCTGGGCAGATGGGCGCCATGCTGTGGCGCTCAGCGCGCTCCCTGAGCGCCTCAATGGAGCCCGCCTCTGCCATCACGCCGAGGCTGTGGCTGGTGGGCGGCGCTAGGAACAGCTCGCCGCGCTCCCAGCGCTTGAGCAGTTGCGCGGGCTGCTCCCAGAAGCCTTGGGTCGTCTCGCGTTGATCGCTCTGACCGCGCTGGCTGGGCGGCAACTCTAAGAGGAAGAACGGGGTATCGAAGCGGCGCCGCTCAGCGGTGGGCGTCACCCAGCGCCAGAGGGGGGTGAAGCGGGAGGTGTCGAGACGCCAGCCCTCCCCGGCGATCAGGCGCCGGAAGTGCTCACCGCCGTCGCCCCCCGCCGCGAGCAGGCTCGCTTGGAGCGCCACCAGCCTGTCGTGGTCCGGGTGGTCGCCCACGATGGGGAGGATAGCGGCCTCCTCCACGCACTCCCGCGCCGCCGCCACCAAGAAGGCGCGCGCGCCGGCTTCGTCGCCCAGCGCCTCTGCGCGCGGTGGCACGCCGCTCGTGAGCCCCGCCCACTCCGGCGCCTGATCCGCTGGGTCAACTTTACCGCCTGGAAAAACGATGGCGCCGCCGAGGAAGCCTGAGCGCTGGTGGCGCTCCACCGCGAACACCTCGACACCCTGCGCCCCATGGCGGGCGACGATCACGGTGGCGGCGCC
>CAYQAC010000022.1:40398-44091 GCA_964415255.1 uncultured Polyangiaceae bacterium | reverse complement strand
GCCGACGGGAGCGACGATGGGGCGGTTTGGGTCGAGGTCCAGCATGGGCCGAGGGTACACAGTTCGATCGCGCGCGTGGCTTGCGGCGGGTCGCAGCAGCTCGCAGTGGCTCGCGCGGGGAGCCAGTGAGAGGCACGGATGCGGATGGGGCTACGTGTGGCTGCTATGAACGCGGTGCCGTCCAACCGGCTCTTCGACGTCCTCAAGCACTTCATGGTGCTCTTCGAGGTTGTCTGGAGACGCCCATCAGGTCGACGACCGTGATCACGACGACGTACGGTGCGTGATGGCGCCACTTGGAGGCCGGCAGTGCACACGGAGGGAGTGCACCCCCAAAAAATCCGAGGGCGCTCGGTGCCTGAAGCCCTGGCGACGGGGCCAAGGATTGGGCTAGAGGGGTGCTGGGGTGAAGTCGGCCCAGGGGCCGGTGGCGTCACTTCAAGAGTTGAGGGCCCGTCCAGGCAACTGGCGGTGGGTGAGGGGTCGGCGTGGTGAGGCCTGGGATCGGCGCAGGTTGGGAGCTCAGGCGTGGCGGGGGGCCAGACCCGTTGACGTTCAGGGGTGCGGTCACTATCTTGCTCGCCCCCGAGAGGCGGGGGAGGGGTCTTTAAGAACGATGAACAAGGCCAAGCTGAAGAAGTACAAGCAACTGCTCGAGGAGAAGCGCAACGAGATCATCGAGCGCGCGCGGCAGACCCTCGATCAGGACATGACCTTGGACGCCGACGATCTGCCGGACGAGATGGATCTCGCGTCGAGCGAGTACCTCCAGTCGTTCACATTCCGGCTGCGTGGTCGAGAGAAGACCTTCCTGGAGAAGATCCAGAAGGCGCTCGAGCGCATTGAAAATGGCACGTTCGGTGACTGCGAGGAGTGCAGCGAGCCGATCAGCGAGAAGCGCCTCGACGCGCGCCCCGAGACGACGCTCTGCATCCGCTGCAAGGAAGATCAAGAGCGCGTCGAGCGCGATTTCAGCTGAGTGAGCTCGGCGCTGGCGAGGTTCGGCGCCGGTGAACAGCCAGCCTGACGAGGGCGCTGCTGGCGCTGAGTCAGCCTGGCTGACCGCAGGTGGTTCGAGGGCGCCGGTGCACAGCCAGCCTGACGAGGGCGCTGCTGGCGCTGAGTGAGCTGAGTCAGCCTGGCTGACAGCAGCCATCACGCTGCGCGCGCCTGACGCAGCCTACGGCTGGCTAAGTCAGCGCTTGCTCACGCGCTTCTTGGGGGCCTTCTCTGCGCGGGCGCGTGGCCGCGCGCGGTCGGTCTTGGGTGGCGCCTCGGTGGCCTTGAGCACCTGCGCCAGGAAGCGCCCCGTGTGGCTGTCTGGGTGCCGCGCGATGAGCTCAGGGGTGCCTGAGGCGATGATGCGGCCGCCGCCTGAGCCACCCTCCGGTCCCAAGTCGATGACCCAATCGGCGCAGGCCACCAGATCCAGGTTGTGCTCGATGATGAGCACCGAGTTCCCTGCGTCGCGGAGCCCGAACAGCGCGTGGCTCAAGAGCTCAATGTCCTGGAAATGCAGGCCGGTGGTCGGCTCATCCAAGACGTACAGGGTGCTGCCGGTCGCGGTGCGTGAGAGCTCCGCTGCGAGCTTCACGCGCTGCGCCTCGCCGCCGCTCAGCGTGGTGGCCGGCTGACCCAGGCGGATGTAGCCGAGCCCCACCTCGCGCAGCGCCGCCAGCCGCTGCCGCACCCGGGGGATGGCGTCGAACAGCTCGAAGGCCTCGTCCACCGTCTGCTCCAGGGCGTCCGCGATGGACAGGCCACGGTACGTGACCTCGAGCGTCTCGCGGCTGTAGCGCTTGCCGCCGCAGGTGTCGCAGGTGACGTAGACGTCGGGCAGAAAGTGCATCTCCACCCGGAGCACGCCGTCGCCCTGGCAGGCCTCGCAGCGGCCGCCCTTCACGTTGAAGGAGAAGCGCCCCGCACGGTAGCCGCGCGCGCGCGCCTCGGGGAGGTTGGCGTACAGCTCGCGCAGGTGGGTGAAGATCCCGGTGTAGGTGGCGGGGTTCGAGCGTGGCGTGCGGCCGATCGGCGCTTGATCGATGCTGATGACTTTGTCGATCTGATCGAGGCCGTCGATGGCGTCACAGGGGCCGACCAGGCTGCGCGCGCCGTACAGCCTGGCGCGCGCGGCGCTCAGCAGCGTGTCGACGATCAAGCTGCTCTTGCCGGAGCCGCTCACGCCGGTGACGGCGGTGATGAGGCCGAGCGGGATGACGGCGGTGACGTCTCGCAGGTTGTGGGCGCGGGCGCCGCTGATCCGGATCACCGCGTCGCTCGGCGCCTTGCGCGCGCTGGGGATGGGGAGGCGCTTCTCCCCAGACAAGTAAGGACCCGTGACGGAGTGGGGATCCTTCGCCAGCGCCTGCGGCGTGCCCTGGGCGACGATCTTCCCGCCGAGGCTCCCAGCGCCAGGCCCCATGTCCACCACGTAGTCCGCCGCGAGGATCGCCTCGCGATCGTGCTCCACCACGAGCACGCTGTTGCCCTTATCCACCAGGCGCCTGAGCGCCGTCAGCAGCCGCTCGTTGTCGCGCGCGTGCAGCCCCACGCTCGGCTCATCGAGCACGTACAAGACGCCGATCAGGCTCGCGCCGATCTGGGTGGCGAGGCGGATGCGCTGCCCCTCACCGCCGCTCAGCGTGCGCGCCGAGCGATCCAGGGAGAGGTAGCCGAGGCCGACGTCGATCAAGAAGCCGAGCCGATCGGCCACGGCGCGGATCAGCGGCTCCGCGATGGCTGCGTCGCGGCCGCTCGCCGCGGGTAAATCCTCAAGGAAATGCTTGAGGTCCACCAGCGACAGCGCGCCCAGCTCGGCGATGGTGTTGCCCGCCACCTTCACCGCCAGCGCCTCACGGCACAGGCGGCTGCCGCCGCAGTCGTCGCACACCCGGGTGACGACGAAGCGACTCAGATCTTCCGGGCGCAGCGCGCCCTCGTCGAGCTCATCTTCGGAGTCCTCCGCGCCCTCCTCCGCCTCTAGCCGGGCCTCCAGGCGCGGCACGATGCCGTCGTAGTGCTGTCCCTTGCGGCGGCCCTTTCCAGCGGCGCCGAAGAAGATCGCGTCGCGATCAGCCTCAGGGAGCTGGTCCCAGGGGAGATCTGGATCGACGCCGAGCAGCTTCACCACCTGGTCCACCTCGGTGGCGTGGGCGATGGAGCCGCGGCGCCCGAAGGCGGTGACCGCCCCTTCACGCAGGGAGCGGCTAGGGTCGGCGACCACCCGCGCGGGATCGACGCGCGAGCGCATGCCGAGGCCATCACAGGTGGGGCAGGCGCCGTGGGGGCTGTTGAACGAGAACAGCCGCGGCTCAAGCGGCGGCAGGGTGATGCCATGCTCCCAGCTCACCAGCCGTTCGCTCAGCACCAGCGGCTCGCTGCCGTCGAGCGCGTCGATGAGCAAGGTGCCGCTGCCTTGCGCTAGGGCGAGCTCCACTGAGTCGGTGATGCGCCCCTTGGAGCTCTCGCGCACCACCACGCGATCCACCACCACGTCGATATCGTAAGCCTCACTGTCATTTAGGAGTGGATCGTCCGCGAGCTCCACCGCCTCCCCGTTGACGCGCGCGCGCACGAAGCCGTCGCGCTTCAGGCGCTCCAGCTCATCGCTGGCGCCTTCGGCTAGGCCACGCGCGACCGGGGCGATCAAGGCGAGCCGCGTGCCGTCCCCACGCGCCATGATGGCGTCCACCA
>CAYQAC010000022.1:30044-40388 GCA_964415255.1 uncultured Polyangiaceae bacterium | reverse complement strand
AGGCGCGCAGCACCTGGCCTGACACCGGGCAGTGGGGGACGCCCACCCGCGCGTAGAGCAGGCGCAGGTAGTCGGCGATTTCAGTGACGGTGCCCACCGTGGAGCGCGGGCTCTTACCCAGGGCGCGCTGCTCAATCGCGATCGAGGGGCTGAGCCCCTCGATGCTCTCCACGCGGGGCTTGGGCAGCTGCTCTAGGAACTGCCGCGCGTAGGCGCTCAGCGACTCCACGTAGCGGCGCTGACCTTCGGCGTAGATGGTGTCGAAGGCGAGCGACGACTTACCCGAGCCGCTCGGACCTGTGATGACCACCAGCTGGCCCCGTGGTAGGTCGCAGCTGATGCCGGCGAGGTTGTGCTGGCTGGCCCCACGCACCGCGAGGACCTGGGCTGGGCTGGGTGATTGCTTCAAGGCGGTAACCATAACGTGGACAGCTCTCAACGGGGACAACGGAGCCACTTGAGCAGGTGCTTCAGCGTGGCCGTTCGGGGCACCCTGGTCGCAGGTGGGCTGGCCGGCCTGATCGCTACTCAGGCTTGCCAAGAGCGGGATCCTCAGGGTTTTTTGGGGGTTGGTAGCGCCTCCGCGGCGCCGGTTGGTGCTGCCTCGCTCCGAGCGACTCCCGAGCCGGCTCCCAGTGATGTCCCCGTTGCAGGGGTGAGTCCAGCTTGCCCAAGCGACATGCAGCACATCCGTGGGGAGGCTTGCCCCTCCACCCCGCAGCGCTGCCTTGAGTGGATCTCACGCTCCCCCGCCCGCTGCGCACGCTTCGCTCCCGACTCAAGCTGTCCTGGCGCGCGTGAGCCCCACGACTTCTGCATCGATCGCTATGAGTACCCCAACCAAGCGGGTGCGCTGCCGCAGGTGATGGTGAGCTTCATCGAGGCGCGCGCCAGCTGCGAGGCGCTCGGCAAGCGCCTGTGCACCAGTCGTGAGTGGACCTTCGCCTGTGAGGGGGAGGCGGGGCTCCCGTACCCTTATGGTCTCGAGCGTGACGCGGAGGCGTGCAACATCGATCGCCCCCATCGCGCGCCCGACTTCCAGCAGTTCGCCCATGGAGACGCGGCGGCTGAGGCGGCGCGGCTCGATCAGCGCGTCCCAAGCGGCTCCCGCGCGCGCTGCCTCAGCCCGTTTGGCGTGGGCGACATGACCGGCAACGTGGACGAGTGGGTGGTGAACGAGTCAGGGGAGCCGTTCGTCAGCGGCCTCAAGGGCGGCTACTGGGGCAAGATCCGCGCGCGGTGCCGCCCCATGACCACCGCCCACGGTCCTGAGTTTCGCTTCTATCAGATCGGGTTTCGCTGCTGCGCCGCTCCGGCGCCAGCGCGGTGAGCTCACGGCTGACGAGCCGGGCTGCTCTGAGTGGTGGCTTGGCAAACCCCCCGCCCTTCCGCTAGCTTGGCCTACGTGGACGTAAGCCGGCCAGGTGGCGGTTCGGGTGTCGTGGTGACTCCACGCCCTCTTGCCGGCGCCTGGGTGCTGCAGTCACCACGTGGTGAGCGGGTCCTCCCGCCTCATCGGGCCTATAGCTCAATCGGTCAGAGCGTCCGTCTCATAAACGGGTGGTTCCTGGTTCGAACCCAGGTGGGCCCACCACCGCACCCCGCGCCTGTTCGGCGTCGCCCCGCTGGGGCCTCGCACCGCGCGCTGGTACCCATGGCCGCTAGCCTGTATACGCTCGGCACACCTTTGGTCCTGGGCCCCTGATGGGGCTCACGCAGGAGCTACTTGGCCCAGTGAATATTCAGTCGGAGATTGACGCGCTAGAACGACTCGCCGCGCTGGACGCGGTGCTGGCTCAGACGAACGAGCAGCTCGCGGAGAAGCGTGAGGCGCTGCAGGCGCTGCTCGCGGAGCAGGGCGCGCTCACGCAGCGCCTCTCGCGTGACCGCTCCGCGGTGGCCGACATGGATCGCCAACGCAACGAGAGCGTCGGTGAGCTGCGGCAGATGAGCATGCAGGTGGAGCGCTCGCGCGAGAAGCTGGCGCGCTGCCGCACGGAGCGCGAGGCCAACGCCGTCCAGCGTGAGCTCGAGGAGATGCGCCAGCAGCAACGCGACCGCGAGGTGGAGATCCAGAAGCTGGACAACCTGGGGGACCAGGCGCGCTCAGACATCGCGACCACCGAGCAGAAGCTGGCGGAGCTCACCGAGCAGCTCGGCTCCACCGAGGGTGACACGAGCGCCGCGCTCGCCGCGCTTGAGCAGCAGCAGGGCGCGCTAGAGGCTGAGCGCCAGGGGGTGGTGAAGGAGGTGAAGCCGCAGCTCTACCGGAAGTACGATCTCATCCGGCAGCGCCGCGGCAGCGCCATCGCCAGCACCACGAACGGCAAGTGCTCCGCCTGCCACATCCTGCTGCCCCCAATGATGTTCCAGACGCTGCGGCGTGGTTCAACGATGGACCAGTGTCCGAGCTGCCAGCGCATCATCTACTTCAAGCCACCGGTCGCCGCGGAGGCCGACGCTGAGTCCGAGGGTTAACTCGTGAAGGCGTGCCCAGTCTGTGGCCGGATGTACCCCGAGGACTCGGGGTTCTGTCCTGAAGACGGCTCACAGCTGGTGAACGCCACGCAGGCGCCGGTGGCGTCGAGCGATCAAGATCCGCGCATTGGGCAGGTGCTGTTCGGCCGCTACGAGGTGCGGCGGGTGGTGGCTGACGGTGGCATGGGGCGCGTCTACGAGGCGCTCGACCTGGTGGGGAAGCGCAACGTCGCGATCAAGGTGCTGCACCAGGACGTGGCGCGCGACGAGGTGAGCGTCGAGCGCTTCAAGCGCGAGTTCGAGGTGTCGTCGCTGCTCCCCCACCACCACATCGTGGAGGTGATAGATTTTCAGCCGACGCCTGACGGCAGCTACGCGCTGATGATGGAGTTCCTCTACGGGGAGGAGCTGCGCGCCACCTTGAAGCGCGAGCGGAGCCTACCCATGGCGCGCATCGTGCGGATGCTGAGCCAGCTGGCGATCGGTCTGGACGCGGCGCACGCGCGCGCCTTGGTGCACCGCGACTTGAAGCCCGACAACGTGTTCTTGTGCCAGACGCCGGCGGGCGACGTGGTGAAGATCCTCGACTTTGGCTCCGTGAAGGACAAGGCGGACAACGCCAAGAAGCTCACCGTGATGGGGACCACCATCGGCTCGCCCTACTACATGGCGCCGGAGCAGGCGCAGGGGCTGGACACCTTAGACAGGCGCGCTGACGTCTGGGCGCTGGCGGCGATGTTGTACGAGTGCCTGACCGGTCAGGTGCCGTTCAAGGGCAGCAACGGGCCGAGCATCTTGCTCGAGATCTTGACCAAGGAGCCGCCGCCCCCGAGTCAGCTGGAGACCAAGTACCCGGTGCCTCCCGAGCTGGACCGCGTCCTCGCCAAGGCCCTGAAGAAGCAGGCGTCCTTGCGGACGCCCACCGTGGGCGCGCTGGCGGACGCGGTGGGTCACGCCTGTGGCCTCGGTGGCACCCACGCGGACTGGGCGCGGCAGGAGCAGGATGAGCTCGAACGGCTGATCGGGGCGATGCTCCCCAGCTTGATGGGCCAGGCGGCGGCGGCGCGCGACGCGGTGGATGACTTTTTTGGGGACAGCGACTCCCTCGCCATGGACGACCCGCTCGCGGCGATGGACGTGGCGATGGCGCAGGCAGCTGGGCACGCTGGGCACGCTGCACCGCACGCTGGGCACGCTGTAGCGCCGCACGCTGGGCACGCTGGGCACGCCGGAGCGCACGCCTCAGCAGCGTATGGAGCGCCGCCCGCCGGAGCGCCGCATGCTGGAGCGCCGTACGGCGCGCTGGCTCAGGCGCCGTTTGGCGCAGAGCGGGCGCACATGGCTGTGCAGCTGACGGACAACGCAGACGAGGAGATCTTGGGGGTGCCGAAGCAGGGCAGCTTGCTGGTCCCAATCGGCGTCGTCGTGGTGGTGCTGCTGGTGGTGCTGGTGTTGGTGGCCGTGTTCGTGTTGTGAGCCGTGCGCTAGGGGCGCGCGGGGTGTCGCCGTGTTGCTTGTTGTGAGCCGCGCGCTGGCTCTCAGGGTAGCCTGCTCAAGGGGGCTAGGATCAGCGCCGGCCTCCACTTGCAGCGCTTGACAGGGCGCGGCGCGCCGCGCATATACGCGGGCCTCGCTGAAGTAGCTCAGTTGGTTAGAGCAGGCGTTTCATACGCGCCGGGTCGGGGGTTCAAATCCCTCCTTCAGCACCAAGACGGGGGCGCGCTGCTCACCCACAGGTGCCGTCGGGCTGACACCGTTGCCCAGCGGTGCAGCTCATGACGCCGCAGGAGCAGGAGCCGGAGCTGCAGGTGCCGGGGCTGCCCGCGTTACAGTCCGCGTTGCTGTCGCACACACAGCCGCCCGACGCGCACGCGAAGCCTGGCGGGCAGTGGCGCCCGCAGGCGCCGCAGTGCGCTGGGTTGTTGCTCAGGTTGGTGCAGCCATGGCCGCAGCAGGTCTGGCCGGCTGAGCACGCCGCGCCGCCATTGCAGGCACACTTGCTCTGGAGCGGGCCATCTGCCACGCACGCCTCGCCCCGCTGGCAGAGCTGATCGTCACCCACCACTCGGTCGCAGCGGCAGGAGCCGTTGCCGCGGCAGGTGCCGCGGTTGCCGCAGTCGTCGTTGCTATTGCAGACACACTGGCTGGTCAGGCACACGAAGCCGCTCGGGCAAGCGTTGCCGCAACTGCCGCACGTTGTAGCGGCGGCGCCGACGTTTAGCTCACAGCCATCGTCAGCGCTGGGAGCGCCAGGCGCCTGACAGTTCGCGAAGCCAAGGTCGCAGCTGCTGCTACAGCTGCCCGCGGAGCACTGCTTGGAGGCCACGCCCGAGTCGCTGCAGGCGCGTGAGCAGGCGCCGCAGTGATCGGTGTCCGTCAGTGTGTTGATCTCACAGCCGTCGTCCGGCTGAGATGCGCCCGGCGTGCCGCAATCGCCGCGACCGGCTTGGCACGTGGGGTTGCAGCTCCCCGCGTCGCAGCTGGTGTTGCTAGCTCCGCTTAGCGAACACCCTCGCCCACAGGCGCCACAGTTAGCGATGTCTGACAGCAGGGAGGTCTCACAGCCGTCGTCGCCGATGGGCCAGGTGGGCGTAGCGCAGTCGCCAAAGCCAGGAGCACAGCTCGGGTCGCAGCTGCCGGCGGTGCACGCTCGGCTGAGCGCGCCTGAGCCGCTGCAGAAGCGCCCACAGCCACCGCAGTGGTCTGGGTCGGTCGCCAGCGAACTCTCGCAGCCATTGTCAGCGCTTGGGGCGGGAGGTTGCTCACAGTCGCCACGGCCTGCCTGGCAGCTGGGATTGCAGAGGCCACCACTGCAGCTGAGTGAGGTGGTGCCGTTCGCAGAGCAAGCCCGGCCGCAGCCGCCACAGTTGGAGATGTTGTCTTGTAAGTTCACCTCACAGCCGTTGTCGGGCTGTGGGGCGGGAGGCTGGGTGCAGTTGCCCAGGGTGCCCGTGCAGGTGGAGGTGCAGACGCCCGAGTTGCAGCTGCGTGCCGCGACCCCCGTGCTCGAGCACACGCGCCCACAGGCGCCGCAGTTGTCCACGTCCGTGCCGAGCGGGGTCTCGCAACCGTTGTCCAAGCCGGGGGCCGCGGGGGCGCTGCAGTCGCCGAAGCCGGTTGTGCAGGTTGGGGCGCACAGCCCCCCAGCGCAGGCGCGGGCGAGGGCGCCGGCTCCGGAGCAAGCGCGCCCGCACGCGCCGCAGTGGTCGGGGTTGGTCAGGAGGTTGATCTCGCAGCCGTCGTCTGGGAGCGGAGCGGCCGGCGTGTGGCAGTTGGCGTGGCCCGCGCTGCAGCTCGGCTGGCAGCTGCCCGCGCTGCAGGTGCGCGACAAGGTGCCCGTCGCGGAGCAGGCGCGCGCGCAGGCCCCGCAGTGGTCAGGATCCGTGGCGAGGTTGCGCTCACACCCATTGGTTGGGTCGCCATCACAGTCAGCGAAGCCGGCGTTGCAGCTCAAGACACGACACTCACCCGAGGTGCAGGTCCCGATCGCGTTGGGAGGCGCGCAGGCGCTGCCACAGAAGCCGCAGTGCGCGAGCGAGGTCATCAGGTTGACGTCGCACCCGGTGCCGCTGCAGTCACCCCAACCCGTGGGGCAGCTCGAGACCACGCACTGACCCGCCTCGCAGCCCCAGTTGCCTGGCTGCCCGAAGCAGTCGTTGCCGCAGCTGCCGCAGGCGCGCGGGTTGGCTGCTGTGTTCACCTCGCAGCCGTTGCTCGCGTCCCCGTCGCAGTCGGTGAACCCAGGCTGACAAGACGCCACCTGGCACGAGCTGCCCTCGCATTTCGCGGTGGCGTTCGGCAGCGAGCAGGCGCGGCCGCAGGCGCCGCACGCGAGCGGATTGTTGGAGGTGTCCACCTCACAACCATCGGCGCTGTCTCCATTACAGTCAGTGAAACTGCCTTCACAAGCGCTGATCGCGCAGCGTGAGCCGTCGCAGGCGGCGGTGGCGTGGTTGAGAGCGCAGGGAGCGCAGCCGGTGCTGCCGCAGCCATACGCTGGGTCGCTCAGCGGCACGCAGTCACCGCCGCAGGCCTTGGAGTCTGCCCCGCACTCAGCGCCGCCGGTGCCAGCGACACCCCCGGCGCCACCTGAGCCTGCCGCGCCGCCGCTGGGCCCGCCACCTGTGCCGCCGCCGCCTGCGCCGCCGCTGGTTATACCCGCCGCGCCCGCTGAGGCGTCACCAGCGGTCCCCGTGCCGCCGCGCCCGCCCAGCTGAAACTCATTGAAATCCTGGGTGCAGCCAAGCGCCAGGGAGGCGCCAGCCACTGCGACCCACCCAACCCACCTCGTGGCCATCAGAAGCTCCCTTGGTAGCTCAGTGAGCGTAGGCTGAGGGTCAGCGTGGATCCGCTCGATGCAGCGGGCGCTCGCCGGCTCATGCCCTGGGCGCTCGCAGCGCTGCTATTGCTGTCGAGGAGATAAAAGACCGCGGCGCTGACTAACCCCACCACGCCCACGCCGAGCCCCACGTTGGCGATCGTTTGCTCGCGTCTCCCGCGGTCGATGGTGCTGGCGTAGCTCGGATCGCAGCGCCGCTCCGTGCACTCATCTTCCAGTTCACCGTAGGTGCTCTGGCTCATCAGGCCAGCGATCCCAAACGTGAGCAGCCCCGCGCCTGCCACGCCCGCCGCGATGTAGCTCAGCTCTCGGTAGGGGAGCGGCGCCGCGTCGCGTGGGCCGACGGGGTGCTCCCCGGGTGCAGCGGAGCCCTCTTCGGCGCCGCCCTTGAGCCATGGGATCACCTCTTGGGGACCTTCTTCGGCGCTTGAGACGTCGAGGGTGACGTTGAGCGTTTCGCCGCGGCGCGCTTCAACCGCGCGCCATGCGCGGCGCCCACCCGGCAGACGGCCCACCACGTGAACCACCCCGGGGCTCACCGCCACGCCGCTCCAGAGCTGCGGTAGGACCTTGCGATCTCCGACCCACAGCTCAGTGACGGTGCCGCCGGTGATCTCCAGGGTGAGGGCGGCCACCTGGGAGCGTAGCGGAGCGAGCTCCGCCTCGGCGGCGTCGCGGGCTGCGGCGTAACGTGGCGCACGGGCAGCTAAGTGCTTCGCGTCGCGGAGCGTTTGGGCCATTTGCTCAAACGCCTGGTCGATGGCACCTGACTCGCGCAGCGCGCGCGCCAACATCAGCCGCGCGTTCGGGCTCGCGACGATGGCGAGCGAGCGCTCAAACGCGCTGGCCGCTGCGTCAAACTGACGCTCTTGGAAGCGCGCGACGCCTTCAGTGTAGGCAGCTTGGGCGCCCTGCACCTCCTCTGCTGAGGCGCGCTCTGGAGCTACCCCGTCGGCCTGAGCGTGGGGGGCGAGCAGACAACACGAGAGCGCGAGCGCGGTGGCTGCCAACGCTCGTCGCGCGCCGCGTGGCGGAGTAGGTGAGACGTTCATCGGGGGCAGGGCCCGATGGTGCCATGAAGCGGCCCTCTGACGCACCTGTCGTCTGTCGATGAGGCCCTTTGGATGTCAGGCAACTGCTGGTCTTGGGGGCGCCTGGTGGCTGATCCCTCAGACTCAGGCTGGAACGAACAGCAGGATCGGTGCTGTAGCTGGTCTTGGGAGCCTGGCTTGGGGTATATAGGGGAGGTGGGTGGTCAGGAGCGGTCCCAGCCAGAGGGGGAGGCCCAACGCGAGGCTGGCGCGATCAAGGAGCCCGCAGAGCCACCGGCGGCCGTCGATGAGGCTGGGGCGACCTCTGCGCCGAGCGTGGTGGTGCTTGAGGCAGCCTCGCAGCAGTACAGCGCGGAGTGGACTGAGGCGACTGTGGTCTCGCGGCGGCGGCCTCCCGCGTCGCGCCTCGTGGCGCCGAGCACGCCCGATCTTGCGGCGCCGACGCGCTCCTACACGGCCTACGTTGTGTGGGGGGTGGTGGCGCTGTTGGCGTTCGGGCTCGGCGGCTTGATCAGCCACCTGCGCGATAAGCCAAGTGAGCCTCAAGGGTTGCCGGTCGCTTCGCCAGCACAGGGCTTGCCAGCACAGGGCTCGCCGGCGCAGGGCTCGCCAGCACAGGGCTCGCCGGAACACCCAGCCGACGTGCTCCCAGAAGCTGCCCAGGCCGTGCGGGGGGGCGAGGTGGCTGACGAGCCGGCGCAGCTGGATGAGCTCCCGACGGAGGCGCCCCGAGTTGCGCCGAGGGCTACCCCACTGGTGGCGGGGCCACCCCCCACACCCGCGGCGAGCCCCGCGCCCACCAGCCCTGTGGCGAGCCCGGTGCCCACCAGCCCCGCCGCTAGCCCAGCGCCAACGGCGAAGCCGGCGGCGGCGCCGAGCCCCGCACCCGTCATGATCCCTGACGGGATCTAGAGTAGTCAGTCAGCAGGTCATCAGCCTGGCTGATTGTCCGCGAGGGGACCGCGTGACACACATAGTCAGTTTAGATGACTCATGGCGTGTTTCGGCTTCGCTGAGGTCGCCAGACACCGCCATGAGCTCACCAGCGGCGGCCCTCGGGCGCGCCGCGCAGCGGCACCAAATCCCCGCTGTGTGGCAGGTTGGGGATCGGCTCTGAGACGGAGCGGTAGAGCTGCTTCATCTGCTCGAGGCGCGGCTTGTCAGCGACTAGATCGCTCCGCTCGTGAGGATCAGCCACCACATCGAACAGCAAGAAGCCGCGGTCGTCACCGGTGACGATCAGCTTGAGCGGGCCGTCGATCAGGGCGCGGCGCCGGTCTTGTAGTGGGTCCCGCGTGACCTCAGCCAGCACCGGGCGCGGCCTCGCCTCAGCGCCAGCGACCTCCGCCGTGAGGCTGTGGCCGCGCATGCCTCGGCCCGGCGGGTGACCCATCAGCGCGAGGATGGTGGGGGCGAGGTCGAGGTGGCTGCGCGGGGTGTCGATGCGGCGCGCTGCGGCGCCGGGTACGCGGATCATCAGCGGCACCCGGATCAGCTCCTCCCACAGCTCGTAGCCGTGCTTCAGGTGGCCGTGCTCTCCGAAGGACTCTCCATGATCCGCGCTCAAGATCACCACCGTGTCGTCTTGGCCGCCGGTCTCATCCAGCCAGTCGATGAGCGCGCCCAGGTGGTGATCGGTGTGGCGCACCTCGGCGTCATAAAGATCGCGCGGCTTACTACCGAAGCTGACGCCGCCGCGGTGCGGCACGTAGGGGCTGTGCGGATCCATGTAGTGGACGTAGCCGAAGAACGGCTCCCCGCTCTCAGCGCGCGTCGCGCGCGCCGCCGTGATCTGCTCCTTGGCGAGTGAAGTCAGCTTCTCTGACGTGATGTTGGAGCTGGAGGTGTTCATTAGGAAGGTGCCGGGGAGCACCTGGTGATCGGTGACGCCTTGGCTCAGCCCGCTCGTGGGGAAGAAGTAGGCGTGCGCGAAGGCGCCGAAGCTGTAGCTGCCGTGCTCAGTGAGGCGCTCCGCGAGGAACACGTTGTCTGGGTGCCACCGCGTGAAGAAATGCCCGTCGCGCACCATGGCGGAGGGGTAGTCGCTCGCGAGCAGCGCCGCGACCGAGCGCGCGGTGGTGCTGGAGATGCTGTACGCGCGGGTGTAGCTCACCGAGCGCGCCTCGAAGCGCGTCATGAAGGGGGCGATGTCGCGCGGGTAGCCCGCCCAGGGCATGTCGGCGCGCAGGCTGTCCACCAGCACCAGGAGCACGTTGAAGCGGGGGGAGGGCAGGGGGTTTGGCGAGGCGCCGCTCGGCGCCGCGCCCGCGCTGACAGCGCTACCCACGGGCGGGCTTGTGCCCGCTGCCATGCTGTCAGCTACACTGCCGATGGCGCTCGCGGGCGCGGCTGGAGGCTCGTCCAGCGCGCCAGTCGCCATGGCGCTCCGCTCGCTGCACCCGAAGAGTGACGCTGATGACAGCACCAAGCAGCCGAGGCCCGCACGCTTCATGGTGCGTGGACGGCTCTTCGTCA
>CAYQAC010000022.1:28700-30034 GCA_964415255.1 uncultured Polyangiaceae bacterium | reverse complement strand
CGTCAGATGAATTGACTTAAAGCGGGGCGGCGCCATGACGGCGCGTGCGGCAGGTGCCCAACCCCCAAAATCCGATCGCGCGGACCTCACGGACGCGCGCTCCCCGTGGGGACCGGCTCCACGCCCCCGAGCAGTTGCCAAGTGACGGTGGCCCAGCGGTGGCTGCCGCTCCAGCTCGGGTGGCGTCCGTCTTCCATGCGCGGCAGCTTGAGCGCGGTGGAGTCGAGGTAGCGGCAGTGGCCGAGGTTACTTTTTAGGACCTCGATGAAGCCGAAGTCTTTTTTCCACGCGGGAGGTCCGATCCACAAGCAGGGGCGGCCGCGGGTGTCGGCCACGAGGCGCTGGATCGCGGGCGCGCGGCGCTCCGGGGTGCGGTCAAACAGCTCATTTGAGCCGAGGGAGATGAGCACCACCTGCGGATCGTAGCGGTACATCGCCTGTTGGAGGCGCCGCTCGTTGTCCCAAGAGAGCGTGCTGGAGGAGGTGACGCTGTCGATGAAGTACTTGCCCCCGCGTCCCTGCACGAGCGGCCTGAGGTAGTTGCCGACCAGGGGGACCATGCTGTCGCCGACGTGCAGGAAGCGCTCAGCCTGGGCGGCGGGGCGCACGCCGCCCTCGGCGAGCAGCGTCAGCGGGGCGTCCGCGGGGAGGGCCGCTTGGTCGATAGCCTGAGGACCTGCGTCTAGCGCGGGGCTCCCTGCGGCGCTTGGCAGCGCGCTGGCTGCCGCGTGGAGGCTCGCGATGGGCTTGGCGGGCGGGCTGAGCGGGTTGCTGCCGGTGGGGTCGGGCGAGGCCGCAGGCGCCTGATCGGGTTCGGAGCACGCGATGGTGAGCTGAACAAGTAAGGCTAATTGACAAACCAGGGCGAGCGACCAGCGCCGGCGGGGAGCAGGGCCGGGCGGCCCCTTGAAGACCGCGTGCCAACGGGAGACAGAGCGCACGCGCGCAGCCTAACCCAGCCGGCGCTGTCCGCCGCAGTTCGGGGACGTTCTTAGTACCGGCGCCGGGCGTCCACCGATAGAATAGCGTGATGCGGAACCTGCTGTCAGTTGCCCTGGCCCTGGTGCTGGGCGCGTGCACGCTCGATCAGACGGGCGCAGGTGCGAAGGGCCAGGACGCTGGCAACAGCGGGGGCTTCGGGGGCGCCGCGGGGATGGCCGGCGGTGGGGGCTTCGGCGGCTCGGGGGGCTCGAGCGGCTCAAGCGGCTCAGGCGGCTCAGGTGGCAGCGGGGGGCTTGGCTGCTTCCCAGGCCCCGGGCAGAAGGTGTGTGGCGCTCAGTGCGTCGACATCGACGATCCAGGCGGCGGACTGGTACGCGTCAAGCTGAAGACGG
>CAYQAC010000022.1:24210-28690 GCA_964415255.1 uncultured Polyangiaceae bacterium | reverse complement strand
GACACCAGCTGCACAGCCTGCTCCCCTCGCAACGCGACGGCTCACTGCGCTGGCGGCGCCTGCGCCATCCTCAGGTGCAACGACGGCTTCGAGGACTGCGAAGGCGGCGCGTTTGATGGCTGCGAGACGAACATCAATGATCCGCGGCGCTGCGGTGGGTGCAACACCGACTGCTTCGCCGACACCTCGGCGGAGAACTGGACCTGCGCCAACGGAACCTGTGAGGTGAGCGAGTGCCCGCTAGGGCTCGGCGACTGCAACGAGGATTCGTCGGACGGCTGTGAGACGGACACCAACGTCACGCCCGCGCATTGCGGGTTCTGCCGCAACCAGTGCGATCTGCCGAACGCCACCGCCAAGTGCACGGCGGCCAAGTGCGAGATCGACCGATGTAACCCCGGGTACGCGGACTGCGACGGGAACCCGGCGAACGGCTGTGAGGTGTTCACCCGTGAGGAGGCGGACAACTGCGGGGCGTGTGGCCACGTGTGCTCAGGCACTGGTGTTGATACGCGGACCTGTCAGGAGGGCGTGTGTCGGCCCGTGTGTCACACCGGGCGTGGTGATTGCGGTACGCCGGTCGCTCCAACTCCTGACGACGGCTGCGAGGTGGATCTGAACACCACGCTCGGCCATTGCGGGGGGTGCAACCGCTCATGTCAGGGTGGGCCTCACGTCCAGACCCGCCGCTGCGAAGTGGGCTTGTGCAAGCCGGTTTGCGTGAGGGGTCGCGGGGACTGCAGCTCCCCACCTGCTCCCGCTCAGGATAATGGCTGTGAGACGGACACCGACACCACGGTGGGCCACTGCGGCGCATGTGGTCGTGGCTGCGATGAGGCCCACGCCACCACGCGCGCCTGCTCCGACGGGCTGTGCACCTCCAGCTGCGAGGCAGGCTACAGCAACTGCAGCCGCCCGCCTGCTCCCGGCGCGGACGATGGCTGTGAGCTGCCCACCAGCACTGATCCTGACAACTGCGGTGGCTGCGGCACCGTTTGCTCAGGCACTGAGGTGGACGCACGTAGTTGCGTGGGGGGCCTCTGCTCGCCCAAGTGCAAGCCGGGCCGCCTCGACTGCAACAGCGCGACCGCGAACGATGGCTGCGAGGGCGACGCGACGGACGCTGCAACCTGTGGGAGTTGCAGCAACAGCTGCTCGGCCGCCCAGACCTGCACGGCTGGCAGCTGCGTGGGCTCAGGGGGTACGTCGGGTACAGGTGGTGGCGGCTCAGGTGGCTCAGGTGGTTCGGGCGCCGGCGGTTCAGGAGCTGGCGGCTCAGGCGCTGGTGGTTCGGGCGCCGGCGGCCCGGGCGGCGGCTCGGGCGGTGGTGGCGGTTCAGGCGCCTCAGGCGGTTAGCGCCTGAGGCTGGCTTTGGCTGTGGAGTTCGCTACCTTCCGCCGCCATGAGCCTTGAGCGGATCCGACGGTTGGTTGAGCGCTTCCCTGGGCAGATCTCAGCGCCCCCCGAGGGGACGCGCCGGTTCGAGGCGGTGGGCGTGGGCCTCCAGCTGCTTGAGTCGATGCTGCGCGCGCGGCACCTGGATCTCGCGGCGCATGAGCTTCGCCGCCGAGGCCACGGTCACTACACCATCTGCAGCTCAGGGCACGAAGCCAACGTGGTGCTTGGGCACCTGACGCGCCCGGATGATCCTAGCCTCCTTCACTACCGCTCCGCGGCGCTCCAGCTCGAGCGTGGTCGTCAGGTAAGCGGTTACGATGGGGTGCGGGCGATCGCACAGTCGCTGGTCGCGGCGCGCACGGAGCCGGCGAGCGGCGGGCGCCATAAGGTGTTCGGCTCGCGCGCGCTCGGCATCATCCCCAGCACCAGCACCATCGCCTCACACCTGCCGCGCGCGGTGGGCCTCGCGGTGGCGCTTGAGCGCATGCAGCGCCTGAACCTCCCGTGTGACGCGCGCCCTGACTCGATCGTGCTGGCGAGCTTCGGCGACGCGAGCCTCAACCACTCGACGGCGCTCGGGGCCTTGAACGCGGCGGGCTGGGTGGTGCACCAGCGGCTCAAGCTGCCGCTGGTCATCGTGTGCGAGGACAACGGCCTCGGCATCAGCGTGCGCACGCCGGTGGGTTGGGTGGAGGAGCGGCTCCGCGCGCTGCCGCACCTCCGCTACCACAGCGCTGACAGCGCCGACCTGAGTCAATGTTTCCGTGTGGCAACAGAGGCGGTGGACGCTTGTCGTCAGCAGCGCTTACCTCAGGTGCTGCACCTCCGCACCGTGCGCCTGTTGGGCCACGCCGGCAGCGACGTCGACACGGTGTACCGCTCCCCAGCGGAGATAGCGGCAGCGGAGGCGGCCTGCCCGGTGCTCCAGGCGGCGTGGCAGCTGGTGCGCGCCGGGGTGCCACCCGCTGATCTCCAGGCGCTTGAGGCGCGGGTGCGCCGCGAGGTGGAGCAGGCGGCGGAGGACGCGGTGGAGGCGCCGAAGCTCGTGACGCGCGCTGAGGTGATGGCGGTGCCACCGCCGCGCAAGGCGCCGGCAACCCCCCAGGAAGAACCGCCAGCTCGCGCCCTCGCCGACACCGAGCCGCTGACCTTGGCCCAGGGCATCAACCTGGGGCTGCGCGAGGCTCTGCAGCGCTACCCCGAGGCGCTGGTGTTCGGTGAGGACGTCGCCAAGAAGGGGGGCGTCTATGGGCTGACCAAGGGGCTCTTGGCTGAGGCGGGCCCAGCGCGCGTGTTCAACACCCTGCTCGACGAGCAGACCATCCTCGGGATGGCGCTCGGCGCCGGCTTGATGGGCATGCTGCCGATCCCGGAGATTCAGTACCTGGCTTACGTCCACAACGCGGAAGATCAGCTGCGCGGTGAGGCGGCCAGCATGAGCTTCTTCTCGAACGGCGAGTACACGAACCCGATGCTGGTGCGGATCGCGGGGCTCGCCTACCAGAAGGGCTTCGGCGGGCATTTCCACAATGATAATTCTGTCGCCGTGCTGCGCGACATCCCGGGGCTCTCGCTGGCGGTGCCGGCGCGCGCCGATGACGCGCTAGACATCCTGCGCCAGGGCCTCAGCTTGGCGCGCGAGCAGGGGCGAGTGGTGTGCGTGGTGGAGCCAATCGCGCTCTATCACACGCGCGATCTGGCGGAGGAGGGGGACGCAGCGTGGCTCGCGCGGGCGGGGGAGCCGCGGGCTGAGCCGTTCCGCGCCCGGCTCTACCCCGCCACGCCGCTGATGGAGGGGTCGTCCAGGCGCCTCTCGATGATCACGTATGGGAATGGGGTGTACCTGTCGCTCAGGGTGGCGCGCCGGCTGGCGGCGCTGGGGATCGAGGCCCAGGTGTTGGATCTGCGTTGGCTGGCGCCGCTGCCGAAGGAGGACATCCTAACGGAGGCGCGCCGCACCGGGCGCGTGCTGATGGTGGACGAGTGCCGTGAGGCGGGCGGGGTGGGGGAGCCTGTGGCGGCGGTGCTGCTCGAGGCGAGCGGCTCTTTTGACGCGCCGCTCAAGTACGCGCGGGTGAGCAGCGCGAACAGCTTCATCCCGCTGGGCGACGCGGCGAACCTGGTGCTCCTACAAGAGGACGAGATCTTTCAGGCAGCTCAAGAGCTCATGGAGCGGTGAGCGGGGTCACACAGGGCCGAGCTCACGCAGGGCCGAGCTCAAGCAGCGGATCGCCCTGCTCCACGTCGTCACCGTCGGCGGGCACCACGCGGAGCACTTGGACCCGCTGAGGGAGCTCATCGCCGCTCAGCTGGATGCGGTTGAAGGTCTTCATCACCTCCAGCAGGCAGGTGGTGTGCCCGCGCTCGATCAGCGCGCCTTCAGCCACGAACGCGGGTTGGTCCGGGGCGGGCCGCAGGTAGAAGCGGCCCGAGGTGGGCGCGCGAAACACCCAGCTGGCGGCGCTCGCGATCGCCTCGCCCGGCGGGCGCTCCTCCGCGGCGCCGAGCTCACGGAGCGGCGTCAGGTGCAGCAGGACCTCGCCATACTCGATGGGGCGCTTGGCGGCGGCGCCGCGGCGCCGCTCCCCAGCGACGACCCCGCTCACCCCTGCGGGCGCGACCAGCGCGCTCAGCTCGCCCAGCACCTCGAGCTCACCGAGTGAGCTGTGCGGTGTGATGACGTCGCCCGGCGCGGGCGCGCCGCGCCACAGCGCGACGGTGGGGGAGCACAGCTCAAGCTCGCCATCGTCAAGACGCCTGACCAGCGCCTGGCGCCTCCCAACGTGTCGCCGGCTCGACATCAGCGCACCTCCGAGGTCAGCACCTCGAGATCGTGGAGCGACCAGATCCGAGGGTTCTTGATGCGGCGGCTGCCGGTGTTCTGGTAGCTCGCCTCGATCAACACCTCCAGGTAGCTGCGGAGCTCGGTCACCGACACGATCTCATCGGCGTCGAGCCGCTGCGCGGCGACGTAAGGATCCATGTCGCCCTCGATGCGCTGCTCCACCTCGCGCATGCTCTGCTCAATCTTCGCGCGCTCCTCAGGATCTTTCGTGATGATCTCGAAGTCGTCCTTCGTCAG
>CAYQAC010000022.1:17070-24200 GCA_964415255.1 uncultured Polyangiaceae bacterium | reverse complement strand
GCGCCGCGATGGCGAGGGTGCGGCCCTCCATCACGCTGAGGCGGGAGATGGGCGTCATCAGCTGCACCACCGGATCGTAAGGCATGCCGCTCATGGCGTAGTAGCCAGCGCCCGATGCCTTGCGCAGCAGCACGGTGAACATCGGCACACTGTTGGTGGAGTTGGTGTAGATGAGGCTCGAACCGTAGGCGAGCAGGCCCTGACGCTCTGCCTCCAAGCCGATGTCGAAGCCCGCGATGTCCTGTAGCCACACGAGTGGGATCCCGTCGGCGTTGCAGGCGCGTGAGAAGGCGGCGACCTTCGCGATCCCCCCGCGATACAGGATGGCGGCGGGGCGCTGACGCGTGGGCGCCTCCGGGTCGCCCACCAGGCCCTGGCGGTTGATGACGAAGCCGGCGTAGAGGCCGCCCACCTTGCCCACGCCGCAGATCATCTCCTCGCCGATCTCCGGCATCACCTCCCAAAAGAGGCTCTGATCACACAGCCGCGCGAGCACCTGCTCCGCCTCGTAAGCGACCCGGTGATCGGGCGGCAAGAGGCCCAGCAGCTCGCGCGGCGGGTAGAGCGGCGGGACGGCGCCGGCGCCGTGGCGGTAGAAGCCTGCGCCGGAGCTCGGCAGCTTGGCCACCTCAGCGCGGAGCCCAGCGAGCAGCGCTTCATCGTCAGGCACTCTGACATCAGCGCAGCCGCTCTGGTGCACGTGCACCTCAGGGCCGCCGATGGAGAGGCTCGTGATCTTCTGGCTCTTGGCGCCTTTGATCAGGGCCGCGCCGGCGATCACCATGTAGGCCTGCTCGGTCATGTACACCCGATCGCTGATGATCGGCATGTAGCCGCCGCCCGCGATGCAGTCGCCGAACACACCGGCCAGCTGGGGTACGCCGCTCGCGCTGAGCAGGCTGTTCATCTTGAAGATGTGGCCGGCGCCGCGAGCGCCAGGGAAGCTCCGCGACTGCTCCGGCAAGAACAGCCCGCTGCAGTCGACGAGGTACAGGGTGGGCAGCTTGAGGCGCAGCGCCATCATCTGCGCGCGCTGGATCTTCTCTGGTGTGCGCGGCCACCAGGAGCCTGAGGCGACGGTGTTGTCGTTCGCGATCACGACGCACCAGCGCCCCATCACCTTCACGAAGGCGGTCACCACGCCGGCGGCCGGTGATTTGACCCCGCCAGGGAACTCCTCACCGTAGTTCGTGAAGGTGCCGACCTCGAAGACGCTGGTGCCAGGATCCTTCAGGCGCTCCACCCGCTCCCGAGCGGTCAGCTTGCCTTTCTTGTGTACGCGCGCGGCGTAGGAGTCGCCCCAGCCCGCCTGCACCTCGGCGCGGCGCTCGGCGAGCCGCGCCTCCAAGGGCTCGGCGCGCGCGAGGTGCGCCTCGAAGCTCGCTACGTCGAGCGCCTGCTCGCGGGGGGCGCCGATGGGGCTCAGGGGGACGTGGGTCATGACGCGCTCAGGGTGAAGGTGGGCAGGCGGGTGGTGTCGTAGCGATTTTCTCGGAAGTCCTCCGAGCTCAAGAGGGCTTGGTGGAGCGGCCGCGTGGTGCGGATCCCCTCGGCCTCGAGCTCGCTCAGGGCCTCCAGCATCCGCTGGGTGGCGGCCTCCCGGGTGGGGCCGCTGGCGATCAGCTTGCAGATCAAGCTGTCGTAGTGGGGCGGGATGGTGTAGCCGCTGGTCACGTGTGTATCCACACGGATACGCCCATCCTCGCTCCGCGGCGCGACCCAGCGCTCGATGCGGCCAGGGCAGGGGCGGAAGTTGTCCGCCGGATCTTCGGCGTTGATGCGGCACTCGATCACGTGGCCGCTCAGGGTGATGTCCTGCTGGGAGAAGGAGAGCGGCCGCCCAGCGGCCACGGCGATCTGCTCTGTGACGAGGTCGACGCCGCTGCGGACCTCACTCACGCTGTGCTCCACTTGGAGCCGCGTGTTCATCTCCATGAAGCGCAGCACGGGCACCTCGCCCGACGTGTCGAGCAAGAACTCCATGGTGCCGGCGCCCACGTAGCCAATCTGGCGGGTCGCCTGGACGGCGAGCGCGAGCGTGCGCTCGCGCTCTTCAGGATCGAGCGCTGGGCTCGGCGACTCCTCGATCAGCTTCTGGTGATTGCGTTGGATGGTGCAGTCGCGCTCGCCGAGGTGGCACACGTTGCCGTAGCGATCCGCCATGATCTGGATCTCGATGTGGCGCCCGCCCTCGAGCAGGCGCTCGATGTAGACGGTCGGGTCGCCGAAGAAGGCAAGGCCCTCGCGGCGCGCGTCCGCCAGCTGCTCGCTCAGTTGGTCAATATGACGGACTATTTTCATGCCGCGACCGCCGCCGCCGCTCTCCGCCTTGATGAGCAGCGGGAGGCCAATCTCCTCGGCGATGGCGCGCGCCGCTTCGTCGCTCGTCACGGGGCCATCGCTGCCTGGGATGACGCGGAGCCCGGCCTGTCGCATGGCGCGCTTGGCCGGGCTCTTGGTGCCCATCAGGTGCATCACGTGCGCTGGAGGGCCGATGAAGGTGACGCCGTGGGCCTCACACAGGCTCGCGAAGGCGGCGTTCTCCGACAAGAAGCCCCAGCCCGGGTGCAGCGCCGAGCAGTCGGTGTTCTTTGCGGCCTGCACCAGGCGGCGCGCATCGAGGTAGCTCTCGCTCGCGCGCCCAGGCCCGAGGCACACGCGCCGCCGGCCCTCGAGGTAGGGCGCGTCGTGGTCGGCCTCTGAGTAGGCGAACACAGGCTCCACCCCAAGGGCGTCGCAGGCGCGCGCGATGCGCGCGGCCACCTCACCCCGGTTGGCCACCAGCAGGCGGTGAAACAGAAGCGGAGGGCTCATGGAGCGGGAAGGTAGTTTCGCGTCAGCGAACTTGCAATGCGAGCTGAGGCCGCGGCGCGGTGCCGCGCACAAGCCGCGGTGGAGTGGCTCAGCTCGTAGGGTGCTCCAGCGCACAGCACTTCAGCTGCCACAAGCGGTGGCTTGGCAAACCCCCCAACCAAACTCCTGGTGGGCGACGAGGCTTGGCTAGCTCTCGAGCGCGCGGATGACCGCGCGCTTCAGCGCCTCTCGCGTGTAGGGCTTCTGCAGGAAGCCAGCGATTTGACTCACGGCCCGGTGCGTCGCGACGCGCTGGCGCAGGTCGTCCGTCGTGTAGCCGCTCGTGAGCACCACACGCAGCTGGGGGTGACGCTCCAAGACGCGATCGAGCACCTCAAGGCCGTTGGCGTCGCGCATCCCGATGTCGAGCAAGGCGATCGCCACGCGCGACTCGCTGCGCTCAAGCAGCTCAAGCGCCTCTTGGCCGTTGACGGCCGTGAGCACGCGGAGGCCGAGCCGTGCGAGCTGCTCGCGGGTGACGTCGAGGCTCAGGGCCTCATCGTCAGCGATCAGGATCCCGGTGTTCTCCAGCGCGCCGGGTGGAGCGCTGGTCGCGATGCGGTTTCGACTTGAGGGCGAGTCGCTGCACGGGAAGTAGACGCGAAACAGCGTGCCCGCCCCAGGCTCGGTGTCGATGCGCACCGCGCCGCGGTGCCCGCGCACGATGCCGAGCGTGGCGGCGAGGCCGAGGCCTCGACCTGTTGCCTTGGTGGTGAAGAAGGGATCGAAGATGCGGCTCCGCGTCGCCTCATCCATCCCGCAGCCTGTGTCCCGCACTTCGAGGCACACGTAGCGCCCTTCGGGGAGCCCTTCATCCAGGTAAGTCTGCTGGAGGAAGCCGCGGTCCACGTCGACCAGCCGGGTGGACATGTAGACGTCGCCTGGGGCCCCCTCGAGTGAGTCTGAGGCGTTGGTGATGAGGTTCATCACCACCTGACCGAGCTGCGCTGGATCGGCCTCCACCGTCGGCAGGTTGAGGGAGAGATCGCGGTGCAGGCGCGCCCGCTTCGAGACCACGGTGCCGAGCAGATCGCTCATCTCCAGCACCAGGGCGCTGAGATCCACGTCGGTCACGATGAAGCGGCTCTTGCCTGAGTAGGCGAGCATTTGGTTCGTGAGATCGGTCGCCCGCTGCGCCGCCGCTTGGATCCGGTCGAGGCAGTCGAGGGCCGGCGAGGTGTCGCTCAGGCGCAGCCGCGCAAGATCAGCGTTGCCCACGATGGCGACGAGCAGGTTGTTGAAGTCATGCGCGATGCCACCCGCGAGGATGCCAAGCGACTCGAGCTTCTGCGTGTGCTGCATCTGCGCTTCGTAGCGGCGCAGCTTGTTCTCCGTTTCGCGCCTGGCCGTGACGTCGCGGGCGCTGACGAACAGCGCCTGCGTGCCCTCGAAGTTGATGGTGGTGGCCGCGCACTCCACGAAGGCGTCGGTGCCGTCGAGTCGGAGCAGTCGCTCCTCGAACAGGGGCAGGCTGTCACCTGCGAGCAGCTGGCGAGCGCGCTCGGTGAGCACCGCGTGGCGCGTCGGCTCGAACAGGTCGTAGACGAGCAGGCCCAGCACCTGGTCCTGGCTGGTCGCGCCGACCAGCTCCATCGCCGCCTGATTCGCGAAGGTGACCTGACCAGCGACGATGATCGCGATAGGATCTGGTGAGCGCTGGACCAGCTCGCGGTAGCGCGACTCCGAGCGCCTCACCTGCTCCTCCGCTCGGCGCATGGTGCTGACGTCGAGGAAGGTGCCGAGCGCGCCGGACGTCTCGCGGGTGTCTGGGTCTAAGATCGGCACCGCGGTGAACGCCACCCAAATGATCCCCTCAGCTGCGCGCTGGATGCCGAGCACCTGCGCGGGCTGGAAAGCGCCCGTCCGGATCGCCGCGGTGGTGGGGTAATCCTCAAGCGGCAGGGGTGAGCCGTCTTCTCGCACGACGCGGTCCGCGAGATCGGAGACGAGGCTTGCGGTCAGCTCATCTGACCCGATCCCCAGCACGCGCTGTGCCTCCGTGTTCCCCATCCCGATGCTGCCGTCGAGCCCCACGAAGATCACCCCGCCGGGCACCGCGTCGAGCAGCCGCGAGACCAGCTCCTCGCTCGCCCGCAGATCGGCCTCCACGCGCTGCACCAGGGTGAGGTCCGCGACCACGGCCGCGGTGGTGCCGCCGTGCCTGGCGGCGGACAGCAACAGGCGGCGGTGGCGCCCCGCCCGCGTCACCACCGTGATCTCCGCGCCCACGACCGAGCCCTGCTCGTCGATGTTTTCGAGCAGCTGCTCGCACTCCTTCGGATCCGCGTACCAGCGCGTGATGCTCTGGCCGATCAGCTCGCTCAGATCGTCGTGCTCAAGCATCTCCTTGAGCGCGTTGTTGGCGAAGCAAAGCTTCTCAGCGGAGGCTCGGAAGAAGCCGACGTGGCTCGACTCAAGCAACCCGCGGTACCACCGGGCTTCGCCTCGGGCGGCGACCAGGCGCTCGGCGGCGGCCGCCCGGCGCTCCAGGTGTGCGTCCAGGTACCACACGTCATCTGCGTCGCTCGCGTCAGCCGCTTCGGCGCCGTGCACCAGGTACACATGCCAGGCGTCCGGGTGCGCGCGCCGCAGCTCAGCGCGACGCGCGGCGCCGGCGTCGGTGAGCACGATGTCGGCGGCAGCGGCGCCCTCAGCGCGGGCTAAGAGCGCGCGCGGCAAGGCTCGTGAGGCCTCCTCGCTCAGCTCGATGAGGAAGGACACCGCGCCAGGCGCCGTCGTCGTGTCGTCACTGGTGGCCATGGGAGCTGCCAGGGTGGTTGGCGGGCCGCACCCTAGAGCACCGATCCAGTCCCCACCAGGGGGCGCTGCGAAATCGCCTCCAGGTGAGCGGCTGGGGTGGCCCTTCAGGCCTCCAGCTGAGCCTACAACACCGTCTGGTGGGCGCCCCAGCTGTCGCTGTGGCCACCTCGTGGCGGTGGTCTCACAAACGGTGACCCGCTTGTCGCTCAAGCGTGGGTATGCTCGCGGTGATGCGACGCTTGCTGCTCTCTTTATCGCTAGCGTGGTGGGTAGGCTGCGCGGCTCACGGCCCCGCCTCGACCCCAGCGAGCCCAGCCGCCGCCCCGCCGGTGAGCGCGGACTCGCCCCCGCCGCCGGTCCTTGAGGAGGGGGACCCCATCATCCCCGCTCCGCCCGCGAGCTGCGGGGTGTTCAAGGCGGCTGGGGGTGACTCCTGCCCCAGCTCGCAGGAGCTGCTCACAGCCTCGGCGGCGGGGCCTGCGGCGCTGCTGCGCTTCGAAGCCTGCGAGCGCTTCGAGCCCGGGCTGATCCGCGCCCTGGTCGCGGAGCTGGCCCCGATGGAGTGCGCTGACCTCATCGTAGAATCCGCAGGGAAAATAGCGCCGCCGCCTGAGCTGCGTGAGGTGCTCATCGCGCTCGGCGTCGCTGGCCGCTTGTCGCGGCTGGTGGGCGAGCCGCCGCGGCTCGCGCCGCCGTTCGACGCCGATCGCTTCCGTGAGTTCATGCGCTCGCAGCTGGCTCCGTGGCTGAACGCCCAGAGCCAGGCCATCAGCGACTTAGCGAAGACGGGCGCTAGCCTCACGGGCTACGCGCAGGGCGTGGTCGCGATCCAAGCGGGGCTTGCGGATCTGCGGATGGTGGAGCTGATGCGCGGCGTCGCGCTGCCGGAGGATCTCGCGGGGGACGATGGCCTGGAGGAGGCGTATTTCTCGAGCCTCGATCAAGCGCTCGAGCCGCGCAAGACGCGGGGCCGCGACGCCGCGCTGGTCGGGCTCCGTCGCTTCCGTGAAGCAGGCGCGATCGAGGATCATCGGCTGAGCCAAGCGCACCGCCTGCTGTCGGTGCTCTACAACGGACGGCGAATCGACAGCCTGAGCGGGCTGATGCTGCCGCCGGGGGGCGCTCCCGGCGCCGCCAGCGCACTGCCGACCTACTACGCCAACCGCCTGCTATCAGCAGATGAACTGACTACTCAGCTCGGCGCGGTGGTGGCGCGCGGGGTCCCCACACGCCTCAAGGAGCGGGTGGAGGCGCCCGGGCAGCCCCCGGTGACCGCTGAGCAGCGCCTGGAGTACGCGCTGGCGGTGGTGCAGCTCGGGCAACGCTACGTGGCGCAGGGTGAGTTTCAGCGCGCGGCGGCGCTCGCGCGGCCGCTCGTGAGCGCGCCCGGGCGCGTGGGGGAGACGGCGCGCCTGCTGGGCGCGCTGGGCGCGGCGTTCGTCGGGGCACCGCAAGACGCCGCCCACCTGATCCTCCAAGGGTTTGGGAGTTGGCGGCCAGTGCTGGCCGACCTCGAG
>CAYQAC010000022.1:0-17060 GCA_964415255.1 uncultured Polyangiaceae bacterium | reverse complement strand
AACGCGGCGCTGCTCGTTGAGCTCACCGCTCCGGCGGACGCGGGGGCGGAGTATTTCGAGGGGCTGGCGACGCGCTATGAGCGCGCCGCATCAAAACTCCAGGGTGAGCGGCGTGATCGCGCGCGCGCCAGCGCTCAGGCAATGCGCGAGACGGCGCAGGCGGTGACGCGGTAGCGTCACCCCCAGGGGCGGCAGTACGTATCCGCGAGGAAACGCGCCCGCCCAGTGGCTCCCGCTCACTGCCCGTCGAAGCTGAACCCGATGCGCAGCCCGCCGCGCAGGAAGTGGGCGCGCTCACGCCCGCCGTTCGTCGGGTAGTACTCATACGCCACGGCGAGGCCCGCCCACGGCAAGATCCCCCGGGTGCGCAGCGTCCACAAACCGAACCCGGCGCCGAGCCGCCCCCCAAAACTCACGCTGCCGTTGTCCGCTTGAAACAGCGAGACGGCGGCGGCCTCAAGCTCATAGTGCCAGCTCCCGGCGCGGTAGCGGAGCAGGGCGGGCACGGCGGGGAAGTAGTTCAGCACGAACTGCGAGTTTGGAGAGCCTGGCTTGAGCATGGCGCCGCCCCCGAACTCACCCCCTAAGAGCAACGTGAGCGGTCCGTTCAGGTTCCTGCCGAGCAGCACGCGCCCGCCGCCGCCGCCGCCGTAAGTCCACAGCCCCTCCGTCTGCCGGAGCTGCAAGAGGCCCCCCGTCTCCAGGTTCAGCGTGAAGCGCCCGTAGTTGGTCTGCCTCCCAGTGAACCCCGCCTCGGGTTGCGCCCAGAACGGGCAGTCGGCGGCCGCGCCGTCGAGCGTCGCCTCCAGCAGCTGCCGCGCGCGGTCCTTGTGGAGCGCGCGCTTCACCTCGGCGTCGGCCTCGCCCTTCGCCTTGAACAGCGCGGCCGCGTCGCCTGCCTGCGCGGCCTCGCGGGTGACGATCGTGAGCGCCGCCTGGCGCGCCTCATCCTGGGTGCGGCACACCGTCTCGAGCAGCACCGGGTAGGCCTCCTCGAGCTCCTGTGGGTCCAGGAACCAGCCGCTGCTCTCCTGAGCGGTGACGATGCGCTCCAGATCGAGCAGCAGGCCGCGGGTGGCGCGCTCAACAGCGTCTGGATCTAAGTCTGTTTGGCTGTCTTCTGCAGCGTCCAGCTGACCTCCTGGCGCGTCGCCGCCCGCGCTCGCTGCCGCGGCTGCGTGAGGGGAAAAGAGGGCAAGCAGCAGGAGGACTTGGGCGCTCCATCCAGCGGGCATGCAGACAGCGCGCCTGACTGGAGCAAGACTTGGAGCGCCCCCGAGCCAGCGTGCGGCAGGCGTGAGCGGGGGGGTCGGCGCGCTAGGCATGGCCCGAAGGGGTGGGGCACCGGCGGGGCTCGCGCAAGGTGAAATGTCGCAGGGCGGCTGCAGGCTGCTCAAAAATGAACACGCGCGCCGCGGGTGAGGAAGTGGCAGGCTCGCTCGCGTGTCGTGGATCAGCGCTCGTGGACCTTGGCTCCTGCTGTTGGCCGCGCTCGGCTGGAGCGGGCTGTCACTCTGGCTTGGCCTCGCTGGGCTCGCGCCCACCCGCGCGCCGTCGCTCGGCGTGGCGCTCCTGCGGGTAGCGCCTGAGGACTGGTACTTCGCCCAGGCGCTGCTCATCCCGGCGGTGCTCACGCTCCAGGTCTGGGTGATGGCGCGGGTCGCCGTTTGGTTCGCCAAGCGCCGTGGGGCGGTGATGCGCGCCGCGGGCTTCGCGCGGCCGCTGGCTGGGAGCCTCGGGGTCGCGCTGCTGCTCGGCCTCGTCATCCCGGATCTGGTGGCCTTCGCGTGGTGGGGGCAGCCTGGCTTGAAGAGCGCGCTCATGCTGACGGCGCTGGCGGCCCCGCTGTTAGCCCTCGCGCTGGTGAGCGCGGTGGTGCGTCGTCGGCTCCAGGCAGGCTGGCTTGCCAGCGTGGGCATCGCTTGGGTCATGCTGCTCCTGCAGGGCGCGCTCGGTGGGCTGCTTTTGCGCTGAGCGCGCGAGCGGAGGGCGCCATCCTGCGGCGCTCGCGGAGCGGCTGTTCGGCCACGTTCGGGTTTAGGGGTTTGGCACCGCGCTTCCGTCCGTCGTCCCCGGGCACCGCTCCGTGGTGTGATTGACGCGCCGCTGAGGCGCCCCTAACAGAGCCCATGCGCGCCGCCAGGATCCACCACTATGGTCCGCCAGAGGCGCTTCAGATCGAGGAGGTTGAGCCGCCGAGCTGCGGTCCCCGCGATGTGCTGATCGAGGTGCACGCCTCCAGCGTGAACCCGGTGGACTTCAAGATCCGCGCGGGGCTCCAGCGCGGCGTCATCCGTTACCGCCTGCCGTGGACCTTGGGGCTCGACGTGTCGGGCGTGGTGAAAGAGGTGGGGGCGCGCGTGACCGAGCTTCAGGTGGGGGACGAGGTGGTCAGCTCACCGACCCATCGCCGCGCGGGGACCTACGCCGAGTACGTGGCGGTGGACGCGGCCCAAGTGGCCAAGAAGCCAGCTCGGCTGACGCACGGCGAGGCGGCGAGCCTGCCGCTCGTGAGCCTGACGGCGTGGGAAGCCCTGGCGCGCTACGGGCGGCTCGGGCCAGGGCAGCGGGTGCTCATCCAGGCAGGCTCGGGCGGCGTGGGGAGCGTGGCCATCCAGCTGGCGCGGCACCTCGGCGCGGGGGAGATCATCACCACCTGTAGCACCCGCAACGTCGCGCTCTGCGAGTCGCTCGGCGCCACGCGCGTCATCGACTACACTCAGGAAGACTACCGAGCGCTGACGGGGCTCGACGTGGTGCTCGACTCGCTCGGTGGGGAGCACCAGCGCGCGGCGCTCCGCACCCTGAGGCGCGGCGGCGCCTTGGCGTCCATCGTGGCGGGGATCCCGGAGGCCACCCAGGCGTACGGCCCGAATCTGGGCGTCTTGGTGGCTGGCCTGAAGCTGCTGATGTTCTCCTTGGGCGCGCGCCTGCGCGGCCGCCGCAGCGCCAACGTGATGCGGTGGAGCGACGCGGAGACGCTCTCGCGGCTGTGTGAGCTGGCGCAGGCGGGTGTGCTCCGCCCGGTGATCGACCGCGAGTTCCCGCTCGCCGACATCGCCGAGGCGCACCGCTACGCCGAGACGGGGCGCGCGCGCGGCAAGGTGGTCATCGCCGTACGCTGACAGCTCAGCTGACGAGCTGCTCACGTGGCTCCCGCCCAGCGCGGCCCCTGCGCCTCGCAGCGCGGTGCCCAACCCCCAAAAAATCCAGGTCACTTTGACCCTTCATGGTGGCGCTGTGACAGTCAGTGTAGCTGTCGTTCGCTTCGCTGCGCTCAGGAGCTGATCGCTGCTCTAGAAGTCCAGCTTCTGGAAGCGCCAGTACGCGGTGCCGAGGCACGCCGCCATCCACAGGGTGGCGACTAGGAAGGGCTGAAACTCCAAAATAGGCACGTTGAGCACCGCCGCTGACGCGGCGTCCTCCAGGCGGCCGAAGCCGGGGAAGGCCATCTTGGCGAAGTCACTCACCGTCTTCACGGTGCTGAAGCTCTCCGCTAGCTCACCGATCTCCCCGATGCGCTGCGTCCAGCCGACGAAGGTGTCGATGATGAAGTAAAACAGGTAGCCAATGATGATGGCGAAGGCGGTGCTGCGGGTGAACACGCCGATCCACGCGACCATCGAGTACAGCAGCGCCGCCGAGAAGATGGTGAGCGGGATGCCGGCGAACAGCCGCCCGTGCCACACCCCCGTGCGGATCCCGACCCCCACGAAGACCAGCAGGTACACCGCGAGCAAGAGCGCGCTGTAGAGCACCATCCCGCCCAAGAACTTCCCGAAGAACAGCTGCGCGCGGGTGATGGGCTTGCTCACCAGGACATCCACCGCGCCCGCCGCGAGCATCCCTGGGAAGTAGCCGGCGCAGCCGGCGATGAACAGCCACATGGAGAACTTGAAGAGCAGCCACACGGTCCAGTGCAGCCAAATCTCCACCCCCTTGTTCATCTCGCTGAGGCCCTTGGTGCGCTGATCCACCACCTCTTGAGCGGCGTCGAGCTGGCTCGTTTGGAGGTCCTTCAGCTCGCGGCGCTTGTCGTCGATGGCGCTGTTCGCGGCGGCGAGCGCTTCGTCCCCGGGCGTCCCAGAGCGAGCTAGCTCAGCGAAGCGCGCCTGCGCGGCCTCATACTCTTCGCGCTTCCGGCGCATCGCCTCGTCGTGCTTGAGCTCTTGGTGGATGAGCTCGCGGTACTTGGCGTCCCACAGGAAATCGAGGCCGAGGCCGGCCTCTTCGTCGTTGCCGAACGGCAGCGACATCACCTGCTTGCCCTCGGCGTTGTTCTTCACCTTGAAGCCTGCGAGGAAGCCAATGGCGGTGAGCACCAGCACCCCCGCGAGGATGAAGAACACCACCTGCTGCTTGCTCTGGCGCCAGGTGTCTTCAACGATGGCCAAGAACGCGGTCATTAGCGGGTCCCTCCCACTCCCTGATCTTCCTGGGCGCTGATGACGTCGATGAACGCCTGCTCCAGGTTCGCGGTGCGCGGGCGGATCGCGAAGATGCTCACGCCGCCACCGCGCAGGAGGTCAACCACCTGATCGACGTGGGTCGAGTCAGGTAGGGTGATCTCGAAGCCATTGGCGCCGCGGTGGATGTCGCCGAGCGCCTGGAGCGGAGCGTTCAGCGAGTCGACGAGCGGCCCCGTCTCGAACGACACCACCAAGCTCCCTTGATCGGCGCTCACGGCGTTGCGGATCTCGTCCACGGTGCCCTGCTGCAGCACCTTGCCGTGGTGCATGATCGCGATTTGATCGCAGATCTGCTCGACCTCAAGCAGGAGGTGCGAGTTCATCAGCACGGTGGTGCCGCCCGCGCACAGCCCCTGGATCACCTCGCGGATCTGGTGGCGGCCGACTGGGTCCACGCCGTCTGTGGGCTCGTCCAAGATCACCAACTCGGGCTTGCCTAGCATCGCCTGCGCCAGGCCCACGCGCTGGTTCATACCCTTCGAGTAGCGGGAGATCTTGGTGTCTCCCCACTCCTTCATCCCTACCAAGTCGAGCTTCTCGTCGACCTCGCGCTCAAGCTCGGCGCCCTCCAGCCCCGACAGCTTGCCGAAGTAGCGGCACACGCCGCGCCCCGTGAGGTACGCGGGGAAGCGGTGCCCCTCAGGTAGGTAGCCTACCTTACTACGAGCCTCCTTGGTGCCGATGTCGCGGCCGAGCAGCCAGGCGTGACCGCTCGTGGGGGCCACGATGGAGAGCAGGGTCTTCACCAAGGTGCTCTTGCCGGCGCCGTTCGGCCCCAGCAGCCCAAAGGCGCAGCCCTTCGGCACCTTGAGGTCCAGCGCTCTCAGCGCCTGGACTTTCCCGCGGTAAGTTTTGGTGAGGGCCCTGGTCTCGACGGCGAGCGTCATAAGCGTGCCGGTGCTACCAGATTATCCGCCGCCGCGCTGCCCAAAGTGTGGCGGCGCCTCCAGAGGGCAGCAAAGCTGGCTTAGGGGCCAGCCGCGAAGCGATCGGTCGCCCTTATCAGCCGGTCCGTGATGCCCGGCTCGAAGGCGGAGTGTCCGGCGTCTGGCACGATGTGCAGCGCTGCCTCGGGCCAGGCGCGGTGAAGCTCCCAGGCGGTCTCCGCCGGGCACACCACGTCGTAGCGCCCCTGGATGATGACCGCCGGGATCTGCTTGAGCCGCGCGGCGCGGGTGATCAGCTGATCGGGCTGCTCGAAGAAGCCCTGGTTCACGAAGTAGTGGCACTCAATGCGAGCGAAGGCGAGGCTGAAGGCGTCCTCCGCTGAGTGTTCGATGTGCTCGGCGTCCACCAACAGGAAGCTGGTGGAGCTCTCCCACACGCTCCAGGCGCGGGCCGCGCGTTGGCGCACGGCGTGATCCTCGCTGGTCAGGCGTCGGTAGTAGGCCTGCATCAGGTCGCCGCGCTCAGCCTTGGGGATGGGCGCGAGGAAGTGCTCGAAGGCCTCCGGGAACAGGCGACTCGCGCCCTCTTGATAGAACCAGGTGAGCTCCTTGGGGCGCAGCAAGAAGATGCCGCGCAGCACCAGCTCAGTCACCACGCTGGGGTGCTCCTCGGCGTAGGCGAGGGCGAGCGTGCTGCCCCAGGAGCCGCCGAACACCTGCCAGCGCTCAACGCCGAGGTGCAGGCGGAGCCGCTCAATGTCCGCCACAAGCTCCCAGGTGGTGTTGTCCTCCAGGCAGGCGTGGGGGGTGCTCTTCCCGCAGCCTCGCTGATCGAACAGGATGATGCGGTAGCGCGCCGGGTCGAAGAAGCGGCGCTGACGCGGGTCGCTGGCGCCGCCCGGCCCGCCGTGGAGGAACACCACCGGCTTACCCTCCGGGTTGCCTGACTGCTCGTAGTAGAGCGTGTGCAGCTCGCCCACGGGGAGCATCCCGTGGTCGTAGGGCTCGATGGCAGGGTACAGGGGACGGAGCTCAGACACGGTCCCCCGTATAGCCGAAGTGCGGGAGCCGTCCAGCGTGAGGCAGGGGAGCGCGGGGGCTTGCCAGTCTGGCGTCGTGCCCAGGGGCTTGCTGGAGAGCGGCGCGTGCTATGAGCAGCGCGTGCTAACGCTCAGGCGAACGCGATCGCTCCCAGGAGACGGCCTCGCGCGTGGCGTTCGTCAGGTGACGCGCGGTGGCTCCGAGCGCGCGGCCTCGGCGTCGGCGGCGTCCCGCGCAAGCTTTGCCCGGTGGGTCCTTGGGGGGCTCAGCTTGGCGGTGCTGGTGAGCGCCTGCGGCAAGGAGACGCCTGACCCCAGCTGTGATGTGGAGCGTGAGCGAGCCAGGGCCGCGGCGCTGCGGGGTGAAGCTGAGCCCGCGCGGCGCTCGCTGGAGGCGGCGCGTGCCGCGTGCCCTGAGAAGCTCGCGTTTGATCTCGATCGCATCGAGGCTCAGATCGTCCGCCATGAACAGCGCGCGGAGGAGCTCGCGGCCCGCGAGAAATCACGTGAAGCGGCGCGCGCGCCGCTCAGCGCCTTCGTCGACTGGGTGGGGCGCTCACGGGCGAGCGACAAGCAGCTGCCGGGTGCGGCGTGCGCGGGGCGCGGTGAGCCAGGCTTTGGTTATTGCCGTGCGGAAAAAGAGCTCGGCGGGTTGACGGCGACGGTGCGCTACCTGAGCCGCGACGCCGCGGAGGTGTTCAGCTACCAGGCTGAGGTGGCGCTGCCGGTGGTCTGCGCCGACTTGGGGCCGAACCGCGTGGTGCGGCGCTGGTCTCAGGGAGGGGATGAGTTCAGCCACTGTGAGCTCACAGGGCCCGCGCTCAAGGGGCTCACGGCGCTGCTCTCGGTGACTCACGCGGAGGCAGGTGAGGCGACCAGCGTGGTGCGCGTCTTCTCGCGCGCCTACGCCGATCGCGATCCAGAGCTCACGGCGGCGCTCCGCGCTCGACCTTAGCGCGCCGGGTGGCGTGGGGGCCGAGCTCGCAGCGGTGGGCTCCGCTGAAGCCGGGCTTGGTTTTGGGGGTTGGCTAGCCTCGGTCGGCGCTCAGCGGCGCTCGCGGGGTACATCGCGCGCCGCTAGAGCACCGATCAGTTTGCCGCCAGACGGACCCGAGAAATCGGCCCCATGCGGGGCGAGGGCCCGCTTCCCCGGGTCCTCCGCTTGACGCTGCTCCCCTTCGCGCTGCTCTAGCCTGTGATTTGAGGACGACAACCGGTAAACCGTTTGTCGTCCTCGCGGCTGCGCCGCTGTGTGGGTGCCCGCTCCACGTCAAGTCAGGACAGCGCGCTGTTCGCGCTGTCCTGCCATCGTCTCTGCGCGCTGCCCTGCCCGCGCTTGACCGCGCCGCGAGGCGCCACTACGCGGCCGCTGTGGGAGCACTGAGAGGCGCGCTGAGCTTCACCCGATTCTTCGTCCGCGGGGAGCTGCCGGATGACTTCCGTGAGCGATACCTGCGCGCGATCAAGCTGCGCCGCTTTGAGCCCTTGACCCCAGAGGACGAGGAGAGCGAGCGCTCCGGCTGGTGCGTGATCGACCGCCTGTTCGATCTCGATGTGGATCACGACAAGGTCTTCTACAACTCCTACCTGAACCTAGGTTTCCGTGTGGATAGGTGGCGCGTCCCCGCGGCGCTCCTGAAGGCGCAGCTGGCCGAGGCAGAGGAGGAGCTGCGGGTGAAGAAGGGGCTGCATCGCCTGGGGCGCGCCCAGAAGGCGGACCTCAAGCAGCGGATCACGGTGCGGCTCCGCCGCCGCACGCTGCCGAGCAGCCGGAGCTACGATGTGAGCTGGAACCTCGAGACCGGCGTGCTGCTGTTCTGGAGCCACTCGAAGCGCCTGATTGAGGAGCTGACGGCCCACTTCGAGAAGACCTTCTCGCTCCAGCTGGTCCCCGAGAGCCCGTTCATGGCGGCCGTCGAGTGCGGCCTCACCGACGAGCAGCTCTCGCGCTTGCGCGGGGTAGAGCAGACGGCGTTCTTCACGCGCGTCCCTAGTTCGTCAGAAGAGCTGACTTGAAGTGACGGAGCCCAGCTGATGGAAGAGGTGATGCTTGACGTGGTCGAGGGGACGCGGTTCCTCGGCCCGGAGTTCTTGGTGTGGCTGTGGTTCCGCGGGGAAATGTACGGCACCGAGATCGAGCTGGAGGGCTACGGCGCGGTGGAGGTGTGGCTCGACGCGCAGCTGGTGTTCGAGTCTCAGGCGGACTCCTCCGAGCGCATGACGCTGCGGGGCGCGAGCCCGAGCGGCTCGCCGGAGTCGCTCACGGCGATGCGCCAGGGCAAGCTGCCGGTGCGCGCGCGGGTGGCGCTGAACCACGGCAAGCTCAATTACACCTTCGGTTTCGACGCGCAGCGCTTCGCGATCTCAAACTTGAAGATCCCAGCGGTGGTCGAGGAGGGTGAGGAGGTGTTCTACGAGCGGATGATGCTGGTGGAGCAGCTCGATCAGCTGCTCGGCGCGCTCTACGTGGAGTTCTTGGTGCTGCGGATCAGCCCGGAGTGGGAGGCCACCTTGGTCCCCGCGATCCAGCGCTGGACCTTGGGCGAAGAAGCGCTCAGTGAAGCTGACTATAAGCGCGCCGCGCGGCGCGCTCACCAAGCAGCCACCAAGGCGTAGGGGACGTGGCGCCTCCGGGTGCTAGGACGACAAACGGTTTACCGTTTGTCGTCCTCAAACCAGCAACTAGAGCGGCACGAAGGGAAGCAGCACCGAGCAGAGGACCAGGGAAACCGGGCCCCCGCCCCGCATGGGGCCGGTTTCCCGGGTCCGACTGGTGGCAAACTGATCGGCGCTCTAGCGGCAGGGGCGCGTCCGCGACCCCAGCTGTCATGGGCGCGGGGTGAAGCGCACCTCCAACTCGACGCAGCTCTCGGGGTCGCGGCCGCGCGGTGAGGGCAGGGTGCTGACGTGGGGCGCGGCGCGCAGGGTGGCGGTCAGCGCGCGCAGCAGGGCTGGGCGGAGCTCCGCTTGGAAGCGCTCGTGCCAGGCGAAGCCATCTTCCTGCCCCGCGTAGTCCTCCGGGAACTCCGCGCGCAGGTGGAGCACGACCTGGAACTCGCGCTCCTCGACGTGGCTCAAGGCGTGGCCTCGCCGCTCACGTCGTTCGATTCACTGTCTAGAGCGCCGCTCGCTGCGCTTGAGGGGCCGCCGCTCAGGGCGCTGGCGCCGGGGTTCACGGCGCAGCTCACGCCGGTGCCCTTGAGCCCGCAATAGCCCTGCGGATTCTTGGCGAGGTACTGCTGGTGGTAGTCCTCCGCGTAGTAGAAGGGCGCCTCGCTGGCGTCGCGGAGCTCGGTGGTGATGTCACCGTAGCCCGCCTCGCGTAGCCCGCGCTGAAACGCCGCCAGGGTGCGCTCAGCGTCGGCGCGCTGCGCGTCGTCATAGGTGTAGATCGCCGAGCGATACTGGGTGCCCACGTCCGCGCCTTGGCGCATGCCCTGGGTTGGATCGTGCGCCTCCCAGAACACGCTGAGCAGCGCGCCGTACGATGTCTCAGCTGGATCGAAGACGACCCGCACCACCTCTGTGTGCCCCGTGAGCCCGCTGCACACCTCTTCATACGTGGGGTTGGGGGTGACGCCGCCGGCGTAGCCCACCTGAGTGGAGCGCACGCCCGGCTGCTGCCAGAGGCGCCGCTCCGCGCCCCAGAAGCAGCCGAGGCCGAACAGCGCGAGCTGCATCCCCGGGAACGGCGGGACGCTGGCGTGGCCCGTCACCAGGTGACGCGGGCTCACCTGCAAGGGCTCGCTGCGCCCAGGCAGCGCTTGTTCAGGGGAGGGGAGGACGAGGGGCCGCTGATGCATGGGCGAAGGATAGGGCGCGGCACGGCGCCTCACCAGTCCCGATCAAACGGTGAGTTAAGCTGACTTAGGGCTGAGCGCGCGGGGGGCACCGGCGCGGTGCCGTCCAACCAGCTCTTCAACATCCCGAGGCTGTGGGCGATGTTCTTCAAGGCCGCACGAAGACGCCCATGAGGTCGAGGACCGTGACAAGAGCGACGCTCGACGCATGAACAGCGTTTCTCAAAAGACCGCGTCACACACCGGGAGGGAGTGAACCCCCCAAAAAACTAAACGGGAAAGCGTACTCAAGGCGCCTGCGTGGCTCCCGAGCGCGCCGAGGGGAGCGTCAACGAACGTAAGCGACAGCGCTCGATGGCTCTTGAGGAGCGCATGCGCCGAGGGGAGCGTCAACGAACGTAAGCGACAGCGCTCGATGGCTCCCGAAGAGCGCGCGTGCTGAGGCTCAGGTGAAGCGCTCGAGGCCAGCCACGGTGCGCCCGCCGTCCACCAGCACCTCGTGGCCGGTGATGAAGGGGCTGTCGAGCAGGAACAGCACCGCGCGTGCGATGTCCTCCGCCTCACCCACGCGCCCCAAGGGGATGCGGGCCGCGAGCTTGGTCACGTCCGCCTCCGACATCTCGGGAGGGGGCAGCACGGTGCCAGGCGCGACCGCGTTGACGCGGACGTGGGGCGCTAGCTCGAGGCTCAGGGTGCGCATCAGGTGGCGCAGCGCGGCCTTGGAGACGGTGTACGGTAGGTAACCGCGGAAGGGCACGCTGGCGCTGGCGCAGGTGATGAACGTGATGCTGCCGCCCGCGTCGCGGAGCGCGCTGGCGGCGCCTTGAGCTAGCAGGAAGGGCGCGCGGAGGTTCAGGTCGAGGGCGCGATCCCAAGCGCCGTCGTCCACGTCGGGGAGCGCCACGCGCTCAAAATTCGCCGCGCTGGGGACCAGCAGATCGAGGCCCCCGAGCGCGCTCAGCGCGCGTGACACAAGCTCACGGGTGGCGCCGCGCTCGGAGAGGTTAGCCTGGAGCGGGACCGCGCGGCCGCCCGCCGCCTCAATCGCGAGGCAGGTCTGCTCCGCGCCGACCTGGCTCCCATGATAGTGCACCGCCACGTGTGCCCCGCGGCTGCCGAGCGCGACGGCGATGGCCTGGCCCACGCGCGCGCCGGCGCCGGTCACCAGGGCGCGGAGCTCACGCGGAGTGGTCATGGCTGCGAACTAATTAGAGCTGGAAGCTGACCTTTGATGGCCAGGACCCGGGGCTGGGGAACTTCATGCCGCGCAGCACGCCGACCAGGCAGCGCACGGCGCCCGCGTCCGCGGCGTCCGTCTGCGATAGACCCACGCCGAGCGGCTGACCCTCCGTGCCCACGTACACCGTGGCCTCGAAGCTGCCTTGAGCGCCGCTCTTGCACTGATCTAGCTCGCTCCGAGCGCCTGAGAGGGCGTCCGTCACCTGATCGGCCGACCATAAGACAGCAGGCCTGACGTCATTGATCTGATCGAAGTCGAAGCCCTTCTTCGCCAGGCCGTGCTCGCCGCCCTGCGGCTTGGGCCAGGTGCGCTTCTGCAGGGCGCCGAGCAGGCAGTCCTCCGTGCTGCGGTCTCCGAGGCTGCTGCGCGACACGAAGGCGTCCGTCAGGGCACCTGCGCGATCGATCTTCAGCTCGAACTCCACGCCGCCGCCCAGGAACTCCACCTGCCGCGCGCCTGCCGCCATGCAGCGCTCGAAATCGGGCATCGCCGCTTGGAAGGTGGCCGTCACCTCGCCTGGGTCGAGCGCGCCGATGTCCGCCGAGACGGCGAGATCCCCGCCGCTTTGGCGCCGCTCGGCCTGCCCGTTGTCCACGTCGCTCGGATCTTGCGCGGGCTCGTGGGAGCCGCCGCCGCAGCCTGCGAGCAGGGTGACGGTGAGGCTCAGCATCACGCCGAGCAGCGGGCGCTGCGTGGGGAAGGACAGGGCGGGGCTCATGGGCGAGGCGGGCTGGGTCATCGTGAGGTCTACCTTGGCTAAGGGGAGCGCTTCGACGGCGAGGCGGCGTCGCGAGCGCGCGCGCGATCGTGAGCGAAGCGGCGCTCGGATGGAAGGTGGGTTAGGTGCCCTGACTAAGCCGCGCGAGGGGCTCAGCCTTTGAGCACGTGGCTTGCGATCACGATGCGCTGGATCTCGCTGGTTCCCTCGTAGATCTCCGTGATGCGCGCGTCGCGGTAGTGGCGCTCCACGCCGTACTCCGTGGTGTAGCCGTACCCGCCGTGGATTTGGATGGCGGCGTGGGTGATGCGGGTGGAGGCCTCTGAGGCGTACAGCTTGGCCGCGGCGCTCTCCAGGCTGGTGCGCTGCCCGCGATCTTTAAGCGCCGCGGCGCGCAGCGTGAGCAGGCGAGCGGCGTCCAACTCGGTCGCCATGTCGCTCAGCTTGAACTGGATCGCCTGAAGCTCGGCGATCGGCTTGCCGAAGGCGTGGCGCTCCTTGGCGTAGGCGACGCTCTTGTCGAGCGCCGCGCGGGCGATGCCGAGCGCCTGCGCCGCGATCCCGATGCGCCCGCCGTCCAAGGTGTTCATCGCCACCTTGAAGCCAGCGCCCACGGCGCCGAGCCGTGCGCTGTCCGGCAGCTCCACGTTCTCGAAGAACACGGTGCACGAGTGGGCGCCCTTGATGCCGAGCTTCTCGTCGTGGTGGCCACGGCTCACCCCGGGCGCGCTCATCGGCACGATGAAGGCGGTGTGGGTCACCTTGGGGCCGCTCTTGTCGGTCACCGCGAACACGATGATGTAGTCCGCGTGCGGGCCATTGGTGATGAAGTTCTTGCTGCCGGAGAGCAGCCAGGTGTCGCCGCGGCGCTCCGCCACCGTCTGCATGGTCTGGGCGTCCGAGCCGCTCATCGGCTCGGTGAGCCCGAAGCTGCCGAGCTTCTCTCCGCGCGCGCAGGGCGCGAGGATCTCTCGGTGCTGCTCCGGGGTGCCAAACTTCAGCACCGGGTCGCAAAACAGGGAGTTGTTCACGCTCATGATCACGCCGCACGAGGCGCAGGCGCGGGAGATTTCCTCCATCGCCAGCACGTAGCTGAGGTGATCGAGCCCCGCGCCGCCGTGCTCGGTGGGCACCGCGATCCCCAGGAAGCCGAGCTCAGCGAGCTTCGTCACCACCTCAGCTGGCCAGCGAGCCTGACGATCGAACTCGGCGGCCTTGGGCGCGATCTCACGCTCGGCGAACTCACGGGCCGTCTGCTTGAGCAGCGTTTGGTCTTCGGTCAGCTGAAAGTCCATCGCGCGCTACCTTACTCGGCTCGCGGGGGCTGCCAAGCACTCTTCACGGCGGCCGGGCGGCTCGGTGAGGCGGACGGACGCAGGGCGCATGGGGCGCGGCTGCGCGCCGCTGACGGCCTCAGGGGGTCGCTGTCCGCCCCTGCCACCAGCGCTCGGCGCAGGCGTGGTCTTCCAGGGTGTCGATCTCCATGTAGCTGCCGTGGGTGTCGGCGCGGTGCATCTCCACGCCTTGCTCCAGCAGGTCCGCCAACAGATCGAGCAAATAGGCGCGCTCGAACGTGCGCCCCTCGCGGTACGGGCCCCCGGCGAAGCGCGCCGCCGCCTCGTCGTAGCCGCGGATCAGCTGCTCCGCCCCCGCTGCGCTCGCCTTCATCACCCCGATGAACTCGCCGCTCGCCTGCTCGCTCAAGAGCGTGCGGCTCAGCTCCGCCACCCGGGTCCCCTCGGCGCGCAGCTTCTCAGCGTCCGTCTCGGGGTGCTGCGAGCGGTCGAGGTAGCGGCGCCGCCAGTCGGTGTCGCAGCCGAGACACAGATCGTGAGGGCTCGAGGCGACGCGCGCCGCCGCCGGCCCGTCGTAGATGATGTCAGCGTAGCTCGCCACGAAGCCGCCCGGCAGGTGCTCGCGCGCGCACATCAGCGAGCCGAGGATGTTGTTCTGCTCCCAGTCGTGGTTCATGACGTAGGTGAGCTCCGGGTAGCGAGCGCGCACCACTTCCGCGCGGTAACCGGCGATGAACACCACGTCTTGGCGGGCGAAGCCCGCCTCGGCCAGCGCCTCCAAGATCCACTCGAGCATCGGGCGCCCCATCACGGGCACCAGCGTCTTCGGGATCTCGTCCGTTTTGTGCTGGAGCCGGCTCCCGCGGCCGGCGCCGATGATGATGGCTCTCATACGCACTCCAGAGAGGGGGAGCCGCTTCATAGCCGACCCGCCGTGGGATTGCAGGCCGCGAAACGGCTGGCCATGCACGGGCGTCGCGGACGGGCGCGATGGTTCGCGTGGCGGGGCCTCGGCGTCTGGCGGGGACGGCGCGTGGCGGCCCGCTCATGGCGCTCAGCAGGCTCGCGGCCTTGGGGGGCCTTGCCAAACCCCCAAACCTAGCTCTTCTGGCTGGTTCAGGGATTGGGGGTTGGGTACCGCGCTGCGCACATCGCGCAAGGCTTGCGCGTTTGGGGACACCGCGCTCAGCCATTGAGATCGTTGGAGGTTTTGGGCGAAGGTCCGCCCATGTCCATCCTCCCCACGATGACCCTGAACCGTGACCGCTTCCTTGAGCTGCTGCGGCAGATGATCGCGCTCACGCCGCGGCTCCAGAACTCAATCGACGCCGGGTTAGTGCCCGAGGAGGTGCTGGTGGCGGAGCTGGTCGAGGCGGCGCTCGCGCCCCACGTGAAGTCAGGTTTTCTGACAATTGAGCGCTACGCCGGGCCCGGCGCGCCTGAGCGACCGAGCCTGGTGATCACGGTGCCGGGCGCGGGGGAGGGCAGCGTCGGCTTCGTGGGGGCGCACTTCGACGTGGTGCCGGCGGACCGCGAGGCGGAGGGTTGGGAGCGCGATCCGTTCACGCTGTGGGTGGGTGAGGACGGCACGCTGTACGGTCGCGGGGTGACCGATTGCCTCGGCCACGTGGCGGTGTTGACCGATCTCTTGGCGCAGCTCGGCGAGCAGGACCTGAAGCCGCACCGCACCCTGCGGGTGGTGCTGATCAGCAACGAGGAGGCGGCGCCAGTCGCGGACTGCGGGCTCGATTACGTGGCGGAGCAAGGCGGGCTTGAGCCGCTCGCGAAGGGGCCGATCTACTGGCTCGACAGCGCAGATTTTGGGCCCACCGTGGGCACCGGCGGCACCGGGATGTGGGAGCTTCAGGTGACCGGCGTCGCGGGGCACTCGGGGATGACGCACAACTGCGTGAACGCGCTGGAGCTCGGTATGTACGCGGCGAGCGAGCTCGTGCGCTGGTTTGAGCGGACCTACCCGCCGCACCCAGAGGAGGCGCGCTACGGCTTCCTCTCAAGCTCCACCCTGAAGAGCACCGTGGTGCAGGTGCACAACGAGAAGATCACCAAGATCCCCGGCGAGGCTATTTTCCGTGGAGATATACGCCTGGTGCCGTTCTACGACATGGAAGAGGCGATCAGCGGCGCCGCGGCGTTCGTGGCCGAGCTAGACCGCGCGATTCAAGCTGATGAGCCGCTGAAGGGCGCGCCGCGCGTGAAGACGGAGGAGGGGCGCCGCGGCGGCGTGGTGCTGCGGCGCAAGGGGCGCACCATGGAGGGCATCGCCTGCGATCTTGAGTCGCTGGGGCTCGCGGCGCTGGTCGCCTCGATGGAGGCGGTGCGCGGCGAAGGCGGGGCGCAGCCTTACTCGATGACCGGCTCCTTGCCCCTCGTGCGCGACCTCCAGCGCAGCGGCTTCGACGTGCAGATCACCGGATTCGGACGTTCCACTTACTATCATGCGCCGAACGAGCAGGCGAAGCTTGAGCACTTTGAGCAGGGCTTCCGCATCCTGTGCGAGCTGCTCGATCGGCTGAGGTGAGGTCGGCGGGGCGCGCCTTGACCCGCCTCACCCGGTGGGCTATCGCCGGCTCGGCCCTGGAGCAGGGAAAAAGCGCCGCTCAGGGCGGCAGGCTGACTGAATGCGCCTGGCGCGCACGGAGGGTTCCATGCCGATAGCCACTCACGAACAGTACCAAGAGATGCTGAGCCGCGCGCGCGCGGGGAAGTACGCGTTCCCGGCGATCAACGTGACCAGCCTGGAGACGCTGAGCGCCGCCATGGCGGCCTTCGCCGAGGCGGGGTCGGACGGCATCATCCAAATCTCGACCGGCGGCGGCAAGCACGCCTCGGGTCCAGTCGGCGACATGGCGTTCGGCGCGGAGGTGCTGGCGGAGGCGGCGCACCGACTGGCTGAGCGCTACCCGGTGCTGTTCGCGCTGCACACGGACCACTGCCACCCCTCGAACCTCGAGCCCTTCCTTGATCCGCTGCTGCTCGCTTCAGAGCGCCGGGTGAAGGCAGGTCAGGGTCCGCTGTTCCAGAGCCACATGTTCGACGGCTCAGAGCTCTCGCTCGCAGAGAACCTGGCCATCAGCGAGCGGTACCTCGCGCGCTCAGCGCCGCTCGGCATCATCCTGGAGATTGAGACCGGCGTCGTCGGCGGTGAAGAAGACGGCCACGACACGAGCGGCGTCGCCAAGGAGAAGCTCTACACCACGCCGGAGGACATGGTGCTGGCTTACGAGCGCCTTGAGGGTAAGGGCCAGTGGATGCTGGCGGCCACCTTCGGCAACGTGCACGGCGTGTACAAGCCGGGCAACGTGAAGCTCACGCCCACCATCCTGCGTGATGGTCAGTCAGCCGTACAGTCTAAGCACCGGACGGCGGACAACCCGCTGCTGCTCGTGTTCCACGGCGGCTCGGGCTCAAGCCTCGCTGAGATCCACGAGACGCTGGAGTACGGCGTGGTGAAGATGAACGTCGACACCGACTGCCAGTACGCCTTCACCCGCCCCATCGCCGATCACATGCTGAAGCATTATGACGGCGTGCTGAAGGTGGACGGCGAGGTGGGCAACAAGAAGGTGTACGACCCGCGCTCCTACTTGAAG
>CAYQAC010000021.1:18594-48141 GCA_964415255.1 uncultured Polyangiaceae bacterium | reverse complement strand
GATGTACGCCGACACGTCGCCGGCCTGCGTCTCGATGATGGGGAGCGCCGTCAGGGAGCCGCCCGAGTGCGGATCGCGCTTCACCTCAAGCTCCGACGCGCCCGCCATCGACTTCAGTGAAGCCTCCGCCAGGTGCTGGGCCTCCTCACCGATGTGCGCCTTGCCGTCCTCACCGCGGAAGCTCCAGTCCCCGGCCGGCACCTCCGTGCCCTTCTTCACCACGAAGTAGCGCTCGCCCATCTTGGCGGCGCGCTCGAGCAGGCGCGAGTGCACGTAGAACACGTCGCCGGGGTACGCCTCGCGGCCCGGTGGGCGGCGCAGGAGCAGCGACATCTGACGGTAGGCGACGGCTTGCTTCGAGAGGTCGTCGTAGATGCAGAGCGCGTGGCGCCCGGTGTCGCGGAAGTACTCCCCGATGGTGACGCCGGTGTAGGGCGCCAGGTACTGGAGCGGCGCGCTCTCCGCCGCCGTCGCGATGACGACCGTCGTGTACTCCATCGCGCCGTGCTTCTGCAGGCGATCGACCACCTGGGCCACCGTCGACGCCTTCTGGCCGATGGCGACGTACACGCACTGCACGCCCTTGCCCTTCTGGTTGATGATGGTGTCAATCGCGATCGCCGTCTTACCCGTCTGGCGGTCGCCGATGATGAGCTCGCGCTGGCCGCGCCCGATCGGGATCATGGCGTCGATGGCCTTGAGGCCCGTCTGAAGCGGCTCCTTCACCGGCTGGCGCCCGATGATGCCCGGCGCCTTGATCTCAATGCGGCGCCGCTCCTTGGTCTCGAGCGGCCCCTTGCCGTCCACCGGCTGCCCGAGTGAGTTCACCACGCGGCCGAGCAGGGCGTCGCCCACCGGCACATCCGCGATGCGCCCGGTGCGCTTCACGGTGTCACCCTCGCGGACGCCGGTCGCGTCGCCGAGCACCGCGACACCCACCGAGTCCCGCTCCAGGTTCAGCACCAAGCCGTAGAGCTCGCCGGGGAACTCCACCAGCTCACCCGCCATGGCGCCCTCCAGACCATAGAGCCGCGCGATGCCGTCACCCGTCGTGAGCACGGTGCCCGTCTCGGTGACCAGCGCTTTGCGGTCGTAGTTCTGGATCTGCTTCTTGATGATCTGGGAGATCTCGTCGGCGCTGAGCTGCATGGTGCCTTCCGTGAGCCGAGCTGGCTCAAGTGGTTGTGCGATTGGGTGCGACCGCCGCCGTGAGGCACGAGGCGCCGCGAAGAGTTGGTTCGGGTTACTTACGATTGCTTGGGGGGGCCTCGCAGAGCGAGGCGGTGGGTGGTGGAGCCACCCACGAGGGGCGTTCAGGTGCCTGGCAGCAGCTGACGCTCAAGATCACTCAAACGACCACGGACGCTGCCGTCCACCGTGTGATCGCCGATGCGGGTGACGATGCCCGCGATGAGGGATGGATCCGTCGAGCGCTCGAGCTGGACGCGCTTGCCGGTGGAGCGCTCGAGCTGCGCCTTCAGGCGCACCACGAACTCCTCACTGAGCGGCGCAGCGCTGGTCACCTGAGCGCGGATGACGCCCGCCTTTTGGTCGGCGAGCTGACGGATGTGCGCGGCGATCTCGGGGAGCGCCAACAGGCGTCGCCGCGCGGCGATCAAGCGCACGCTGTTGGTGGCGAGCGGGCCGAGCCCAACCCGCGCCCCGAGGTCCTTCAAGATGGCCGCGCGCTGCTCAGCGGTGACCAGCGGGTTCTCGAGCACCACCCTGAGCTCACGGCTGCCCGAGTAAATGTCAGCCAGCTTGCCCAGTTGGTCAGCCACCTGAGGCACTTGGGAGGCCTCCTCAGCCAACTCGAAGATGGCGCGCGCGTAGCGCTCCGCGACGGCACCGCTGCTCATGCCGCACCTCCCTTGGTGATGACGGCTCGATCGAGCGAGGCCAAGTACTCCTCCGCGAGCCGCTGCTGATCGGCCGCCGACAGCTGCTTCGTGAGCAGCGCCGTGGCCGAGCCAATCGCGCTCTTGACCGCGCCCTGGTGCAGCGACTCACGCGCCGCCTTCAGCTCCTGCTCCACCAGGAGCTTCGCCTCGCGCTCCATGCGCTCACGCCGCTCCTTGGCCTCCCGCAAGATGGCGTCGCGCTCTGACTCAGCCACCTGGCGCACCTCGAGCTTCACCCGCTCCACCTCATCCTCGATGTGCTTCAGCTTGGCCTCGAAGCCAGCGAGCTGCTCGGCCGCCTCGCGCTTCATGCGCGCGGCTTCATCCATCCCCGCCATGATCCCCTGCTTGCGCTTCTTCAGCGCCTCGCGGATGGGCGCGGCGCCGAACTTGAAGATCAAGAAGTAGAGGATGAGCGAGTTGATGACCAGCGCGCTCACTGGCGACGGCATCCCCTTGGGTCGGAACAGGAGGTTCGGCTCCTCAAGCTCCTCCTTCTCCGCCAGGTTCCCGTAGTACCAGTTGATGCCATGGTGGTCGCCATCGCCCGCGGCGAGCGCCACCGGGCTGAGCGCCAGCATCAGCGCAGCGGCCAGCAGCGTGACCCAGCGGCTCATGACAGCTCCCTCCCGAGCACCTTGCTCGCGATCTGGCTAGCCAGGGGACCTGACTGCCGTGACAGCTCATCTTGCATCGACTTCACCTCGGCCTCGAGCCGCTCGCGCCCGTGGTCCACGATGCGCCCCACCGCCTCGCGCGCCTCCGCGAGGATGGCGGCCTCCAGCTTCGTGGTCTCCGCGCGCACCCGCTCGCGCTCCACCGCCGCCACCTGGTGCACGCGATCGAGCTCGGCCTCGTAGCGCCGCAGCAGCTCACCTGAGCGCTCCTGCATCGCGCGGGCCTCAGCCTTCGCGCCGTCCGTGCGGCGCTCACGCTCCTCGAACACCTTGAGCACGCGGTCGAACAAGAGGCCCTTGAGCAGCACCGCCAGGGCCGCGAACACGACCATCTGTAAGATGAAGGAGAGATCGAAATCGACCTCGATGGCCGCTAGCAGCCGCGCTCCGCCGAGGGCCGAGGCGCTGCTTGACTCGATGAATCCCAAAGCTGGCATCCCGTTGAAAACCTTTGCCTTTTAGCGCAGGAGGTGGGGCCGAGGCGGCCACACCGAAACACTGGCCCCCGCGCGCCGCCAGGCGGCGACCCAGCGCGCTGAATAGGCCCCCGGAAGGACCCCTGACGCTGGCAGAGCGGGGTGCTCTGGCCCTAGTGGGCGCGGCGCCTCTACCACCTCGCGCTAGCGGAGTCTAGGGCGACAAGAGGGTTACCGTGCGCACCCATCGGATCTCTTGAGGGCGCCTTAAATCGGACGATAGCCCGGGCTCGCCTCATGATCCGGTGTGGCCCTGAGCTCACCCTCAAGGCCCGCGGCATAGCGTCGCAAACCAGCCTCTTGCAGCCGCTCAAGCGCCTCCTCAAAAGGCGCGCGCTCAGGCTCTGGCAGCACCTCAAGCAGCGGCACCAGCGCGAAGGCGCGGTCCATCAGCCTTGGGTGGGGCACGGTCAGCTCCCCCCAGCGGCCTGGCTGGTCCGCCCATAACAGGTCGAGATCCAAGGTCCGTGCACCCCAGCGCTCGCGCCGATCCCGCCCCCGAGTGCGCTCGATGCGCTGCGTCTCGCTGAGCAGCGCCGGCGCGGAGAGGGAGGTCTCAAGCAGCAGGGCGGCGTTGAGGTAGTCGGGTTGTGGTGGGCCAACCGGAGCGGTCTCATACACGCTCGAACACGCGAGCACCTGACCCTGGGCTCCGAGCGCCTGGTGAGCGTAGCGGAGGTGCCCCAAGCGGTCCCCTAGGTTGCTGCCTAACCCCACGACGACCCGCATGGCGCTTCCTGGCGGATCCACGACGCTGACACAAGACGGAACGCAGGGCACCAGCTCCCAGATCAAGAGCGGTGGGCAGACGGCGGCTCCAAGCCATGGCAGAGGCGAGCTCGTGCTGGTGTATCGCTTAGGGACGCTGTAGCGCCAATTCAGCGGGGGGATCGGGGGGTTCGCGAGCGCTGTTCGGCGCTGCCAGGTGCCCGGAGCACCCTGCGCGGCCCTGAGCGGGAGGAAGCGCTGAACACCCAGCCCTCGGCACCGTGCGGCAGACCAGCACAGGGCGCTTGGGTGCTGAGTATGATATCGAGACTGGGTGGAAGCGCTCGATCTTACCCGTGGCGAGTTCCTGGTGATCGCCTTCCTGTTCGTGGTGGTGGTGGCAGCGCCTGCGGTGCCCAAGCTGGGCGTGTGGATCGCCGAGCGCCTCGGGGGCGGTGACCCACCGCCGGCCTAGCGTCCAGCGCCCCTGCATGCCTAGACTGCGCAGGTGTCGCGGGATGACTCGAGCAGAGAGCGCCCCTCCGATCCTGCCCTGTCGTCCGCTAGGAGCGCGCCGCTCATCTTCGTGAGCGACGCCTCAGCTGAGGCCGAGCGGCTCACCAAGGCGCTGCGTGAGCGCGGCTACGCAGTGGTCGACGTGCCCCTGTCGATGCTGGTGGGGCGCGTGACGGTGCAGCGACCCGCGCTCATCCTGTGTGACGTGGACGCCGACGCCGCGCTCGAGACCACCCACCGCCTACGCTACGTCCCCGGCGGCAGCGGCGTCGATCTCATCTTCTTCGGTGAGCCTGGGCGCACCCTGAGTGAGATGGCCGACGCGGTGATCCACGAGTCGAGCGGTGTGTTCTTGCGTCCGGTGGACACCTTCGCGCTGCTCCGCAAGGTTGAAGCCTTGATTGGCTTAGCGAGCGCCCCGGAGGGCAGCTCCAGCCACCCCCCCGATCGGCGCGGCGAGCAAGCCGGGCCAAGCTCGGCGCCGCTACCCCATCGCGCGGTGCTCACGAGCAGCGCCCCACCGTCGGCCCCAGACAGCGACCGCCGAGGGCACCCGCACAGCTCCAACCCACCGCGGCGCTCGATCGATCCGCTGATCTCAATCAATGAGAGCGTGCTCGCCAGCTCACGCCCGCCGGGCGCCGACGACCACGACTCGGGCGCCCCGAGCTTGCCACCCCCAGTGCCGCTCGGCGTGAGCCTCGACGCTGAGGCGCTGGAGCACGAGGGGCCCGCGTCGTCGCACTCCATGAGCCCCAATCTGACCCACCTCTTGGCGCGCGCCGAGCAGCGCGTGGCGCGCGGGCCAGCCGATCACCTGGTGTCGAGCTCACCTCCGCCGCGCCTCTCCCCAGAGGAGGAGGTCGACGCGCTCTTGCCACCTGATGTGCTCGCGGCGCTCGACGATCCGCTCGACGATCTCGATCTGGACGACGAGTCCTCCGCGGCGTCTCAGGCGGCGTACGCCACGCGCTCCACCCCTGAAGGCGCGCCAAAGTCCGGGGACGCACGCCAAGGTGAGGTGGACACCGCCGACGCCCTCCGCGATCAGCCAGGCCCGCCCCGCTCAGAGCGAGCGCTGCTCACCACCCATGAGGTCGAGCGCCCTGAGACGAGCCTGTTCGGCATGGCGCAGACCACCGCGGCCGCCGGCCCCATCTCATCAGCGCCAGGTGACCTGACCAGCGCGCGCGGCATCACCAGCACCGGGCTGGTCCCGCCCTCGTCCCCCGATCCGCTGAGCGAGGCCGCGCGGCGGCGCACCACCCCACCCCCGCCGCGCCACCGCGAGTCAGCCGTGCCCGACGCCCTGAGCGCCCAGCTCGCGCCCCCGCGCCTGCCCGCGCTGCCACCCCCGGCGCGCACCTTCACCTCAGAGGCCCCCGCGGATCGCGCCTGGGCGCCGCTCAGCCCCAACATCATGCCCACCGTGGCTCCGCCCTTCAGCGCGCAGACCGCGGCCGACCACATCCCCGCCACCACGCGCACCGAGTCGCGAGCGGCGCCTACGCTGAGCGACCCGCCCATCGGCAGCACAGCTGACGACTCCTGGGGCGGCGGCGCCCAGGGAGCTCTCAGCGGCCAGCTGGCTGCGCGGCCCCCAGAGCAGCCAGCGCAGCCAGGCCAGCAGCACAGCGCGCCGGCGCTCATCGTGCCCGAGGTGCTCCAAAGCGGGGACGCCGTGCGCGTGGTCGCCGCGGCGGTGCGCGCGCGCTTCAGCGGAGGTGTCGCCTTCGAGCACGACGCCGGGATCCGCCGGGTGGTGCTGCGCGACGGCGACTTCGTCACCGCCGTGTCTGGTATCCACACGGAAACGTTGGTGCACTTCCTGGTGCAGGGCGGCCATTTGAGCCAAGAGGTCGCGAGCACGCTTGGGCGGCGCCTGCCCCCGTTTGGTCGCCACGCTGGCGCCGCGCTGATCGCCCATGGTCATCTCCGCCAGGATGACTTGTGGCCCGTGCTGCGCGGTCACGCGGAGTGGATCCTCAGCAGCATCTTATCGATGCCCGCGGGCTCGGTGGAGCTCGAGGAGCAGATCCCAGGGCGGCTAGAGGCCGAGCCCGCGGTGTTCGGCGGGGCCACAGGCGCCGAGGTGCTGGTGGAGGTGGTGCGCCGCGCGGTGGACCCAGCCGAGGCCACGCGGCGCCTAGGGGGTCAAGGCGCGCGGCTCGCGCTCGGCGCGAGCGCGGCGTTGCTCGGGGAGTGCGCCCTGAGCGAGACGGAGACGCAGTGGGTGGCGCGCCTGAGCGGCGCGACGCTCAGCGAGGTGCTGAGCACCACGGGGAGCGACTTCGCGCCGGCGCTGTACGCCTTGAGCGCCCTCGGGGTCTTGAACGCGCTACCTCCCGCGCGCGGCGCCGCCGAGCCGCCGCCCGCGATGGACAGGCTCGATGACGAAGCGCTGCGTGAGCGCATTCGGGCCCGCCGTCGCTTAGTGGACGAGGCGGACTACTTCGCGCTCTTGGGCCTCACCCGCGACGCCACGGCGTACGACATCCGCCGCGCCTACCTCTCGCTGCGCCGCGAGTTTGAGCCCTCCCAGCTCCTCACGGCGCGGCTCGTCGACCTGGGAGAGGACGTCAACCTGATCGTCGAGGTGCTCGACGAAGCCTACGACGTGCTCCGCGACGATGTCCGCCGGGAGCGCTACCGACGCGCGCTCAGCGCCGCGCCGTAGCTGCTTGCAGCGCCGCGCTGGAGCGGTGCCCTCCAACCCCCCCCCCAAAAAAACAAACGGGCGTCACGGCCGGCGCTAGCTACACCGCGATTGGATTCCGCCACAGCTCGCCCTACCCTAGGCCGACCCGACGCCTTGCGATGGCAGCGCCCGCTTCGCGACCCAAAGTGAGGCGTTTAGCCCCTGGCGAAGCCCCGCGGGAAAGCGCTGGCGAGCGCGCGAGGAGCGAGGCCAGGGCCTGGTTGCTGTGGTAGGCTGTGCGGGCGGATTATGGCCTCAGCACGCCATCACGCTTCGCGTCATCCTGCCAACCCACCCGCCAAGAAGCAGTCATGAAGCACCTCGTATTCCCGTTCGCGCTCGGCGCTACCCTGTTCGCGAGCACCGCGCTGTTCACGAGCACCGCCTGGGCTGACGACGCTGGCGCGCCAGGCCCAGCGCTCGACCCGGGCGACGTGCTCGCCATTTACTGCGACGACGTCGAGCTGAGCTGCACGAACGCGCCGCTCTTCTTCTCAAAGACAGTCGAGCTGCCGATCGCCTTTGACTGGGACACGAACTGGATCCCCAGCGGGTCACCGCTCCAGGTGCGGTTCTTCGTGCGCGTCCCCGCGATGACGCAGGTGGACTTGGCGGGCATCCTGCAAACGGACTGGCCCCCAGCCTTGCGCCACCTCACGCCCGGCGTGCGAAACGGCGGCTACCTGATGTTCGACTACGGGCTCGAGGTGGGCGCGCAGGCGCGGGTGGACACCAAGGTGCTCGGCATCTCCATCAAGTGGACGGGGGACATCCCCTTCTTCCCCCAGGTGGATTTCCACCTCAAGCGCGAAAAAACCTTCAACTCTTGGGCGTTTGACGGCAGCCCGCCGGCCTCCGCCTTCACGGACACCTTCCGCCTGTTCTCGGTGAACCTGCTTGGCTTGGCGGGCATCCCCAGCCAAATCAGCAAGGGCGGCGTGGCGCTGGATGTGTACGGTGAGCTGTCCGCCGTCTACACCACCCACCGTATCCGTGTGGAACCGGCTGAGCGCGACATCACGGACAAGGGGGACTCCACCACCAGCCCGTTCGCTGGCGGCGCTTACGCGAAGTTCGATGTGTGGCCGGAGGGCAGCGTGAGCTACACCGGCGCCATCCACCTGGTGCCCACCTTCTTCATTGAGGTGCTCGGCTTCGACTTCGACATCCCCTTCGTCGACTACCCCATCGACTTCCCGCTCGGCGCGCAGGAGTTCGTGTTCGACCCGGTGCGCGTGCACGTGCCACTGCCTGACATCCCCACGCCCTCCAGCCTGGAGGTGGACTTCGGCGAGGTGGTGGTGGGGGACCGCAGCGCCGGTGAGGTGAACCTCGACAACATCGGGGAGGCTAAGGCGCGGGTGATCGGCTTCCTCGGCTCGACACACGCCGAGCACTTCACCCTGCTCAGCACCTCATCGCTCATCGATCCTGACCAATCCGGCACGGTGAACCTGCGCTTCAACCCGAAGGCCGCGGGCAGCTTCAACGGTGAGCTCACCCTGGTCACGAATGATCCTGACAACCGCTTCCTCAAGTTCACGCTCAAGGGAACGGGCGTCGGCCAAGAGCGGCCCAACTACCCCGATGGCGGCAGCGGCGGCAGCACCCCCTGGAACCCAGGCGGCAGCGCGAACGGCGCGACGGAGACAGACTCCGGCTGCGCTTGTAGCGTGGTGGGGGGGCAGCGCTCAGGCACAGCGCCTCTCGGCAGCGCGCCGCTCGGCGCCGTGTCACTCCTCGGTCTCGGTGTCGGCGCGGGCCTCGTGTTCGCGCGTCGGCGCCGCGCGCGCTAACCTCGGCGGCTACTGCGCTCAAGCGCTCCTCTCCTGACCTCACTCGCTGCCAACTTCAATCACCTTCACTCGCTGGCCGCAGCTCCTTCTCCACCGCGCCTCCCCGCCGTCATCGTCAAGGCGCCTGCTTTATTTGCCTCGGCTTGATCCCTATAGAAAGGCCCCCATGTCCACCCTCCGTCATTCTTTGCTCGTCAGCGGTGTCGCCCTCGCCGCCGCTTCTGTCAGCTACGTAGGTGAGGCCGCAGCCCAGGCTTGCGACCCGAGCACGCTGCTCTGCTCCATGGGCGGCCTCAAGCCGCGCATCGAGGGCAACGACAGGCTCCAGACCAGCATCGACACCGGCTGGGTGCCGAAGTGCAGCGGCCCCACCCCGCACTGCAGCGGGGAGAAGTTCCAGGTCCGCGCGCAGATCGCGTTCGATCCGGTGGGCGGTGGTGAGGGCTCCATCCCGGTGTTCCTGGTGGACATGCCTAAGGACGCCGTGATCCAAGCCACCTGGCCCACGACGGACGCCTTCGAGCTCGATCTACGGCCCGCCACCGCGCCGTCCGCGAAGTTTCAAATCTCCCACAGCCTCACCCCGGAGTTTGGTCTGTATTTGGATCTCGCAGGCTTGATCGGCTTTGGCGGTCAAACGGAGATCAACATCGACGCCAACGACCTCATCAACCTGCTGCCCGGCTCGCAGTTCAACTACATGGTGACCAAGAGCACCACCTTCGTCCCCTGGGCGTTTGATCCGGTCAGCCTGAACGTGACGGGTAACGATCTCGCGAACAGCCGGCTGTTCGCCGTCACCTTCGAGCAGCTGGGGGATCTGGTCGGCAGCGGCGGCTTCAACGACATCATCACCGGCAGCTTCAGCTTCAACGCCCGGACGGACACCACGTTCACGTACCAAACGACTGAGGTGCAAATCGTGGGCTCGGGCGGCCCCATCACCTCCGTCGACGGCGTCACTCAGCTGCCGATGTCCGACGGCAACTACCTGGAGTTCGCCGTCGTCCCCCGCGGCACGCTCACCTACGACGGCACGCTGGAGATGCTGCCGGTGATCAACATCACCTCCATCGCGGGCTTCGGCATCAGCCTCAGCTTCCCGATCAGCGTCGGGCTGGATTTCCCATTCAGCAGCACGCCCATCCCGCTCACCTTCCCCACGCAGATGGTGCACATCCCGCTGCCGAACGTGTTCGTCCCCTCGAACTTCGTCGACTTCGGCCAGGTGGAGACGGGCAACAAGAGCGACAAGAAGGTCACCATCGACAACACGGGTGAGCTCGGCGCCAGCCTCACCTTCTCCAGCTCGGACCCGCAGTTCTCCACCCTGGGCATCACCTCAACCCAGCTCGGCCCAGAGCAGATCTACGACCTGACGGTCAGCTTCCGGCCCACGCGCGCTGGCAGCCAGCGCGCCACCATCACGGTGACCAGCAACGACCCAGACAGCCCGGTGCAGGAGTTCGAGGTGCTCGGCTACGGCGTCGGAGAAAACCTGCCGGACCCAGGCACCGGCGGCACGGGCGGTGGCAGCGGCGGCAGCGGCGGCTTCAACCCGCCTGCCGGCAACACCACCGAAGAGGGCGGCTGCGGCTGTCAGGTGCCCTCCGGCAGCACCGGCGGCTCCAGCCTGGCGCTGCTTGGCGCCGCGGGCCTGCTGCTGATGCGGCGCCGCCGCGCCGCCCGCGGCTAGCAAAGCTTGGATGGGGGTGGGTTTCAAACCCACCCCTACCTCTCTGAGCGCGGCTAGCGAACCTGGGGGCGAAACCCCTACAATTCCGTGTAGCAATTGTGAGGGCGGCCTACACAGGCCGCCCTCAGTGCGTCAGCTGCACTGACTCCCCGCCCCCTGGCCTCAGCTGCGCGCCGAGCGAGCCTTAATCGTCAGCTGCGCTGACTCTGCGCCACCTGGCCTCAGCTGCGCTGCACCTCAACGGTGATCTGCGCCTCGCCGCCGGTGTGAACGGCGCTCACGTGCACACGGTCTCCCGCTTGGGCGCCGCCGCTCAGCAGCTGCTCGGCGAGCGGCGCCTCGACCAGGCGCGCCAAGGTGCGCTTCATGGGGCGCGCGCCGAGGCTCATGTCGAAGCCGCCCAGCTCCAGCAAGGCGTCGAGCGCCGCGTCATCCACCGTGAGCTCCACGCTGCGCTCAGTCCACAGCTGCTCCCCCAGCCGCGCGAGCAGGCGCCGCGTGATCTCGCGCACAGCGTCACGGCTGAGCGGCTGGAACACCAGCGCTTCGTCGATGCGGTTGTACAGCTCAGGCGCGAGCGCCGCGCGCGCCGCCGCGACGACGGCGGCCTCAGTCTCTGCCGCGACGGCGCTCGCCTCGGCGACCGCCTTGCCAAACCCAAAACCTACGGGGCGCTTGCTCGTGGCGCTGAGCGCCTGCGCGCCGAGGTTGGAGGTGATGAAGATCACCGTGTTGGTGAAGTCCACCGTGCGGCCCTTGCTGTCGGTGAGGCGCCCCTCGTCGAACACGCCGAGGAAGGTCTCGAGCACCTCGGGGTGCGCCTTCTCGATCTCATCGAGCAGCACCACTTGGTAAGGCCGCCTGCGCACCGCCTCCGTCAGCGCCCCGCCCGCCTCGTGCCCCACGTAGCCTGGCGGCGCGCCCACCAGCCGCGCCACCGCGTGCGGCTCGCTGTACTCCGCCATGTCGAGCCGCGTCATGCAGCGCTCAGAGTAAAACAGCACCTCCGCCACCGCCTTGGCGGTCTCCGTTTTGCCTACGCCCGTCGGCCCCAGCAGCAGGAAGGTGCCGATCGGACGGCGGCCCGTCAGGCCTGCTGTGTTTCTACGTAGTATCTTAGCGATCGCGCTGAGCTGGCGCTCGTGGCCCACCACCCGCTCGCTCAACAGCTCCGTGAGGCGCAGCATCCGCGCGCCGTCGGTCTCTAGCAGGCGCTCGACAGGCACCTCCGCCAGGTCGCTCACCACCTCGGCCACCAGCTGTGGGCTCACCTCCGGAGCGCGCCGGCGCCGCGCCCGCGCGCCCGCGAGATCGATGATGGACACGGCCTTGTCTGGCAGCATCTGCCCGGGCATGTAGCGCACGCTCCAGGCCACGCTGCGCTCCAAGGCCTCGTTCTGGTAGCTTACGTGGTGGTGCGCCTCGTAGGCGGGCGCCAGCGCCGCGAGCACCGCCAGCGCGTCCTCCCGCGAGGGCTCGTCCACCTCCACGCGCGTGAAGCGCCGCGCGAGCGCCGCGTCAGCGCCCAGGGTGCGTTGGTACTCCGCCTGGGTGGTCGCCCCGATGCACGGCAGCTCACCTCGCGCCCAGGCGAGCTTCAGCTCGCCGGCGATTTCGTCAGCCGCCTCACCTAATAGGAGCTGGTGGATCTCATCAAAGAAGAGCACCACGCGCCCCTCGGCCTCACGCACCTCACGCCGGAGCCGCTGAAGCCGCTCCGCCAGCGCGCCGCGTACGCCGGTGCCAGCCACCAGCTCGCCCACCGGGATCTCAATGATGACGCGCTCATCCACGCTGCCTGGCTCGGCGTCCGCCACGTGCTGCGCCAGCGCGCGCACCACGCTGGTCTTGCCCACGCCCGCGGCGCCAACCAAGCAGGGGTTGTTGCCGTGGCGCTTGGCCAGCACGTCGAGCAGCTCTTGCACCTCGGCGTCGCGCCCCACCACCTGGTCGAGCTCGCCGCGCGCCGCCGCCAGGCTGAGGTTCTTACCGAAGGCGCTGAGCGCCGGCTGGCGCTTCGCGTCGAGCTGGAAGCGCTGCTCGGCGCCGCGCGGCTTGCCCTTGAGGCGACTGCTGCGCGCTGCCTTATTTCCCGGTGGATTTTTCAGTGACCGGTCAGGGGGCGCCGCGCTCGGAGCGCTTGGCGCGCTCGGTAGCCGGCTAGGCTCGGCTGGCTCAGAGCGCTTTGCTGGGGTCTGACCAGCGGCGTCCTTTGGGGGAGCGTCGGCGCGCGAGGGGCGCTGAGGCTCCTGAGCCTCGCGCGCGGGGATCCCCGTCGAGCGGGCGTCCGCCTCAATCGTTAGTTTAGCTGTCGAGCTGGCCTCAGGTGGAGCGGGGGGCTCGCTGACGCGGGCCGCGGCGCCTGGCTTGGGGGACGCGCTGAGTCCTGTGCGCGGGCCGCCTGCGGGCGGGAACAGCGGGATCGCCACCCCGCGACCGCGCGGAGCCGCGCTCACCTCGAGCTCAGACTTGCGCGTCACGATCCTGCGCCGCCCCACCAGGCCCAGGCCCACGTTCATGGCTTCGATGCGGAGCCGCGCCACCTCGACGCCGCACTGCTCCAGCGCCTTATACGCCGCGCTCCGAGGCTCGTTGAGGAGCGCCACCAGGAGGTGCGTGGCGCTCGGGGCGCGCGCGCCCATACGATCCGCGACGTCCTGCGCCGCAGACAGCGCGACGCGGATCGGCTGGTCTAGATCGTCGGTGCTGGCCCGGGCCGCCCGCAACAGCCGCTCACCGCTCAGCCCGCGACCCTCAAGCAGCTCAGCCGCCGGGCCCACCCTGAGCGCGAGCGTCGCGAGCAGGTGCGCGCTGGTGAGGCGCTCGCGGCGCTGCGCTGCCTGCGCCTCCGCTAGCTTACGTAAGCTCTGGAGTTCTGATTCGGCGGTGGGGGAGACCAGCATGCCACTTCCTTGAGGGGGCCGTTCCTGGGTGGCCTCGCGCGCCGGTCGGCGACGCGGAGGATCGAGGAGGCTAGAGCCCTCGTTCATGCGCGCACTTGCCCCTTTCGGGCCAAGTTTCAGCCCGCACTTGGGGGCAGCGTCTGCCCTGCGCAAAGCGCCTCACCAGCGCACCAACTCTCAGCGCGAAGCGCCTCAGCAGCGCACCAACTCTCAGCGCGAAGCGCCTCACTAGCGCACCCGATCTCCCCGCGAAGCGTGCGCTTCAGCGGGGTTCTTGGCCCGCTCGGCGCCGCTCGGGCACACGCCCTGCATGGCCGCCCTGCACCGCCGCCTGTCCTCGCTCAGCGCGCCGCTTATGCTGCTCGCCTGCCAGGGGCCCCCTGGCGAGCCGAGCAGCTCGACGGCGGGCAACGAGACCGCGCCGCGCGAGGCCCGAGGGGCGCACTCAAAGGCCACCGGCAAAAAGTCAGCCAAACAGACTGATGCGGTCTCGCGCGGGCTGAGCAATAAGTCAGCTAAGAAGACTAATGCGGAACGCCGGGGAGTCCCTGGCGATCCCAGCGCCACGCCCACGCCGAGCCCAGCGCAGCCGAGCCCAGCTCCCGAGCGCGCTGAGGGGATCTACGCGCTCGACCTCCGCGTCTTCATCCGCGCGCGCCCGAGCCAAGCGGCGGCGGAGGTGGGCGCCCTACGGCTGGGGCAAGGCGTCCGCACCACGGGCCCCGCGAAGCCGACCCATGACTGCCCCGCCCCCGGCGGCTTCTACCCGGTGGCGCCTGAGGGCCACGTGTGCCTGGATCGCACCACCACCACCGACAGCTCACACCCGCTGGTGGTCGCCAAGCAACATTTCCACGTAGATTTTACTCGTGACCTCGGTGGCAGCGCGGCTAAGGACGCGCCGCTGCGCTTCGGCGAGTCGATCGAGACGCCCATCTACAGCCGTGTCCCCACGGAGCCCGAGCAGGCGCGCAGCGAGTATGAGCTCGCGCGTCACCTCGCGGCGGTGCGCGCGGTGCGTGAGGCACAGGCCCAGGGCGAGCCACCGCCACCCCGCGCCCTGTGGCGGCTGCGCGGCGCGAGCGCAGCACCGGCGAGCGGCGAGCCCCCGAGCTTCCTCCAAGCAAGCCAAGACTCCCCTTGGCACGTGGCCCTGGGGCAGCCTGGGCGGGCTCGGCTCGGGATCGTGCCCCCGCGCTCCAGCATCTCGTTCATCCACGAGTTCACCGCCGGAGGCCGCAGCTTCCTGATGACGCCCGAGCTCACGGTGGTGCCAAAGGACAAGGTGCGTGAGCTTCGGCCGTCGGGTTTTCAGGGGGTTCGGCTCAATGGGTCCCAGCGTCTGCCGCTCGCGTTCTTCCGCAGCGACGAGACGCGCGCTTGGCGGCTCTCCACGGCCGCGAGCCGCACGACGCTCACCACCCTGACGGCGACGCCAAGCGCCACCCCCGACAAGCCACGCGACGCCGTGAAGGCGGCTGGCAGCCCCCAAGCCCCAAGCGGGCTCAAGCGCACAGCTGAGGTCCACGCCGCGGCGACTCAAGCGGACGATGAAGTCAGCGACGCTGACGTCAATGCGGGTGGCGCTCAGGAGTCGCCGTTCAGCGACGACCCACAAGACGCGGCGCGCCTCACGCCCGACGCGCACCGCTTTGAGCGCCTGGGCTCCGTGGGGCTCACCGGGCGCGCGCGCTGGCAGCGCGGGCGGCGCTACTTGGAGACCACAGAGGACAGCCTCTGGGTGGCGCAAGATGAGGTGGGCGTCGTCACCCAGCAGCGCCTCCGCGGGGTGACGCTCGCGCCGAAGGAGCGCTGGATTGACGTCTCCATCTTCCAAGGGACGCTCACAGCGTATGAGGGCGAGCGGCCCGTGTTCACGACGCTCATCTCACCGGGGGCGAGCGGCTACAAACCGCGGCGGGGACCTGACCGTAAGAACACGACGCCCACCGGCACGTTCCGCATCGAGTGGAAGCACCTGTCCACCACCATGAGCCCAGATCCTGAGAGGCGGCGCTACTACCTGACCGACGTCCCCTTCACGCAGTTTTTCCACATGCCCTTCGCGCTGCACGCGGCGTACTGGCACGACCGCTTCGGTGAGCCGATGAGCGGCGGCTGCGTGAACCTCTCAGTCCGCGACGCGCGCTGGCTGTTCGACTTCACCAGCCCCAGCCTGCCCGAGGGCTGGCACAGCGTGCGCTCGGGTGGCCCCCGCGGCGAAGGCACCTGGGTGAGCATCCGGTGAGCGCCGCGCGCGGTTAAGTCAGCCTCACTCACCTGGAGCGCTAGGCGCCGCGGCGCCCTCAGCAGGCGCCGTCCACTCGACGCGCGCGCCGCTCGGCAGACGCCACAGCCGCACCGAGTCCGGACCACCGACCGCCACCGCGCCGAGCTCGGCGGCGGCCGCTAGCTCCAGGTTCCGCGTCACGTCGGCGAGCCACCCCTCGCGCGCTAAGCCGTCGTCGCGCGGCGACTTGGGCAGCGCCTCGTCCACCACCTGGCGCCCGCCACCGTCATGCACTGCGAGCCGCACCTGGCGTGCCTCCCCGACGCGAGCGACCCACAGCCGCGCGAGGCCCTCCCCCAGCGAGGCGACGTCATACAGCTCACCGCCCGGCGGCGCCGCGAGCCGTCGCGCCACGCGGAGGCCGCTCAGCGTCACCAGCGTCGCCGCGCCATCTTCAGCCACCACCCAACACTGATCGATGCGCCGCGCGGGGAGCAGGCGGCGCGGCGCTGCCTCCAGCTCACCCAGCGCACGATATTTTCCCCCCGGAAATATTTGGCGCAGCTCGCGACCCACGGCGTAGACGAAGGAGCCATCGCTGAGCGCGCTCAGCGCCCCCCCTTGATAGTCAGGCAAGGACACCACACGTGAGAGTGGGAGCAGCGCGCTCGCGCCGGCCTCAAGCTCATACTCGTAGAGCTCAGGGTCAAACGGGTGCTGCGCCCAAATCACGCGATCGCGGCGCCGATCGGGGAACAGCTGGGAGCCTGGGAGCAGCGTCGGGCGCGGCAACCTGATGGGCGCGCCCGTCTTGCTGCGCCGCTCGAGCAGCTCCATGCCACCGTCTGCCACCACGAGCTCAGAGCCATCTCGCAGCACCAAGGCGGCGCGCAGCTCCGCCACCGGGTGGCGCCCGAGCGGCTCTAAGGTCTCAAGCGAGAGCCAGGTGAGCGCCCCGTCATCGACGCGCCCCAGGCGCTGATTGGCGAATAAGAGCCCCCGTGGTCCCGCCGCGCGCGTGGGGAGCGGGAGCCCGATGGATGAGGCGTGCACGCGCGGCGGCGCGGCGCTCACGGTCGGCAGCGGGATGACACCGCCCGGCTCATCACCCGGCGCCTCAGCGCGCTCGCAGCCCAAGCCCAACAGCGCAATGAAGAGCGCGCCTACCCCGAGAGTACCGTCAGGCCTCACCACCTCACGAGCGCTACCACCCAACACGCGATGACGCCCATCCCAGGGTGCTGCTCCCCCCCGGTCGCTCAGCTGGGCGCTGCGAACGGTGCTAGCGTGCTCCGCGTGACCCCTTGGCATGCCCCGCTGTGGTTCGCGCTCGCCCTGCCCCTCTGCGGGTGCGGGCTACGCGAGCGCACGAGCCAATGCAACGCGCTGGCGGAGACGGTGACAGCCGGCGTGACGCCCATCAAGGCGCTGTTAGAGCGAGAGCCACGCCTCACCGCGGGCGACGCCTCGCCCGCTCACTACCGTGAGCTAGCCGCGCTCTACGCGCAGCTGAGCGTCGATTTGAGCGACCTTAGCCTGGCTGACGAGACGCTGAGCGACATCCAGGCTGGCTACGCCGCGCTCTATCAAGAGACAGCCACCACCTGCGAACAGCTCGCCTCAGCCCCTACAGCGACGCCAGAGCTGAAGCCCACCGACGCGATGCTGGGACTGAAGCCCGCCGACGCGGCGACGCTCGGCGCTCCACCCACACGGGCGAGCGCCAGTCCTCCCGCGCCGACGCTCGCCCCCTCGAGCCAGCTCTTCGTCCTGTCCTCCCCTTCGGCGCTCCCCGAAGCGGCCCCGAGCGCGGCGTCGGGGCCGCCGAGCAACCCTACGCCCGCCAAGCTCGCCACCAGCAAGTTCACGCACCAGGCGTCTTCACGCAGCGCTCAGGCCACCCAGCTAAACCGCCAGGTGCGACGCCAAGATGGCCTCGCGGCGCGCGTGAAGCTGCATTGTCAGCAACACTGACTGGAGGCAACCAGCGCCGCATCACGGCTTGAGCTGCCGTGTCAGCAACACTGACAGAAGGCGCCCAGCGCCGCATCACGGCTTGAGCTGCCTTGTCAGCAACACTGACAGAAGGCACCCAGCGCTGCCGCACAGCGCATCCAGGCGGCCCTTCAACCCCTTGAAGCGCCGCCTCGCCAGTCTAACTCACCGCCGCTTGCCCTTCGGCTTCGGCTTCGGCTTCGGATCGGGCTTTGGCTGGCTGCGCTCCACCGCGCCCACCCCCACGCGCCCCCACACGTAGCCGAGCAGCCGCCGATTTTGCCCAGCTTGGTCGCCCCCAAACAGCCACAGATCCCGCGCGTCCACATCTAGCTGCAAGGTGGGGGCGAAGAGGCCGCTTGAGGCCCAGCCGAGCAGCGTTGGCTCACCGAGCACCACCCGCGTGATCAGCACGCCGCAGCGAGGCTCATAGGCCAACCCGACGCAGCCTCCGCCGATGGTGAGCTCCTCGTTCGCCACCGGGCGCCACACCCACAGCCACCTCAGCGTGAAGCCGCTCGTGCGCCCGAGGTCAGCCGCGGCCTCCGCCGGCAGCAAACGCTCAATCTTCGCGGCGAGCTCCTTATCCAGCTTACTCTCATGCGTGAGCGGCGCGCCACGCACCACGCGCAGCGTCACCTCCGCGGCGTTGCGCGGCCCGGCGCAGCAGCGGAAGCCCACCGTGCCCGCGCGGCGCTCCACAGCGCTAGACGCCGAGTTGGCGCAGCGCCCCACCACCTCACCCGCGGTGGCGTTGCCACCGCGCAGCGTCCCGAGCTGCGGCCCCTCAGGGCTTGAGCCGCGCCCATACGGGCTGCCCGTCCACTCCCACACGCCGCCGTGTAAATCACGCACGCCGAACTCGCTGCGACACCCGAACAGCATGCCGCTCGGGAGCATGCGCGGCGCCGCCCCGGTGTTGCACGCCTCCGGTCGGTACTCATCGCCATACTCGTAGACGCGGCTCTTGGGGCCCTTGCAGGCGCGCTCCCACTCGAGCTCCGAGCAGAGCCGCTTGCCCTGCTCCTCGCAGTGCGAGGCCGCCTCCGCCTGGTTCACGTTGGTGAGCGGGATGGCGCCTTGCTCGTTGGGGTAGGGGTACTCGTCGATGTAATACCCCTTCAAAATCACCTGCTCGCCCGGCATCTCCGCCTCAGCGGCGCGTGGGTAGACGCTGGCTGGCGTGCCCGCGACCAACGCGCCCGGGGGGATCCACACCATGCCCTTGCGCTCCGCGGGCGCGCGCGGCTGGATGTCTAGCGAGGCGTCTGCTGGCGCCTCCTCGCGCGCCGGCGCCGCGCCGCCTCGCTCGCAGCCGACGACCGTCAGGGCTCCGAACCACAGCGCTGACACTAGCGACAGCGACGCCGCTCGTGCGGGCAGCGCGGCGAGCAGCCGCCCCGCGTGAGGCGTCACGCGCCGCACTCGCTACGTCTCCCTGACGTCTTCGCGCTCGCGGAGCCCCAGCTCCTTCATCTTCAGCTGCAGCCCCTTACGCGAGATCTTGAGGAGCCGCGCGGTGTGCGTGACGTTGCCGCCCGTCTGATCGAGCGCCTTGGCGATCAAGGAGCGCTCAATCTGCACGGTGGCGGCCTTGACCTGCTCCTTCAGGCCATCGCTCGACGCCGCCTCAAGCTCGCGCGCGCCCTGGCCGCCCCGCGCGCTGGCGTGGACGAGCTCTGGCGGCAGATCCCCGAGCCCGATCCGCGGGCCATCGCAGAACAGCACCGCCCGCTCGATCACGTTCTCGAGCTCACGAATGTTGCCCGGCCAGGGGTACTCGAGCAGCGCCTGCTCTGCGATCGGGTCGAGCCCCGTGACCTGCTTGCGCAGCCGCTGGTTGCTCTTGGCGATGAAGTGCTGACACAAGAGCGCGACGTCCTCGACGCGTTCGCGCAGCGGCGGCAGCACCAAGGGCACCACGTTGAGGCGGTAGTAAAAATCCTCGCGGAAAGTACCATCCTGAATTTGCCGCCGCAGATCGCCGTGCGTCGCCGCGATCAAGCGCACGTCCGCGTGGAGCGTCTTGACGCCACCGACGCGCTCAAACTCGCCCTCCTGCAAGGCGCGCAGCAGCTTCACCTGGATCTCAATCGGGATGCTGCCCACCTCATCCAGGAACAGGGTGCCGCCGCTCGCCAGCTCGAGCCGCCCTGGCTTGGAGCTCACGGCGCCGGCGAACGCGCCCTGCTCGTAGCCAAACAGCTCGCTCTCCACGGCGCCCTGCGGGATCGCCGCGCAGTTCACCTTGATGAACGGCTTATCAGCGCGGCTGGAGGCGCGCACCAGGGCCCGTGCCACCAGCTCCTTGCCGGTGCCGCTCTCGCCACGGATGAGCACGGTGGTCGGCGCGTCGGCGATGCGATCGAGCGCCTCCCGCAGCGCGCGGATGGCCGCGCTCTGCCCGATGATGCCGTGCGGCGCCGGCGGCGACTCAGAGTCAGCTGCGCTGCCGGAAGCCATCGCACCCACGCCGCGCGACAGGCCCGCGTGCGACTGTGACAGCGCTCGGGTGCGGAGCGCCTTGGTCACGACCGCGCGCACCTCAGCCTGATCGAAGGGCTTGGTGATGTAGTCGAAGGCGCCCGTCTTGAGCGCCTCCACGGCGTTGTCCACGGTGCCGTGCGCAGTCATCATCACGATGGGGAGCTCAGGCTCCAGCTCAAGCGCGGAGCGGAGCAGCTCCATGCCATCAACCTTGGGCATCCGAAGATCCGTGATCACCAGGTCGATGTGGTGATCGGCCAAGGTGGCGAGGCCCTCTTCCCCATCCTCCGCGACCAGCACCTCATAGCCATCGCGAGCCAGCTGCGCCGCGAGCACGCGGCGCAGGTTCGGCTCGTCGTCTACCACCAGGATCTGCTTTTTCTCCTCCAACATCGGATCCTCGAGCAGCTAAGGGCCAACCTATTGGCAGCGAGGCCCGAGGCCTGAGGTGAAGTTCGAGCAGAAGAAGAGCGCCGTCTTCTCGTTGCCAGGCGCGCCAGCCACCACCAGCTCCTGCGCGCCGGAGCGCGCCACCGTCAGGCTCCGCCCCAGCTGATCGCCCTCCTCCGCGGAGGACATGAAGAGCACGTCATGCAGGTTGAAGGGGCGCTCGCCCTCGACGTCGTAAACCAGCACCGCGCCGGCGCTCCCCACGCCACGCACCGTCATCAACGGCGCGCCAACCAGCACCTCGCCGTCGCCGTCACCGTCGAGATCGGCGACCTCAAGCGCGGCGCCGAACAGGGAGCGCTCACAGCCCTCAATGCTCGCCTCTGTCCCGCAGCTGAACGACGTGACGAGCGCGCCGGCTGGCAGGCCCGCCAAGCTGCAGCTGGGCACCCCCTGAGCCTCGGGCAGCTCCGCCAGCACGTCACCGCTGAACACGTAAACCAGACGATCGTCGCTCACCACCAGGTCGTCCGTGGCGCTTGGGGTCACGCGGCCGCTCGCGAGCGCGCGCCCGAAGCCCGGCTGACCCCCGAGGCAACCGAGGAGCGTCGCCTCGTCCTCCCCCGAGCGCCACCGGTAGAGGTACACCTTGTCCTCACCTGGCGCGGCCACCGCCAGCAAGCGCCCGCCCCCGCTTATCCGCGCGGAAGCGACTGCCTTGCCGAAGCTCAGGTCGTTCACCGGCGGCGGCAGCGAGATGGGCGTGAGCGAATCGGGTGGATAGAACCACGCCAGCGGAGGCACCTGATCCGGGGCGCCGGCGATCACCGACGCCAGCGCGTCTTTGTCTGCCGCCAGGTAGAGCGAGATGGGCTCTTCCCCATTGAGCGCGGGCCGAATCAGGTGGCGGTCCACGTCCGCCGGCACCGCCAGGGCGTACTCCGTCTGATCGCTGCAGCGTGCGAGCAGCCCTGTGCCGTTGCCGGCCTCACCGATCGCGAACACGAAGCAATGCTCAAGTTGGATGCCCGTGGCGCCGCTTGGCACGCGCGCGAGCCCAAGCCCCGCGGTGCTGCCCGCCATCATGCACGCCGAGTTCCCGCTGCAGAAGCCGCTGTCCACGGCGTCCACCACGGCGGACTGCCCTGGGCTCACCTGGAAGCTCGCGCCGCGCGAGCGATTGGGCGCGCCACCCACGAGCACCCGCGTGGTGTCCCCCGCGAAGGCCGACGACAGGCTCACCCCGAAGCCGCCCTTGAGCTTGTCAGGCTTCTTGAGCAACAGCACCGGCGCGTCCTCGCCGACGTCGCTGAAGCGACCCCAAGAGCACCCAGGCGCCACCACCATCGTGAGGCACAGCAGCACACCCAACCCACCGATCAGCTTGCCGCCCGAGGCGCGGGCCCCGCGCCGCTCACGTTGTTGGCCTGGGCGGCTCAAGCTTGAGAACGCAGCCATCAGAAGCTCCCTCCGAAAAGTAGCCAGCCAGACTGACCTGAGATCTGGGGGGTGACGTACAGCCCCCCCGCGCTGCCCAACGCGCCGCGAGCAGCTGGGCGCGAGGGGCCGCGCTCCTCCGCCGCTAGCCGGCTGGGCAAGAGCCGACGCGCGCTCGGGCGCGCCTGCTTCGGGTCGCGGAACTCAAGCGGCTTACCTTGCTTGATGCTCGAGTCCGGGAGCGGATCTTTCAGGAAGTTGTAGACGGCGAGCACCCCCAGCACGCCGCTCACCACGAAGCCAGCGTCAGCGCCGATGGCGAAGATCTGTCCGCGCGTGATGCGCTCATCGCCCTCCTCCAGCACACCCGCCTCGCGATCCGCGACCAGCTCATCGTGGAGCCGGTCTGACTCGGTCCCCACGTAGATGCTCGCGCCGAGCACCACCGCGCCGATCACCGCCTGGGTCCAAGCCGCGCCGCGCGGGTACTTGGGGATCAGGTTCGCGCGGATGGGCAGCGTCTGTCCCTTGGGGACGTCAATCTCTCCCTCGTACGTCTTCCGGCCAGAGGACTCGATGGTCAGCTGGTGGCGCCCCGCTGAGACCTTCACCTCAAGGGGCTCTTCACCGCTGCGCCAAACCCCGACCGGCTTCTCGTCGATGGCGATTTTTGCGTCCGGCGCGTTCGCATCCACGCGGATGAAGCCATACTCCACGCGCCGCATCGTCACCTCGAGCTCCTTCTGCTCGCCGTGCTTCACCTGCACCTTGGTGAGCAGCGGCTGGAAGCCAGGCGCCTCCACCAGCACCTCGCGCTCCCCAGACGGCACCAGCGCGCCGTAGGGTGTTGTCCCCCACTCCGAGCGCTTTTTACCGCGATCATCCAGGTAAATGTACGCACCACGGACGTTAGCGCTCACCCGCAGGAAGGCCATGAACGCGCCCTGGCTCAAGTTGGCCTTGAAGTGGTGCACGCGACCCGCGAGGACATCAATGTTCGTCTGGCTGACGTTGAAGTCGCGAAACTTCTCGATCACGATCTGATAGTGCCCCACGGCGAGCGAGGTCTCGACGGGCGCGCTGCCCGCGAACACCTGAGACCAGCCCGGGTTGGTGCCGCCCACCTTGAACGGCGCTGACCCGCTGACGCGCTCATGCAGCACCACGGGCGCACCTGGCGGATCGGTCTCCACCACCACGAGCGAGCGCATCGCGTCCTGATCGTCCGTGGGCAAGGGGGGCGTCACTGCCCCCGCCTCACCCGCGCCTGCGTCTTCATCCACCCCCGCGTCGCCGCTCGGCGGGCTCACCACCTGAGCCTCCAGGCTCGCGATGCGCGCCCTCACCTTCTCGGCGTCGGGTGCCCCTGGATCCACCCGCAGGTACTCACGGAAGCGGTCGAGCGCCTTCGGGTTGTCCCCCTGCTTCTGGTAGCAAACGCCCGCGTTGAACAAGAACGCGCTGTACGGGTGCTGCGCGTAGCCGGCCTCAAACTCCGCCGCGGCGCCCGTGTAGTTGCCTGCGACATAAAGCCCCTGCCCCTTTTCCATGTAGCGCCGGATCGAGTCGAGCTTCTGCCCGGTGCCGTCTCCTGCGCCCTGAGCGTTCGCGCTCGACGCTGGCACCAAGCACACCAAGGCGAGCGTCAAGAGCCCCAGCATGAGGAGCGGACTACGGCCGGTCATCCTGCGGCGCGCTCGGCGCTCCAGGCTCAACCACCAGGCTTGCATGGCTGTTCGCATTCTAGGCATCCTCAAAGGCAGCTTGACGCCGCGAGCCCCGCAGCGCCTCGCTTTGGTTCTCGCACTATCTAGCCCGCTTGCGAAGGACCCAAATTGAGCACGGCAGGGCGCGAGCGGGTATGCTATCCGGGAGGCGCGCCCCGCTGCGCCACCCTAGCCTTATGTCCACCTCCCGAGCTCGTCTGCCCCTGGTGCGCCTTGGCGCTGGTCCCTCACTCATCGCGGGGGTGCTCCTGTCATCCCTCGCTTGGTCTGCGCCCGCCGCCGCTGAGGAGCTACCTCCCTACGCTGCTTGCGTCACGACCTCGACCGAGGCTGACGTCGCCGCGGCCAAGGGCGCGTTCCAAGCGGGTCAGGCGGCCTTCAACGAGGCCGACTACACGCGCGCCATCACCTACTGGGAGGACGCCTATCGGCGCGACTGCACGGCGCACAAGCTGCTCGTCAACTTGGCGCGGGCCTATGAGCTGAACGATCAGCTCACCTACGCCATCCGCGCGCTCGAGACCTACAACGAGCGCGTCCCAGACAACCCCGAGCAGGCCCAGAGCGCCACCCGCATCCAGCGCTTCAAGGAGCGCCTAGCGCAGCAGGCCGCGCAGCAAGCCGCGGTCACCCCTGAAGCGCCCGCGACAGACACCCCGCCCACAACCCCCCCGGAAGACACCAGCTCCCCCGAGGCGGACGAGGGTGTGCGCCCCATCTACCCGTTGTTCGTGGCAGGGGGTGGTCTGGTGCTCGGCGTGGTCGGCGGCATCCTGTACTTCCCAGCGCAGTCCACGCTGACCGACTTCGACGAGCGCTGCCCGGACCGGCGTTGCCCCCCAGGGGTAGACGACAGTGAGGCCAACTCAGCGCGCTCTCGCGTCACCTTCGGAGGGATCCTGATGGGCGTCGGCGGCGCGGCGATCATCGGCGGCACCCTGTGGTACTTCCTGCAGCCGAAGCAGCCCCGCAGCGCGGAGGCCAATCGCCAACGGGTGGGTAGCCAGCTCACACCCGTGGTGAAGCAAGGGTTCACCGGCCTCAGCTGGAGCGGCGCCTTCTAGGCCTGCGTCCGCCCAGCCACATCACGAGCCGCCACCTGCATCCGCCGAGCGGCGCCTCCTTAACGATGGGAGGCACGTCGCGCCTGAGCCCGGTGCGGTCCCCCGTCAGGGCCATCAGGTGGCTTTTTTTTCGGGTTTTGGGGTTGGGCACCTCACCACGTGCCAATCGTCTGGTCACCTGACCCATTCACGGCTCTGCTCCAAGAGCCGCACCGACGCGGTGCCGTCTAACCCCCCCATCAAACCTACCCGCGCCCTGAGGCGTGCCTTCAAGGCACCCAGGGGCGCCCTCAGCCAGGCGCCTCACCGTGGATCCTCAGCCCAAGTCCAGCTGGAGGCGATTGAGCCACGAGCTCAGTCTTCGTCGTCTTCGTCGCGAAAGAACGGATCGCTGTCTATCTCGTCAGTATCACTGAGCTCCTCGACCTCAGGCGCTGGCTTCCCTGCGCGCAGCGGCGGCGGATCGTCCTTGGCGGGCGCGCGCGGCACGCCCCAGGTGCTCACGGGCTCAGTCTCATCCGTGACCGCCTCATCACCTTCAGGCTCGCGAGGGGTCCACTCTTCGCCGCCTTGTGAGGCGCGCTGCTGCTTCGCCTCGAAGCGCAGGCGCTCAAAGTCGGGCGCCACAGGCCACGGCGTCTCGCTGGACGAGCTCGCGCAGCCTCCGAGCGCCAGCGAGCACAGCACCAGCGCTGCCCACCCCCAGCTCTGCTTCGAGGGAGCCATAGGTCTTACGTCCACGCCCAAGGCCAGTCCGGGCAGCCCCAGAGCTGGCGCAGCACCACGCGATGGAGTTCGGCGAGCCATGCTCGCCTTGTGCCACAGCGCCTGCTCCCCGCAAACCGCCCCCCGCGCCTTTCCATCCTGGCAGCACCCGGGACCGGTCGCACTCCGCAGCCTAAGAGCTGCGCCACTCGACCGCAGGAAGCGACTTTCTGCTAGGCTACGCGGCCGGTGGCCGAAGCGGCCTCCCCTTTGGCTATGAAGCACCGCACTCACTCCACCCTACTCAACCCGCTCCGTCACACCCCGGGGCACCGCGCCCTGCTCACGCTAGCCGCCAGCCTCCTCCTCCTTAGCTGTGGCGGCGAGGATGGCGACGAGGGCCCCACAGGTGAGGCGAACTGTCGCATCAGCGAGGTGCCGGCTGAGCCGTCGTTCCGCGCCCACATCCTGCCCACCTTCCAAGGCGCCTGCACCTTCAGCTCGTCCTGCCACGGCAGCAAGACGCGCTCTCAGGTCGATCTCTACCTGGGAGAGAAGCTGCCTCGCACCCCCGCCGACGACATGTCGAGCGCGGAGATCAGCGAGATGCTCGCGGGCGTCATCGGTCGCGCGTCAGTCACCGCCCCTGACGTTCAGCTGATCGCGGCGGGGAGCGCCGCGGACAGCTTCCTGATGCACAAGGTGGACGACACCCATCGCGGTCGTGGCTACGCCTGCACCCCGCAGCAGTCTGGCCTCGACCACCCTTGCGGGGAGTCGATGCCGCAGACGGCGGAGGAGCTGCTCTGCGGCAAGGAGCGCGAGACGCTCCGGCGCTGGATCGATCAAGGCGCCAAGGACAACTGATGCGAGCCGCCAGCAGCAGCTGGTGGCTCCGCAGGGGGTCCCAAGCGGGGCGCCGCGTGAGGTGCGGCGCGGGGCTAGGCGCCGTCGCGATCGCCTGGGGGCTCACCCTCGGCGCCTGCGACAGCGAGCCGGACGCCCTCCCGGAGCCGGAGGTGTGCGACGCTTTCGACTACACCCAGTTCGAGCCGGGCCCCACCCTCAGTTTCCGCACGGAAGTGAGCCCGCTGTTCGGGCGCTGCGCGGGCGGCACCTGCCATGGCTCCCCCCGCTCAGCGGCCGCCGGGCTCTACCTCCTGATACCCACGGGCGACACCCCGGAGGAGGCCACCGAGCGCGCGCGCATCGTCGCTGAGGTGATGACGGCGCCGGCCCGCACCACCCCCGATCTCCCGCGGATCACCCCCGGGCGCCCCGACCAGAGCCTGCTCATGCACAAGCTCGACGGCAGCCACAGCTGCCTGGGGCTGACCTGCCCCGGCGGCGACTGTGGCCTCCGCATGCCACGCGTCGGCACCCCGCTGAGCGCCGAGGAGCGCAACCTCATCCGCCGCTGGATCGCCCAGGGCGCGCGCGTTGATTGACAGTGAAGCTGACTCATTGTCAGCTGAGTTGACGTCATGGTGGGTCGACGCGCGGCGCGCATGGTGTATGACGCGGGGAGATGATCGGAAGGCTGTGCGGGACGCTGGTGGCTGAAGAGCTCGATGGGCGGGTGATCCTCGACGTCTCGGGCGTGGGGTATGAGGTGCTGATGCCGCTCGGGGCGAGCGGGCGCGCGCGGGCGCTCAGCCACCCCTCACAGGACCGGCTGGGCTCAGAGCAGCTCCAGGAGCCGAACGACCTGATGGGGGGCCGCGTCGTGCTGCACATCCACACCCACGTACGAGAAGACAGCCTGGACCTGTTCGGCTTCCCCACGAGCGCTGAGCGTGACGTGTTCCGGCTGCTCATCACGGTGCCCAACGTGGGCCCCAAGACGGCGCTCGCGGTGCTGAGTGAGCTGCCGCCCGGTGAGCTCGGCCAGGCGGTCGCCCAAGGCGACGTCAAGCGCCTGAGCCAGGTGACCGGGCTCGGTAAGAAGACGGCCGAGCGGCTGGTGCTTGAGCTCAAGGGGAAGCTGCCCCAGCTGCCGGTGGAGCCGAGCGCCGCAGCGGGGACCCCCGCCGCAGGCAACCGAGAGCGCCTGATCGGCGCGCTCACCCACATGGGCTACCGCACGGCAGAGGCGGAGCGCGCCGTGGAGACCCTGGGGACCAGCGTGGCGGAGCTCTCGCTATCGGCCGCGCTCAAGCAAGCGCTGGCGCTGCTCGCCAAGTAGATCGCGATTTGCCAGCGAGCGAGGTACGTCGGCGCATCAGTTGAGGCGCCCATGGCCTCGCTTTCCAGCCTGGCCAGGGCACTTTTGAGTTGGCGTCAGCGCCGGGGCAGTGGATTGTTGCGCCAGCTGCGGGTAGTTTGGCCCACGCGAGGGAAGCGTGGGCTTGTACCAAGGGGCTAGGCCCCCAAGGGCTACTCACACCAGAGCTGGAGGCGATCTGTGATCACGTGTGCCAAGTGCGGCAAAGATAATCAGGACCACTACAAGTTCTGCCTCGGCTGCGGCGCGGAGTTGCCCCGCGACGACGCGCCCAAGCCGTTCACGGCGCACACCCCACCTCATGGTGTCCCCGCTGCGGTCGCCGGTGCACCAGCGGCTGCTGCGGTGGTGGCTGCTCCCGCAGCCCCAGCACCGGCGGCAGCACCAGCACCTTACGTTGCCCCTGCGCCGGCGCCTTACGTCGCTCCGGCGCCAGCAGCAGCGCCCGCTCCCGCGGCCCCTGCGCCAGCAGCCACGAGTGACGTGCAGTGCCCGCAGTGCGGCCACACCAACAAGACCAACAAGTTCTGCGCCTCGTGTGGCTACAACCTAGGTGCGCTGCAGAGCCAGCCGCCGGTCGCCGCTCCCACCGGCGCGGCCACCAGCGCAAGCCAGGTGATCCTCACCGCGCTGCGCGCGGACGGCACCGAAGCGGGTACCTACCCGCTGCCCGATGACGCGAGCATCAACGTGGGCCGCGACACGGGCTCCATCTTCGCGGGTGACAGCTACCTCTCACCTCGCCACGCGACCTTCACGCGGCGCGGCGGCTCCTTGTTCGTCAAGGACGAGGGCTCACTGAACGGCGTCTACATCAAGCTGAAGCCCAACGTGCCCTGGCTGCTAGCCTTTGGCGACGTGTTCCGCATTGGTCAGGAGATCATCCGGTTCGAGGAGCTCGCGGGGCTCGGCAAGTCACCTGACGGTGTCGAGCGGCTGGGCAGCCCAGGCAAGGGCTACATTGGGCGCCTGGCGCTGGTGATCGGCCGCGACACGACGGGCAACGCCTTCCCCATCCCGGAGAGCGGCGTGCACTGCGGTCGCGAACGGGGCGACATCCTCTTCAGCGAAGATGGCTACGTCTCCGGCCTGCACTGCCGCATCGCGCGAGCAGAGGACGGCCAGACCTACCTCACCGACGTCGGCTCCTCCAACGGCACCTTCGGGCGCCTGAAGCAGGAGCACCCAGTCGGCCCTGGGGACGTGCTGCTGATGGGGCAACAGCTCTTCCGCGTCGACTTCTGAGGTGAGCACGCTGCCCTCCTCAAGGCACGCTCGGCGTCCGCTGCCTGGCCGGCCTCGCTCGGCTCCACTGCGGGCCCTCGCGAGCCCTTGGCTCGCGCCCCCTTCGCGGCTTAGCTCATCCACGCTGCAGGCCAAGCTGGGGCGCGGCCGTCGGGGGTGCACGTGAGCCGCGCGGTCCGCGTCGTCGCCGCCATGATCTCCCGGGAGGGGCGCTACCTCATCACGCAGCGGCGCCCCACCGCCGTGCTGCCGCTGCTGTGGGAGTTTCCTGGTGGAAAAGTAGAGCCCGGGGAGACGGACGAGGGCGCCCTGCAGCGCGAGGTGCGTCACCGCCTGGGGGTGGAGATCCGCTGCGGCGCGATGGTGAGCTTCGTCAGCCACCCTTACGAGAAGTACACCGTGGATCTCTACCTGTACGAGTGTGAAATCCTCTCAGGGGAGCCGCGGGAGCAGAACGTGGAGACCTTCCGCTGGGTCACCAGCGAAGAGTTCGATCAGTACCCGTTCACCCCGGCCGATGAAGCCTCCATGAACGAGCTGCTCGAGCTCGGCTGAAGGCCTGCGCTCAAGCTGAAGCCGCCGAACGAGCACACAGCGCTCAACCCGCGGCGCTAGGCGCCGATAGCGCCGGGTGCCGTCACATCGCTTCCTGGCCGCCTTGAGCTCCGTGCG
>CAYQAC010000021.1:6237-18584 GCA_964415255.1 uncultured Polyangiaceae bacterium | reverse complement strand
GCCGCTCACTTGGCCTCTCACTGCTCACCGCCTGCGTCGCCCCGGCGCGCTGCGCCTCGTGCGGGCAAGCGCGTGGCGCGCTTGAGCCCGGCGTGTTCTGCGCGCGCTGCACCCCAGCGGGGGAGCCCTCGCTAGTTCAGCTGGGCGGGCTCAGCGTCGCCGCGGGTGGCGAGTTCGAGGGGCCGCTCCGCGACGCCATCCTGCGCCTCAAGTATCAGGCTGCGCCGGAGCTCGCGGGGGACTTGGGGCGCTGGCTCGTGACGCGACTCGTCAGCTTCACGCCGCATCTCGTCCATGCGCAAGGCACAGCCCAGCGCCCCACGCTGCTCGTGCCGGTGCCGCTGCACCCACAGCGGCTGGTCGAGCGGGGCTACAACCAGGCCGCGCTGCTCGCTCAAGCCTTGAAGCGCCCGCTCGGGCTGCGCGCGGCGGTGACCGGCCTGGTCCGCGAGCGGCGGACCGCGGTGCAGGCAGAGCTGGGCGCCGAAGCGCGGCATGAGAACGTGCGCGGCGCGTTCAGAGCGCGAGCGGCGCTCCACGGCGCGCAGGTGATCTTGGTGGACGACGTCGCCACCACCGGCAGCACCCTGAGCGCTTGCGTTGAGGCGCTCACCGCGGTGGGCGCCGAGCCGCTCGGCGCGCTGGTGTTGGCGCGGGCAGGCAGCTGACGGCGCGCCGGGCGCCTCACCTTGGTGCACCTTGAGCGCCCTGCTCGCGGCGCCTCACGTGGCAAACCTCGAGCGCCCTGCTCGACTTCACGTGCGCCGCTCAGCCGAGCTCGTTCAAGAGGCGCTGGGCGCGGCGGAGCTCCGCCTCCAGCGCCACCTGAAGCGCAACACGCCCGCTCCCCGCGCGCTCCACGAAGGCGGTGAGGTAGCGGCGCGCCACGCTCGCCTGACCCAAGGCGTGCCCGAGCTCACCCAGCACGAACTGACCGTAGCCACGACCACAGGCCGCGGACTCCAGCGCGTCGAACAGCGGCGCGAGCTCAGAGGTGGGGAGCTGACCAGCCCGCCACCGAGCGAGGCCGAGCTGCGCCTGATAGAGTGGCTTGTCCCGCGTGCCCCAGCGCGCGGCGCGCGTCAGCGCCCCGATGGCGCTCTCGTGATCTTCCGCGAGGTAAAGGGAGCTGCCGAGCGTCCACAGGTGAAACGCTCGGCGCGACGCGGGGCACACGCGCGAGGCGATCCGCAGGTGCGCGGCCGCGCGGTGTGGATCCCCCAAGCCCAAGCAGGCGCGCGCGGCGTCTTGGCGCGCGACATCTGGCATGACGCCGGTGGCCACCGCCAAGAGCGCCGTGTCGAGCGCCTCCGCGAACGCGCGGCTCTCCATCTGAGACAAGTACAGCTGGCGCAGCAGCAGCGCGCGGGTATCAAGATCGACCCCGCTTGGGTGAGCGAGCCCGCGGCGCGCGTACTTCGCGCGGCTGTCTGAGCTGCGAGCCCGCGACGCGCGCGCCAGCCAGTCCTCAGGCGACTGGTGCTCTGAGGCCTCCACCGGCAGCCCAGGGCCGGCCTTCGCCAGCGGAGGCGCGGGCGTTGCTGGAGTCTGAGGGGACTCGCAGAGCGGGTCACGTGAGCGGGCCATGCGGTGTATCAGGCTAGCAGCACCTGCACAACCGTCCAGTTTTCTGCATGTTTCACCCAGCGGTAGCTCGCTGGCCGTGAGCTGCGAGCCAGCTGAGACGCCATGAGGCGCCGCCCGCGCTGGCTCGTGCTTCGGTAGGGGTTTGGGGGTTTGGCACCGCGTTTGGGCACGAAGGGATGGCTCGTGCGGTGACCACCGCTGGGATTCAGGGTGATGAAGCCGCGCGCTAGCTGTGGTGGCGACCGGTCAGGCGACGACAGGTGGTTTCCACGGTTGATGAGGGGGACCTGTGGGCCTATCTAACGCGCGTGACGTGCCCCCAACTCATGCGGCTGAAGCTGATCTCGCTCGGCGCTTGCTTGCTCGGTGTGCTCGCGGCGGGCTGCGGTGAGCCGGCGACGGAGGCAGAGTGCCAGGAGCTCGCGCAGCACATCGCACGGCTGCGGCTCCAAGCGCGCGGCTTCGACGCGCCGGAGATCGAGCGGCGGGTCGTCGCCGCGAAGGGCGACCCCGACTACCAGAAGACGATGGAGGGCTGCGTGGGCAAGCGCATCACCCGAAGCTCCCTCGAGTGCGTGAAGCAGGCCAAGACGCCCGAAGAGGTGAAGCAGCAGTGCGCGCGCTGAGCCGCACGCGGTGCGCTGGCTTGGCCTTGGAGCCCGGGGAGGCCGGGCGTGCGCCGGAACGCGCTGGCCGTCAGTTAGCCTGCCCAATGCGCGCACGTGCGCCGGAGCGCGCCGGTCGTCAGTTGGCCTACCAAAGGCATGTTGAGGCGCATGCACCGGTGCGCGCCGGTCGTCAGTTACGCTGCCTGCCTCGGGGGTCGTCAGGTTTACTGATGAACTCCATCGGGGGGAGCCCGCGGTGGACTCGCCTCAGGCAGGCGCTGCTCACCTGCTGCTTGGGGTTTTGGGGGTTGGCCTGCCAACCGAAGCTGAGCGAGCCGGAGTGCGGCGAGCTGCTCGATCGTTACGTGGAGCTTTTATCAGTCACAGGTGAGCCTCAGCTGAGCGCAGACGAGCTCACCCGCAGGCAACAGGAGGCGCGCGCCAAGGCGGCGAGCGACCCCCGCTTCGGCGCCTGCAGTGACGAGGTGAGCCGTCGTCAATACGACTGCGCCATGAGCGCCCCGAACGCAGACCGCCTGGAGCAGTGCTTGGTGTTTTAGAGGCGCCTGAAGTGCGCGGAGGGCGCTCGCCTCGGAGCCTGCACATTTCACGCTCCTTACACCGTCAAGTCTCGCATTGACGCACGGTAAGGCAGCCGCCTACCGTGGGGCTGTGGCGGCTGGTAGCCGCTGAGGAGGCGAGGTTGATGAGGGGTATGGGTCTATTGTGGGGTGTCGGCTCCATCATGATGTTGGCCGCGTGCACGCCTGCTACGAGCTCAAGCTCGGACAGCACGCCCACGAGCGCGACCATTGCCGCGCCTGAGCGAGCGCCTGAAGGCCCGACTGAACCGGCTGAACCGGCTGAACCGGCTGAACCAGCTGAACCGGCGGCTCCAACCGAGCCGCCCGCGAGCGCGTCGGCTGAACCGGCTGAACCGGCGGATCCAGCCAAGGCGCCGGCGGGCGCTGCCCTCACACGTTTGGTGTTGGAGTTCACCGGCCCAGCCGTGGCGCCCGCCTACTTCCGCGGCTACGTCACCACCTACACGCCAGGCAGCTTGAACCGCGAGGTGATCGGCCCGGGGCGCGACAAGAAGCGCCACGACAAACAGGCGCTCGACGCGGGCGGCCAAGCGAAGCTCGAGCAAGCGCTGAGCGCGCGCGGTCTCAAGGAGCAGCCAGAGCAGGAAGATCGCGGGTGCTCGGGCGGCGTCAGCTACACCTTGGAGCTGACCTACGCAGGGCAAGCCCCCAAGAAGCTGCGGACCTACCTCTGCGCGGGGGGGGCCAACGGAACCCTCAGCGGAGACATCAAGGGCTTCGAGGGCGACGTGAACGCGCTGTTCTCAACCCCGCTACCCTGGTGATCCGCGCGGCGACGCAGCGGCGCTCGCCCACCCTCCTTCATCTCTAGTTTCACACCGCACGGCCGCGATGCTCGCTCCGTCGCACCCTCCTCATTTTTTCCTTATGGATATCCATTCAAAGGAGCTACGAGCCATGAGCCCCAACCTGATCCTCCGCGCGAGCCTGCTTGTCTGGCCGCTGAGGAAGCGGCCGCTGACGCGGCGGCCGCTGACGCGGCGACCGAGCCCATCTGGCCGCCCCCGGTACGGGAGGAGCTCATCCTCGGGAGGCTGCCCCGACTGATCCCCCTGAAGCCCAGCATCCCACCGAAGGGCCCCCCGCTCACTCAGTTCACCTTCCAGAACCCGAACAACCCAGCCCCCTACACCTTCAAGTACCAGGCGGGGGTCCTCACGCGGACGTCGCGGACCGGAGAGGCCCTCGAGCGCAAGCTGAGCGCCAAAGATCAAGCCACGCTGGGCGGCCTCGTCCACCGCGACTTCAAAGCGTTGATCGAGAAACACCGCGTGCAGCCAGGCGCGCAACACGCCTGCGAGCCACAATACCGGTTTGAGTTCACCAGTGGGCCGGCGACCAACGCGCTGCTCGAAGCCGGCGAATGCTTCCTGCAGGGCCGCCGTCAGGTCTTCAAGCCGGTCCCGGGTGCGTTCATGACTTTCGAAGCCGAGCTACAACGCCACTTCCTTGAGCCGTTCGAGCCGGCAGGACTCACCGAGATGGTGTTCATCGCGTCGAGCCCCTCCTCCGGCGACACGTACACCATCCGCTTCACTGACGGGGAGCTGAAGTTAGAGAGATTCCTTGAGGAAACTCGCCTGTTTCGCCTCAGCAAGCCGGCGGCCAATCAGATCCTGGCCGCCTTCAAGCGGCGCCAGCTGAAGCCCCAATTCCAGCGTCAAGCCCCTAAGGGGGGCACCTACAAAGAACCTGGTGAGGACACAGGCGTCAGCGGCGACGATTCCGGCGGTGGCGGGCTGGGCCTTGAAGGCATTGGCTGCAGTGGAGGCTCCAATCACGAACTCAATTTGACTTGGCACGACAAGCCCCAGGTCAAGTTCAAGTCCTCGTCCCATTGCAGCGGCGACTCGAGTGGGGATCTAAGTGGTGATCTGGAGGGCTTCGCGGACGATCTCAGCTCCATGATCCCTGCCAAGAAGGCACCCAAACGCTGAAGACAGGCTCCCCAACCGAACGAGCACAGCCCGCGCTGTGTACCGCGCCTCAGCCAAGCGCGGTGTCCAGCAGCATCATCAAGACGAAGCCGATCAGGAGGCCTCCAGTAGCGAACGCCTCATGCCCCTTGCGGTGCGACTCCGGGATGATCTCGTGGCTCACCACGAACAGCATCGCCCCCGCCGCGAACCCAAGTCCCCAGGGGAGCAAGGACTCCGCGAAGGAGATGACCGCGGCACCGAGCACGGCGCCCACTGGCTCAATCAAACCCGTGGCCGCGCCGAGCGCCACCGAAGCCAGCCGTGAGTAGCCCGCCGCGAGCAGCGCCACGGCGACCACCAAGCCCTCCGGGACATCCTGGATCGCGATGCCCGTCGCGAGCGTCTGCCCCGAGGCGGCGCTTGAGCCGGCGTACGTCACACCGATCGCCAGGCCCTCGGGCAGGTTATGAAGCGCGATGGCGAACACGAACAGCCAGGTGCGCCGCAGGCGCAGCTGCTCGCTCGGCCCCTCCACCCCCTTGATGAAATGCTCGTGAGGTAGGCTCTTGTCCAAGGCGAGCAAGGTCGCGCCGCCGAGCAAGAGCGCGGCGCCCACCGTCAGGCCAGCGCCCCAAGGCCCGCTGCCCAGCTCCCGCGCGTGCGTCAGCCCCGGCACGATGAGCGAGAAGGCCGCCGCCGCCAGCATCACCCCGGCGCCGAAGCCAAACAGTGAGTCTTGCAGCCTATCTGAGAGCCGCGCCGAGACGAGCACGGGGAGCGCGCCGAGCGCGGTGGCGAGCGCCGCCACCAAGCCGGCGTGCAGCGCGCCCACCATCGCGCGTGAGCCAGACGCGTAGGCACCAACCACCGCCACGAGCAGGAGCCCCAGGGGCAACAGCGTGCCGGGGCGAAGGACCTCACGGAGGCGCCAGCCCCAAGGGGCGGGTGATGCGACGAGCGACTTCATGCTGACGGGTCATTATAATAATGCTTTTCAGTCGCATCAAGGCCCCTTCGTGTGCTGGCTCAGCAGGGCCACCACCTCCGCGATGTCCACCGTGGCGTCCAACAGGCCGGCGTAAGGATCGCCATGCTCAGCGACGCGGCGCGGGACGGTCGACAGCGTGAAGGCGCCAGGATCGAGCGCCAGCGACACCTCCTCCCACAACAGCGGCGTGCTCACCGTCGCCTGCGGCGCCGCCCGCAGCGAGTACGGCGCCACGATGGTGCGTGAGCGCCCATTCTGGCCAGTGTCCACGTACACCTTCCCGCCGCGGGCGTGAACTCGCCGCTCCATGGTGGCGAGCTCCGGGTGGCGCTGACACAACAGGCGCCCGATCAGCTCCGCCAAGAGCTTGGCGGTCTCGAACGAGACGCCAGGCCCGAGCGGCGCCAGCACGTGGAGCCCCGACTGCCCGCTCGTCTTGGGGTACCCCGTGAGGCCCACCTCCCCAAGCAGCTCGCGCAGGCTCAGCGCCAAGATCGCTGCGTGCGCGAAGGGCTGCTCACCCAGATCGAAATCGAAGGTGACAAAATCGCAGCTGTCGAGCGAGCCCTCACGCCGCGGGAGCACGTGGAGCGCGATGCAGCCGAGGTTGGCGAGGTGCAGCAGGCCATCTGCGTCGTCCACCAAGAAGGTGACGCCTTCGCGCTCCTCCTCCTCCCGCGGGAGCTTCAAGGTGCGCATCCAAGCGGGCGTCCCCTTCGGCGCGTTCCACTGAAAGAAGCTCTTGCCGGCGATACCGTCAGGATAACGCACCATCACCACCGGCCGCCCAGCGAGGAAGGGCAGCAGGGTGTCCGCGATGGAGGCATAGTACTCGCAGAGATCGCCCTTGGTGTAGCCAGCATCAGGCCAGTAGACCTTGTGTTGGTTGGTCAGCGCCACCCTTCCCGCGAGCCGCTCTTTGGCAGCTAAACTGACGTTTGCTGCGGCTCCCGGCGAGGGCTCGGCGCCCGCTTCGTCAGCTTGATTGCCTTGTTCGGCGCGCGGCCGCTCCAGGCTGGCGGCGCCGGGGCGCGCGCCAACGTCCGCTGGGTCGACGTCCACGCGCAGCCCACGAAATACCGGGAACCGTAGCGACCCCGACTCGGACCAGCCGAGGTAGCGCACGCTCGCCACCAGCTTCGGTGAGACGAAGTGGCGCTCCATCGGCGCCGCCGGCAGCTCCCCCTCAGCGGGGCAGGTAGGCACGCTGAGCGGCTGCAGGCGCTCCAGCAGCTCGAGCTGCGCTGCCTCGCTCAGCCCCGAGCCCGCCTTACCGCGCAGCACGAGGCGCTCCCCCTCATAGCTCGCGAGCAAGAGCGCCCCCAGCGTGCGCGAGGCGCGCTTGCGCTCCCAGCCCACGATCACGAACTCGGCGTCTCGCTCAGTCTTGATCTTCACCCAGTCCGTCAGCCGCTTGGGACCCGGATGGTAAGTTGAGCTGACACGTTTGGCCACCACCCCCTCGAGCCCCGCCTGCTGGCACAGCTGAAACAAGGGCTCACCCTGGGCCTCAATGTGCGTGAGCGCCCGCAGCCGCCCCGCCCCAGGCAGCAGCGCGCGGAGCAGCTCCTTGCGCTGAGTGAGCGGCAAGCCCGTGAGATCGTAGTCACCCAGGGCAAGCAGATCGAACACCACGTAGACCACCCGCACGTCGCGCACCAGGCGCGTGACGTCTCGAGCCCGCGACACGTGGATGCGGCGCGCCAGGCGCTCGAAGCTCGGCTTGCCTTCATCATCGAAGCTGACTATCTCGCCGTCGAGCACCACCCGGTCAGGCGCCAGCGCGCGCACCGCCCGAACGATCTCAGGGAAGGCGTCCGTCGCCACGCGCTGCTTGCGGTAGCGCAAGACCACGTCTTGCCCTGTTCTGTCCGCTATCACCCGCACCCCATCGAGCTTCAGCTCATACAGGCGATCGGCCTCGCTGAGGCTCGCGCCCTCCGCCGCGCACAGCATCGGCGTGAGCGCTCGGGCGTCAAAGGCGCGCGCCAGCGCGCCGAGCTCTTGGGCGCGCTGGCAGAGCGACGCGAAGACCTCGCGGCGCCTAGCGAGCTGCTCCACTCGCAAGCTAGACAGCACGCTGTACGGCTGCTGCTCCGTGATGTCCGCGTCCTGACAGTACGCGTCGGCCTTCTTCAAGAGCAGCCACTGGCGCTGCGAGGGCGGCGGCCGCTGTCGCTGCCCAGTCTCCACCAGCGCAAAACGCCCCTTCAGCTTGTAGCCGTCGAGCCAAAAATCTATTTTACCCTTCTCAAGGCCCGCCTCGACCGTCTCCTCAAGGTAGCTCACGACGCCCGTGTCCCAGACGATCATCGGCCCAGCGCCGTAGTTGCCCTCGGGGATCACGTCCTCGAACTCAAGGTAGCTGAGCGGGTGGTTCTCCGTCTGCACCGCCAGCCGCTTATCCACCGGGTTCAGGCTGGGCCCGCGCGGCACCGCGAAGCTCAGCAGGGTGCCGCCGGTTTGGATCCGCAGATCGTAGTGCTCGCGCCGCGCGCCGTGCAGGTGCACGACGAAGGCGCCCGTGCGCGTCCCGCCCTCATAGCCTGCTGGGCCGAAGGGCTCGTTGGTCGTCTTCGGATCGCGCTTCTCACGGTAAGCCGTGAGCGCGTCTGTCCCCTTCGGCTCAGTCACGCGGCTCGCCCGGCGGCGCGAGCCAAGCGAGCGTCGCGCCCCAGCCGCCCCGCGCAGCCGGGGCGTCCTTGAAGCTCACCACGAACGGGCTCCGTGCGAGCGCCGCCTGCACCCGCGCCCGCTGCACGCCCTTGCCGCGGCCATGGATCAACCTCACCTCGCGGAAGCCCTGCTCACAAGCCGCCTCCACGTAGTCAGTTACCACGTCTTCGATGTCCCGAGGCTGGAAGGTGTGCAGATCGATGCTGTCCTCGATCTCGAGCACCACCACCTCCTCCTCGTCGCTCATGGCTCGCTCACAGCTCACTCATCAGCCTCGCACGAAGGGACGTCCCCCGGCGCTCCGCTGCTCGCCCACGCTCAGCTCGCCGCGGCCTTCTTCCCACGCCCAGCCGAGCCCTTCGCGCCCTTCGCCGTGGCCTTCTTCACCGTCGGCTCCGCCTCCTCTGAGGCCTTCGGCTCAGCGCCCTTGGCGAGGCTCGCCTTCAGCGCCTCCATCAGGTCGATGACCTGCGCCTTGGGCTGCTCCGGCGCCAGCTGGATCTCCTGCCCGGCCACCTTCTGATCGACCGCCTCAAGCACCCGCTTGGCGTAGGCGTCCTCGAAGCGCTCCGGATCGAATTGCTCCCCCGTGAGCTGATCGAGCAGCTTGTCTGCCAAGTCTTGCTCCGCCTCGCTGAACTTGAACGTCGCGCCGCGCTCCACGTCCTCGAAGGCGCGCACCTCACCGGCGTAGAACAGCTGATGCAAGAGGAGGCCATCTTGGTAGGGCCGCAGCATCACCAGCTGCTCCTTGCCGCGCGCCGCCCAGCGCCCCACCGCGACGCGGCCCTTGCGCTCCATCGCCTCGGCCAACAGCCGATACGGCTTGTCGCCGCCCTTGTCCGGGCCAATGTAGTAGCTCTTCTCCACCTGGATAAAATCCACCGTCTCAAGCGGCACGAACTCCACGATCTCAAGCAAGCTGCTGCGCTCCGCCTCAAGCTGCTTCAGCTCTTCGTCAGTGAAGGTGACATACTGTCCCTTCGAGTGCTCATAGCCCTTCACCAAGTCAGCCCGGCTCACCTCCACCTCACAGGTGGGGCAATGAAGCTGCTGCTTGATGCGGCCCCCGCACGGACGATGGAGCTGATTGAAGCTCACCGACTGACTCGACGCCGCCGTGTAGAGCTTGATGGGGATGGAGACGAGACCAAAGCTTATCGTCCCCGAGCCAGTCGCGCGTGCTGCCATGCGCCTATGCTACGAGCGCTCGCGAGCGGGACCAAGATTCCAGGTGACGCCACCCACCGCGAGCGACCTGGTGCTGTACGTGGGTGCAGTGGGCTGCGCGGGGCCCAACCCCCAAAAACCCTAGAATGGCCGCCTGAGCCCCGACGCGCCCTCGCGCCCAGCTAGGCAGCGCGACGGACCGCTAGCTCCCAGCTCCGCGAGCAGCACGTCAGATTGTTGGCCCAGCTCACCAGGCTCCGCTAGCCCCTCTTCAAGCGTCAGGACGCTCCCCAAGCACGGAGGAGTTTCGCCCGGCGCGGAGTGCGAGCCATGGAAATCAACCCGAGCGGGCGCGCGACGCTGGTGGTGATTGAGTTCGGCGGCAGCTGGCCTGGCTGGCTCAACCCGAGCGCGGCGAGCGCGGCGGGCGGGGCGCTCGCCGTCGTGGCGCAGCACTACGAGGGGCACCCGAGCGAGCTGTTGACCCAGGTGGCGAGTCGACTTTCCCGTTTGGAAAATGGTGGTTGGCGCCTGGGGCGCGTCGTGCTGGTGAGCAACGGGCGGGTGGATTCAGGGGCGGAGACCAGCCGCGCCGTGCTGTGCCGGGCGCTGCTCACCCATGGGCTCGGGGCGGGGCTCAGTGAGCTTGTCTTGACTCATGGCAACACGGACGATCGACGCGTGGAACGCGGCCTGAATCGCCTCGTCAACGCGCTCGTGGCTGAGCCGGATTTTTTGCGGGTTCGTGTGAGCCATCGTGGCCCCGCGGCGCGGCAGGAGCAGCGCGCCGCCGTGCGCGCCATGTGAAGCAGCGCGCCCACCGCGCCTGCCCGCCGCGCCTCCCGCTGACTAGCGCCGCGAGCAGCGCCGCGACCCACCATGGCCGCCGCCTCGGCGCGGACGAACCCTGGCGCGCACCCCAAAACGTGGCATGACGCGGCGCCATGTCAGCTGACCTCGACGCCCTCCGCGCGCGCGCCGCGACGGACCTCGAGTGGCCCGCGCTGTGCGCCGAGCTGGCAGGCCTGGCCGCTAGCCCCGACGGCGCCGAGCGCCTCGCCCAGCTGAAGCCCGAGGCGGAGCGCGAGCTCGCCCTGCAGCGCGCGCGGCTCACTCAGGCGGCGCTGTCAGCAGAGGCAGCTGGCCTGACGGTGCCCTCCCTCGCCACGCCGAGCGCCCAGGGCTGCCTCGCCAACGCCAGGCGACGCCGCGTCCTCGGCCCCGGGGAGCTGTATCCGCTGCGCCTGCTCGCGGAGGGGGCAGCCGCGCTGCGCCGCTTCGCCGCCGCCTGCGCCGAGCGTCAGCCGGAGCTGGCCGAGTGGCTCATGACCGCGAAGGAGCTTGAGCCCTTCGCGCAGGAGCTCGCGCGCTGCCTAGACCCAGAGGGCGGCCTCCAAGATCACGCGAGCCCTGAGCTCCGCAAGGCGCGCGTCACCGCGCGCGACCGGAGGCGCGATCTCCAGATCAAGCTCACGCGCCTCGTGAGTCGCTACGAGAGCCGCCTCTCCGGCGCCTACTACGCCGAGCGCGACGGGCGCTACGTGTTGCCGGTGCGTTCCGATTCCCACGGAGAAATAGAGGGCAGCGTGCTCGGCTCGAGCGGCTCCGGCGCCACGCTGTACGTCGAGCCGCGCGAGCTGGTGGAGCTGGGGAGCAAGCTGCGCCTCGCCGAGGCGGCGGTGGAGCGTGAGGAGGCGCGCGTGCTGGCCCTGCTCTCATCACAAGCATGGGACCTGACCAGTCAGCTCGATGAGGCTTATGAAGCCGGGCTTGAGGCGGAGCGCCTGGTCGCTATGCTGCGCTTCGCGGCGCGCTTCACGGCGCGCTTGATCGTCCCCTCGCCTGAGCCGCGCATCGAGCTCCACAGCGCGCGCCACCCGCTGCTCTTGGCGCGCGGCGCCGAGGTGGTGCCGGGGGATATTCGGCTTCGCGCGGGGGAGGCGCTCGTCATCTCCGGGCCCAACGCGGGCGGGAAGACGGTGGCGCTCAAGTGCCTCGGGCTGGCCGCGCTGATGGTGCGCGCCGGGGTGCCCGTCCCCGCGGAGGCGGGCAGCGAAGTGGGCTTCTTCCCGGAGGTGGTGAGCGACATCGGCGACGATCAGTCGCTAGCGCTCGATCTCAGCACCTTCAGCGGCCACATCCAGCACGTCGCCGCCATGATCGCGCTCGCTCGAGGCGAGAGCAGCGCGGTGCTGGTGCTGCTCGATGAGCTCGCGGCAGGCACAGATCCTGACCAAGGCGCCGCGCTCGCCACCGCCTGCCTCACGGAGCTGGTGGAGGCGGGCGCCGCGGTGGCGGTCACGACCCACTACGAAGCGCTGAAGCAGCTCGGCGCGAGCGACGCGCGCTTCCAGAACGCGTCGGTCGGCTTCAACCTCGAGACCCTCGCGCCCACCTTCGAATTTCGCATCGGCATCCCCGGGCCCTCGAGCGCGCTGGCGGTGGCGCGCCGCTTCGGGATCCCGATGGAGGTGGTCGCGCGCGCCGAGGCGCTCCTCCCCGAGCAGCGCCTCGCCCGTGACGCGCTGCTCGCCAAGATCAGCTCGGACGCACGCGCCGCAGAGGAGGCCGAGCGGCGCGCCCTGGCGCTCGAATCGAACGCGCGCCTCGCCGCGAGCCGCCTCACGGCGGAGACGCAGCGCACCGCGGAGCGCGAGCGCGAGCGATTGACGCGCGAGGGGCGCGCGCTGGGCCAGGCGGTGCAAGAGGCGCGCGCGATGCTTCAGGCGGTGACCCAACGGCTCAAGCAAGAGGCGCCCAACCGCGAGGAGCTGCGTCAGCTAGAGCGCCAGGT
>CAYQAC010000021.1:5362-6227 GCA_964415255.1 uncultured Polyangiaceae bacterium | reverse complement strand
AGGCGGCGCGCCAGCTCAGCCTGGGCTCGCCGCTCCAGCGCGCGGCTCAGGCGCCCGCCGCCCCGCTGAAGCCGGCGGAGCTCAGCGTCGGCGCGCAGGTGACGGTGCTGCCTGGAGGCCACCTCGGGAAGATCCTTGAGGTGGACCGCCGCGGTAAGCTGCGGGTCCAGGTAGGTAACCTGACGCTCACCTGCGACGCGAGCGATCTGCGCGCGCCCTCGAACACCGAGGCCAAACGCGCGCGTGAGGCGCAGCGCGCGCGTGAGGCGCAGCGCGCACCACCTCAAGCAAAACCGCAGGGCCGCGCGAAGGAGCCCGAGCCCCGCGCGCCCAGCGTGGCGGTGCGCTACCCCGGCAACACCTGCGATCTGCGCGGTGTCCGCGTCGAAGCCGGGCTCGAGCAACTAGACAGCTTCTGTGACGAGCTGCTCCGCCGCGGCGAGCCCGTCGGCTTCGTGCTCCACGGCCACGGCACCGGCGCCATGAAGGAGGCCGTCCGCCAGCACCTGGGCGCCGCGCCCTACGTCTCGCAGGCGCGCCCCGCCTCCCGCGAAGAGGGCGGCGACGCGTACACAGTGCTCTGGTTGGCTTAGCCAGGATGCCCTGACATCCCCTGCGTGGTAGGTTACCGGGGTGCTACCGGGTTCGCTCCGTGAGGTGATTCGCGCCGCGCTCTCGGCCACGCCCGGGCTCGAGCTCGGGTTCGTCTTCGGCTCCCTCGCGCGAGGCACCACCGGGCCGCGCTCCGATCTTGACGTGGCGGTGCTCGGCAGCGTCGACACCTTCGAGCTCGCTGGGCGCCTCTCGCTCGCGACCGATCGAGAGGTGGACGTCGTCAAACTCGAAGGCGCCCCCATCCCCCTGC
>CAYQAC010000021.1:2348-5352 GCA_964415255.1 uncultured Polyangiaceae bacterium | reverse complement strand
CGGGTCGACCGAATTCATCGCGAGTCTTGCCAGCTTGAGGCGATCCTCAGCGAGGGGATCGCCCTCTTCGAACGGGAGCCTGGCGCCGAGGCGAGCTTCCGCTCCCGCACGCTGCTGATGCTTGAGCTAGACCGGCCGCTCTACGATCGCATGCACGAGGCGTGGCTCACGCGGGTATCCGAGCGAGGGATCCTTGGTCAATCGTAGGCTCGTGCTGACGCAGCTGGCGGAGCTGGCCGAGCGAGTGGCTCGCGCGCAGGCTCACGCGAAGCCGAGCGCCGAGGCGCTGGCCGCGGATCGAGACGCGTTCGAGCTGGTGTCCTTCAACCTCATGCTGGCCGTCCAGTCGTGCGCGAGCGTCGCGAGCCACCTCATCGCGGACGAGGGCTGGGCGCCCACCAGCACGGTCGCCGCTAGCTTCACGCGACTCGCGGAGCACGACGTGATCCGCCAGGGGACCGCGCAGGCGCTGACGCGAGCCGTGGGGCTGCGAAACGTCGTGGCGCACGGCTACGCCAAGGTCGACCCCCAGAGCGTCCATGCAGCGGTCACCGTGGGGATCTCGGACCTCAATGCCTTCGCAGCTGAAGTGGCCACCTGGTTAGTGGGGCGCACCTAATCAGCGCCTCGTGATGGACGCGGCTCCGTCACAGCGCCGAGTAGCGCGGTGCCAAACCCCCAAAACCCTCGTTGAGCGCTACTCCGCGGCCTCGCTAGCTGACTGCCTCAAGAGTGGGAAGCCGAGCGCCTCACGTTGGGCGAGCCACGCGGCGGACACACGACGCGCCATTTGGCGCACGCGACCGATGAAGCGCACGCGCTCGGTGACGCTGATCGCGCCGCGCGCGTCGAGCACGTTGAACAGGTGCGAGGCCTTCACCACCAAATCGTACGCTGGCATGACTAACTGCTGACGTGGGTCCTCGCTCCTGCTGAGCAGCCGCAGCGCCTCCGCCTCGGCGTGATCGAAGGCGCTGAAGTGCGCCGCCACGTCCGCCTCCTCAAAGTTGTAGGTGGACCACTCCCACTCGTTTCGCTTGAACAGCTCCCCGTACGTCACCTGATCGTTATAGGTGAGGTCGTACACGGTATCCACGTCCTGCAAGAACATGGCGATGCGCTCAAGGCCGTAAGTGAGCTCACCGCTCACCGGCTTGCAGTCGAAGCCACCCGCCTGTTGAAAGTAGGTGAACTGACTGATCTCGAGGCCGTCCAGCCACACCTGCCACCCCAGGCCCCAAGCGCCGAGCGTCGGGCTCTCCCAGTCGTCCTCCAGGAAGCGCACGTCGTGCTCAAGGGGCTTCGTGCCGATCTCCTCCAGCGACCTCAGGTACAGGTCCTGAATGTCTAGCGGGCTCGGCTTCAAGATCACCTGAAACTGATGGAACTGTTGGAGGCGGTTCGGGTTGTCCCCGTAGCGACCGTCAGCTGGGCGCCGCGACGGCTCCACGTACGCCACGTTCCACGGCTCCGGCCCCAAGCTGCGAAGGAAGGTGGCGGGGTTGAAGGTGCCAGCGCCCACCTCCGAGTTGTAAGGCTGAACGATGAGGCAGCCTTGCTCGGCCCAGAACCGCTGCAGGGTGAGGATCAAGTCCTGAAAGTGCATGGGTGCTTCTCTCGCAGAATCGCGCGGCGCCAGCAAGGGGCGACGCGTGAGGCGGGAGGCGGCGCCGGAGGGTGTGATCCGCGAGCCGGTACCGAAGAGCGAAGCGCCAGCGCGCGCGACGGCTAGTCGCCGGAGGTGGGCGCGGGAGGCGCGATGTCGAGCGCCGGCGGCTCGCGCCCCAGCGCGACGTGCAGGTGACGGATCAGCTCGCCCGCCATGTGAGGCCCCAAGAGCTCGTGCTTGAAGAAGACGTACACCTCGTCCCAGTCTCGACTCGCGATGCGCTCCGCCCACGAAGTGAGCTCCGCGTCGCTGTAGCGCGACTCCTCACGCCGCAACCTCAGGTAACCAAAGGGCGCCGTCGCCACCAGCTCCCGCGGCTCGGTGTGCTCGTCCACGTCCCCGCCGCACAGCGCCGCGCCCCCGTCCGAGAGCAAGCTGTACACCTCGTCGTCGAACCACGTGGCATGGCGGAACTCGAACACCGCCCGGCACCCGCGCGGGAGAACGGCCATGAAGTCGCGCAGCAGCGCGGCGTCCTTCTTGAGGTAAGGCGGCAGCTGGTACAGCACCGCGCCGAGCCGCTCCTCCAAAATCGCGATCACCTTGAACAGGTAAGCCACCGTCTCCGCCGCGTCTCGCAGCCGCTGACGGTGCGTGATGCGTTGCGAGGCCTTGATGACGAAGCGAAACTCAGGCGGCACCTGCTCCGCCCAGCTCGCCACCACATCCACCTTGGGGATACGATAGAAGGTGTTGTTGATCTCCACCGCCGGCAGCCGCGAGGCGTAGCTCGCTAGCATCTGCTTCGGTGCCAGGCCCTCTGGGTAAAACGAGCCGCGCCACTCACGGTAGCTGTAGCCGCTCGTCCCGACCATGAGCCTCATACGGTGACCCAAGGGTACCGTGGTTCGCGGAGCGCTCGCAAACCTCACAAACGAGCAGGGCTTTACGCCTTATGATCTCGTGCTCTACTTCGGGCATGGCAAACCGAGCAGAGCTAGAGCGAGCGGCGGGGCGGCGAGCGGCGGGGCGGCGAAGCGGTGGAGGCGCTCATGTAGCGGGGAGGGTGCGGGCTTGGGGCGCGCGGCTGACCTTTCGCACCGGCGAAGGCGCTCAGCTGGCTCACGGCGCTAATCACGGCGTTCGGCTGACTTCATGGGCTGACAAGCTGCCTTGTGTCGGCTTGCTACTGGCGCTCGGGGTGGGCTGTGGCGATGACGGCGGCGACTCCAATCCTGGTGGCTCAGCGGGCAGCGGGGGCTCGGCAGCGAGCGGGGGCGCAGCGGGGAGTGGCGGTTCGGGCGGCTCCGCAGGGGATGCGGGCTCAGCGGGAAGTGGGGGCTCGGGCGCGAGCGGTGGGACGGCGGCCAGCGGCGGCGTCGGCGGCAGCGGGGG
>CAYQAC010000021.1:0-2338 GCA_964415255.1 uncultured Polyangiaceae bacterium | reverse complement strand
TCGAACCCGGCCCTCGCCATCCGCCCGCCGTAGTAGAGGCCGAGCGCGCCCGAGCCGACGATCGCCACCGTGCGGGGATTCAAGACCGCTCCTCCGGCGGACGCGGTTTCGAAGTCGGCGCGGGCGGCGGCAACGGCGGCTGCGTCCGCGTGGGCTCGGGCGCGGGCGGCGGGAAGGCGGCCAGCGGCGGCGTCGGCGGCAGCGGGGGCTCGGCAGGCAGCGGAGGCGCAGCGGGCAGCGGAGGCACCGCGGGGAGTGGCGGTTCGGGCGGCGCGGACTGCTTGGAGTTTGGCACCTTCGCTGACGATGCGACGCCTAGCCGGGAGCTCCACGTGTCGCTCACTGGCTCCGACACGGGCGGCGATGGTTCCCCCGGCGCGCCCTTCGCGACGGTGAGGGCAGCCGCGCGCGCCGCGACCTTCGGCACCGCGATCCGAGTGCACCCAGGCACCTATGCGGGTGACCAGTCTATTTCGGACATCGCGGGGACGAACGACTCACCCATCTGGATTGGCGGCGTCCCCGGGGAGCCGCGCCCCGTGCTCTCCGGTGGTAGTCAGGGACTGCACCTGAGCCGTGTCCGGTACCTCGTGCTGCACGACATTGAGGTCACTGGCGCGACCGCCAACGGTATCAACATCGACGACGGCGGCGAGACCAGCAACGACCAAGCGACGCGCCACGTGGTGGTGCGCAATATTCGAGTGCATAGCATCGGCACCGGGGGCAATCAGGATTGCCTGAAGATGAGCGGGGTGAACCAGTTCTGGGTGCTTGAGAGCCAGTTCGAGGACTGCAGCGGCGGCGGCTCAGGCATCGACATGGTGGGCTGCCACGGGGGCGTCATCGCGCAGAACGACTTCAACCGCATGGGGAGCAACGCGATTCAAGCTAAGGGCGGCACGGCGGACATCATCATCCGTCAGAACGTCATGGTGAACGCCGGGCAGCGCGCGGTGAACATGGGTGGCTCCACCGGCTTCGAGTATTTCCGCCCGCCGCTGACGCGGAGCGGCGACAACTTCGAGGCGCGCAGGGTTCAGGTGGTGGCCAACCTGATTCAAGGCGCCACCGCGGCGCTCGCGTTCGTCGGCTGCGTGGACTGCGTGGCGGCGCACAACACGATAGTCAACCCAGAGAACTGGATCCTGCGTATCCTCCAGGAAACAACCTCGACCTCGGATTATAGCTTCCTGCCAGCGCAGAACGGCCGCTTTGAGAGTAACCTCATCTACTTCTCGCGTGGCGATCTCTCCACTTACATCAACGTGGGCTCAAACACAGACGCCGCGAGCTTCGTGTTCCGCTCGAACCTCTGGTACGCTCACGACAGCCCGAGCGCCTCTCAGCCCACGAACCTGCCCTCAGCCGAGACGAGCGGCATCTATGGTGAAGACCCAGGCGTGAGCGCCCCGCGCTACGAGACGCCCGCGAGCAGCCGCGCCGTCGGCGCTGGTCACGACCCCGCGGCCACCCCCGCCGACCTGCTCGGCCGCTGCTACGAGAGCCCGCCCAGCATCGGCGCCTACGAGCCTGAGTGAGCCCCACGCAGTTTATGTCAATCATACTGACGACCTCTGCTGACGCCTGAGCACCGGCGTGGTCGTCATGACCAATGACTACTGCGGCAGACCGCCATCAGTCAGCCTGGCAGGCTATGGCAGAGGACCGCCCACCAGCCAGCTAAGCGCGCTCACCGCGAGCCCGGCAAGCAGCGCCGCCAGCAGCATCACCACGACGCCTAGCGCGAGCCCGGACACCACCCGCACCACGCGCGGCAGCGCTCGCGGCCCCGCCCCGAGCCGCGCGAAATGCACTGGTAAGCTGAGCGGACCAAACACCACCACCGCCGCGCGGAAGCTCGCCTCACTCCAACCATAGAGCGCGGCCGTCTCCTTCGCGAAGCGCTCGCTGAGCCGCACCACCCACCACGGGATGAGGATGTTCAAGCCTAGCGAAGCAGCGAACACGAGCACGCTCACGCGCAGAGCTTAATCCATGGTGGCTCAAGTGGTACCGTGCGCCATGGGCACGCACTTGCTAACTGCGTATCAGGTGAACGAGAGTGCGCTCAGGCGCCTGGCCACTTGGGCGCTCTACGCGGCGCCCCTGGCCTCGCTCGTCCTCGCCATCGCAGGTTACTTGAGCGCCCAAGACGCCTTGGACCAAGCCGAGTGGCGCGCGGTCCCCGCTCATGTCGTGAGCTTTGAGTCGGGTGTCTACCACTACTCCATCAAAGGGAGCCCGCGACAGGGGACGCGCATCAAGCTCACCTACCGCTACAGCGTGGATGGCAGGGTCTACTCCTCGTCACGCTACTCCACTGACGAGCACGGCC
>CAYQAC010000020.1:33228-48792 GCA_964415255.1 uncultured Polyangiaceae bacterium | reverse complement strand
GGCTCTTCACCCTGCCTGCGCTGGCGCTGGGGCTCTCGCTGAGCGGCGGCGCGCTCGCGCAGGGCGCGCCCGGTGGCCCCAGCGCACAAGTCATGGAGGCTGACTCAAGCGCCGAGCGAGCTGCGAAGAGCCCCCAGGCTGTCTACAGCCGCGCCGCGAGCGCGCTCGAGGCGGGCGCCTTCGATCGCGCGCTCGACGAGTTGGAGGCGCTCGCGGATCTTGGCTTCGTCCACCCAGACGCCAGCTTCAACCGGGGCGTCGCCTACCTGCGGCGCGCCGAGTCACCGCAAGCGCGACCTGGTGATCACGGCCGCGCCGCCGCGGCGCTCCAAGAGGCGCTGCGCCTGCGACCTGACGACACCGAAACAGCCCGCACCCTCGCGCAAGTTGAGTCGCAGATCGCGCGGCGCCGGAGCCGTGAGGGGCGGGACCCTGTGATCGCCAGCCCCAAGATGGCGCGCGCGGTGGTGGGGCTGGCGGAGGAGGACACCTGGGCCCTGCTCGCGCTCACCAGCTCGCTCATCATGAGCTTGGGTCTCGGGCTGTGGCTCTGGGGTCAGGCGGCGCGCCAACGCTTCACGGGTGGGGTGATGACGGCGGTGGCGGGGGCCTTGCTCGTCACCGTGAGTGGCCTGGCGCTGCAGGCGCGGCGCTACCGCACCACCTCCACCCCCGCCGTGGTGGTCGTGGTGGAGGCGCGGCTGCTTGATGAGCTAGGCAAGCCGCTCAGCCGAGATCCTGAGCGCCAACAAGACGCCTTGCCTGAGGGGGCGCTGGTGTGGGTCAGTGAGCGAGGCGGCGCGCTGAGCCGCGTGGAGTGGGGCGCGCTGCAAGCCTTCGTGCGCACCGCCGAGCTCCAACCGCTGGCCGGGCCAGGGGATATCAGCCAGACGGAGTGACGGGCACCAGCGTGCGGCGCGGCGAGCTGTTAGAGTGCGCCGCGTGTGGGTCCGTCGAGCAGCCATCCGCCCCGTCCCAACTTACGCGCGCGTCCCTCATGGCATCGTCGAGGGGCTGACCGAGCTGTTCGACGCCGACACGGACGACGCCACGCGCGAGCGCCTGGATGACGTCTTCACTGACTTCGAGGAGCGACAGCCCGCGCTGGCCGCCTACGTCGCTGAGGTGCTCGGCAAGAGCCTGGACGACACCGCGCTGGCGCTCGGCTACTTCTTGATGACGGCGACTTGGCTCGCCTTCGACACCTCGCACTCCGAGGCGCTGGAGGAGGTCTCGGACGATCTGCTGAACGCCACCCGTGAGTCGCTCGCGCTGGATGAGCAGCTCCGCATCAGCGACCCCGCCGAGCCTCTGGACAGCGACGACGTGGTGGCGATGGAGCAGCCGCACCTGCTCGAGTTCATCAACGACCACGTGAGCGGCACCTTGGAGGCTCACCAAGATGAGATCGAGGTGGACGACGTCTACACCGTCTATCGCATGACGCTGATCGCCGTGCTCGCGCTCTCATACGCCGTCAAGGCGCCGCGCGGCTTCCCCCTCGCGAAGACTGAGCTGATGGCCTAGCTCGTCGCCGTCAGGCTCGCCTTCGCTTGGCGCTCTAAGTACCGGGTGAGGCCGTGGCTCACCTCAATGAGGTTGGGCGTCACCTTGCGGCACACGTACTCGGTGACCGTCTTGTTGATGCCGCTCCTCAGCAGCTTGGGCACACCGGCGATTTTACTCGCGTCGATCTCAATGACGCCGCGGATCTCGAAGCGCGTCCCCGCCTCCGTCTCCACGAAGCGGTTCACGCCTTCGCAGCGCACCGCCTCCGAGAAGGAGTTGGTGCGGATGCTGAAGCTGCAGGTGTAGTCCGCCTCGTTCCAGCGCGCCTTGTCGCGCCAACCGAGCATGGACTCACTCAGCACCACCCGCGCCGCGGCGGGCAGCTCACCGCCGCCATGCCACACGTTCGAGAGCTCCACCACGCCCGGCTCAGGCTCCTCGCGGCTCACCACCTCGATACGCCGAATGTTAGGCAGGAACTCCACCAGCTTCGGGAGCTCATCGCGGTAGGCGCGGAACACGCGCTCGCGCTCGAAGGGGATGTCAGCGTCAGCGGTCAGCTCCATCTTACCTCAGAGCCCGTAGGCGAAACCCAAGCTTGGCGCGATCACCGTCGCGCTGTCAGGCAGCATCTGCCGCAGGCCCACCTCGAGCACCATGGCCAGGTTCTTCTCCACCGCGTACTGGAGCCCTAGGCCAGCCCCTGCGAAGAAGGCGCCGCCGACCTGGTAGGCGTCGACGTTCTGCGTACGACGGCCGCCGTTCCCCAGATCCTCTTGGATGGGCGTGGTGATGCGCGCCACGCTGTCCGCCATCCCCCCGCCGAAGAACACGTAAGGGCGCACCCCTGACTGCGTGAAGGGCTCATTCGCGAAATGGAAGGCGAAGCGCAATTCCGCGTGGAAAGGATTAAAGGTCTCGCCGTCGTCGCGCTTCGGGTGCCCGAAGAAGGCGAAGCCGAGCTTCAGCCCCGCGAGGAAGCGCTGCCCGATCAGCCGCTCGTAGCTCAGCATCACGCGCATGCTGCCGGTGCCGATCCCGCCCTTCAGGCGGTTCGAGCTGCCGTCGTCCAGCGGTCGTCCGGTGAACTGCCCATCGCTGTAGAAGCAGCTCAGCGTGCCGTCCTTTTGGGCGTTGGGGGAGCAAGCGTCGTCAGTGCCCTGCACAATCGACAGATCCGGGCTGAACGAGAGCGTGAGCCAGTTCTTCACGGCGAGGTCATCCGAGGTGGGCACGTAGCTCTCCTTATGATCCACGCAGTAGAGGTTCTTGCACAGCTGGCTGCCTGGGCAATCGTCGCTGCTCTCACAGGAGAGCCGCGTGTCCATCTCGCGGGCGCAGGCGTCGGGCGGCGCCTGACCTGGTAATGCGGGCTGACGACCATCAATCGAGCTGCGGAGCTCGACCCGACGGGGCGAGGCGGCTGAGCCGGCGCTCGCCACGCGATCGAGGTTGTCGTCGAAGGCGGTGGTGAAATAGAGGAGCTCACCCTCTGCGCCGACCGCTGAGCAGGGGATGTAACCACCATAGCCCTCGCCGCGCGCGCTGAGCGTCACCTCCAGCCAACCCGACCGCCCCGGCGCGCGGTAGCGCGTGACGACCTTATTCACGGCGAGCCCCTCCGGCAGCGTCACGTAAACGGGGAGCGGCGTGCCCACCACCTGCTCAGCGAAGGGCTCCTCCTCCAACACGGCGACGGAGCGATCCACCGTGAGCGGCGCGGGCCCCGAAGCGCCCGCCGCCTCGTCGTAGGCGCGCTGCACGCCGTCGCTCACGAAGTTACGATCGAGCGGCATCTCCGGGGCGAGCTTCAGCATGCGCTTGAACTCCTCCACCCCGTCTTGGTGGCGCTCCATGCCGCCCGCGTACAAGACGCCCAGGTGATGGTGGATCCGCGCGGTCACGTCCTTCGGACACTTATCCCCCTCACACACCTTGAGCGCCGTCTGCAGCTTGGCCTCCGCGGCCTTGAAGTTCATCGCGAGGTAGTCTTCATCCATCGCGTCGCGCATGAGATCTTCAGCGCGAGTCTTGTTCGCCGCCGCCGAGCCAGCGGTCAGCATCACCACCGCCGCGGCGAGCAGGCCCCGACGCAGCCTCATGCGCCACCTGGCGGCGCCTGGAGAAGACTCGAACCCGACCCGGAATCCATCGAAGGCGCCCATGCGGGGTGGATACTAAGCCAAAGCGCGCGCTGAGGTGGGGGCGTTTTCGCCTCGGCGCGGTTCCTCGTGCTGAAGCAGCTGAGCTGCGGCTGAGCCCGCCATCCTGCTGTGTTCGGGCGCCGTAGGCGCCAGGCGTGTTCAAGGGCGCCCCGTTCCGCTATCGTGCTCGCCAGCCGAGGCCCGGGGCGCCTCGGGAGGAGTTAAATATCTCATGGAAGAGAAGCCGCGCTTGGGTCGAGACGTGTTCATCGCACTGGCCGCCGTGGGTTGGGCCGATGGCCAGCTCGACGCTGAAGAGGCCGACGCCATCGTGCGCACGGCGATTGAAGAGGGCCTGGAGCTGGATGACATCGCCGAAATTGAGGAGGCCACCAAGGAGCCCCTCGACATCGGGGTGGTGGACAGGAAGCAGCTCAGCAAAGAGGACCGGCTGTTCGTGTATGCCGTCGCCTCATGGATGACGCGGCTCGACGGCGTAGTGCATGAAGCTGAGACACACGCGCTCGCCAAGCTGGGGGACGCCCTCAAGATCCCGGAGCGGCCGAGGCTACACGCGGACGCCCTGGCGCAGGAGATCGCCGCGCTCCCGGAGGGGGACCGCCCGAGCCGCTACGACTTGCCAGCGCTCAGAGCCCTGATCAGCGCGCGCCTGAAAGAAGCGCAGGAGCGCCGCGAAGGCGCAGAGGGAGAGTAGCGACGCCCGCGTCATCGGGGCGCTTCAGGCCACGCAGACGCTCAGTGGTTGGGGGAGGGTGCCTCACCAAAGGCACCCTCAGTGGTTTGGGGAGGGTGCCTCACCAAAGGCACTCTCTGCGATTTTTGGAGGGTGCCTCGTCGAAGGCACCCTCTGCGATTTTTGGGTTTGGGGGGTTGGTAGCACCCCACGTCGCTACAGTCCGCTGCAGGCTTCTCCACCAGGTGCCTCTGCAACGCCCAATCACCTGAGCACCCAACTCGTCTCGCGCGCTTCAAGGCGCGCGGCGCTAGAGCGGCGATCAGTTTGCCGCCACGTGAGCCCGGAAAACCACCCCCATGCGGGGCGAGGGCGCGCTTCTCCGGGCTCTCCACATGCTGCTGCTTCCCTTCACACCACTCTAGTTGCTGATTGAGAACGACAAACGGTAAACCGTTTGTCGTTCTAGGTGCTCAGGTTCACTGACTAGAGTCAGCTCACGGCGTGCAGGTGCCGCCGCCCACCGGCGCGCCGAACTGCGAAGGATCCACGCAGCCGAGCCCGAGGAAGCTGTCCATCACCCCGCAGGTGCCGTCCGGCTTGCAGCACCCAGGCAGCGTGAAGCCGCTCATGCTGAAGCCCTCGCAGTCAGTGTTCACTTGGCCCGGCTGCCCAGCCTCAATGCACTGACCACCGAGCAGCGAGGTGCTGTAACCACAGCGGCCCGCCGCCGTGCAGCACGGATCCACCTGGACCGGCAGACCGGGCGCTGACGGGCAATCGGCGGGCACCCCACAATCTTGGCCCCCGCCACCGCTGCCGCCCGCGCCGCTACCACCCGCGCCCACGCCGCCGGTCGCCCCAGAGCCACCCGCGCCACTGCCACCCGCGCCACTGCCACCCGCGCCACTGCCACCCGCGCCCACGCCGCCGGTCGCCCCGGAGCCACCCGCGCCGCTACCGCCTGCGCCCACGCCGCCCGTGGCCCCTGAGCCACCCGCGCCCACGCCGCCGGCGCCCGCATTGCCCGCGCCACCATTGCCCCCCACGGATCCACCGCTGCCGCCATCCCCCGCGACGCCGCCGGTGCCGCCATCCCTTGCGGCGCCACCCACCCCCGCGTCGTCGCCCTGATAGTCGATGTCCGTCGCACCACCACACGCCACGCTGAGCGCGAGCGGAGCGCTCACCAGTAAGCTCATCACGATTCGGTTCATCTTAAAGTCTCCTGTAGGGAAGCAGCTGGCGTTCGCCAAGGACGGCGCCTGGGGCAGCTCACTTAAGCTTACGCCCGCCGCTTAGCTGATGAAAGCTAAGAGCAGCGCGCGCTTACGCTTCAGCGGCGACCTCAGGCGCCTGCCCTCGCGCGACAACGGAAAGCTACGCGCCCAGCGTACAGCCCGTGCCCCCGGGTGTAGGTGTGGGTGCGCTGAACCGACGGTGGTGAGGGGCGCTGGGGCCGAAGCGCCATGAGGCAGGCGCCACTGCAACTCTGTGTGGAAAATAGAGGCGACCGCGAGCCTCACCGGCGAGCGCAGGCAGAGGTGCGCACAGCACTCAACCACATGGAAAATCGTAGGGCGCCCGGCCGCCGTTAGCTGAACTCCACTGACCGGCGCGAGATGGAGCCGTGCTCCCAGCCCTGAATGGGGTAGTGGGGGCGAGCGCCGCTCGCGCTGGCGGCCCCTGCGGCGACGATGAGCGGCGCCAGGTGCTCCAGCGTGGGGTGGTTCGTCGCCAGCGCCGGCGCGCGCTCCGCGAAGCGCGCGACCTCGCTCAGATCACGACTGCTCAGCGCGCCCTCCACCCAGGCATCGAACTCGCGCGCCCAGTTCGGCACCGGCCCGCTCGGGTTAGGATCAATACGCCGCAGGTTGTGCGTGACGTTGCCGCTACCCATCACCAAGATGCCGCGCTCCCGAAGCGGCGCGAGGGCCTCGCCCAGCTCGAACCAACCGGCGCCGCCCCAGTCGATGGGCAAGGACAGCTGCAGCACCGGGATGTTCGCCGCGGGGAACAAGTGCACGAGCGGCGTCCAGCTCCCATGATCGAGGCCACGGTCAGTCTGACGAACGGTCGACGCGCGGCGCACCGTGGCGAGCGCTTCATTCACCTCCGCCGCGAGCGGCGCGCCGCCCGGCGCCGCGTAGCTGACCTGGTACAGCTCCCGCGGGAAGCCGTAGAAGTCATAGATCAAAGGGGAGCGCTCAAGCGGCCCCAGCAGCAGCTCGCCGCCGCGGTGTGCCCAGTGCGCGGACACCACCAGCACACCTCGCACATTCGTCAGCTTACCGCCCCAACTCCGGAGTTCGGCCCCCTTGACCGCGTCCACCGCCAGCGTGGGTGAGCCGTGCCCCACGAACACCACCGGCGCCCGCTCGCCCGTAGCGCCCGTGGCCGAGCGCGATGAGCCAGGCTCCGAAGCGGGCCCCGACGCAGCCGAAGCACGCGGCCCCGACGCGCTGGACGCCTCACACCCGACGCCACTAGCCCCCAGCGTGAGCGCCGAGAGCCCAAGCATCGCCTCACGACGACTGACCACAGGACGCGATGTCAGCGCAGGCCCGGAACCGAGCGCGCGCGCCGAAGCGCTTGTACGACGCGGCAACATCCACTGAACCTAGGGCGCCGCCTGAAGCGCAACAAGCGCGCGCCGCACAACGCAGCGTTCCACTCTACTGCTATCGTCCCGCGCGATGTCCGACGCGCCCCTCACCCGCCACCTGATCGGCGTCGATGAGAACGGCCTCGGCGCGCGGCTGGGGCCGCTGCTCGTCACCGCGGTGTACGTGGCCACCACGGAGGCTGGCGAGGCGCGGGTGCGGCGCCGCCCGCGGGGGCAACTGGCCGCGGATCTGGATGACTCCAAGCGCCTGCTGAAGCATGGCAGCGTCGCCCTGGGTGAAGCTTGGGCGCGCGCGGTGGTGGAGCGCCTCACGCCGGACGTGCCCGCGCCGACGCACCCCGATGAGCTCGTCACGCGCCTCGCGCTGGAGTCCATGGACGCGCTGCGCGCGCCTTGCCCGCGCGGCCTCGAAGCTCAGTGCTGGGGCACGCTGGGCGAGCGCTTCCAAGCGCCGCCCGAGCTGCTCGCGCGCGTGCGCGGCCACCTCACACGCCTCGAGGCGCAGGGCGTGAAGCTCGGCGGCGCGCGCTCAAGCATCGTGTGCACCGCGCAGCTGAACGCGGCGCAGGCGCGCGGCGTCAATCGCACCGTGCGCGATCTGCACGCGATGGAGGCCCTGGTGCTCGCGCTGCGCGAGCAGGCGCCCGCCGACGTGCACGCGGTGTGCGGTAAGGTGGGCGGCATCGGCGAGTACGGGCGCTACTTCGGGCCGCTCAGCCAGGGCCTCCACAGCACCCTCTGCGAGGGGCGCGCGCGCTCCGCGTACCACTTCCCTGGCTTGGGTGAGGTGCACTTCGTGCGCGACGCCGACGCCGCGGATCACCTGGTGATGCTCGCCTCCATGCTAGGCAAGTACCTGCGCGAGCTGCTCATGGCGCGCATCGCGCGCCACTACGGCGCCACAGGCGATGGACCGGTCCCCAGCTGCAGCGGCTACAACGACCCCACCACGGACCGCTTCGTCCTAGCGACCGCGGCGCTCCGCCGTGAGCGTCAGGTGCCGCTTGACTGCTTCGAGCGCGCCCGCGGCACCACGCGCAAGGCACCGTGAGCTTGCCTGACGGATCACCCACGGCAGCTGGGTGCTGGCGTGAGGTGACGTGGATGGGGGTGCCGTCCAACCCCCAAAACCCGCGGGAGATGGCGGAGCGGCATACTGTCAGTCATACTGACATCCAACGCACGCCCCCCTACGCCGCTCATGGGCCCAGCGGGGCGCGACTCAGATGAAGCGGCGCTCTTTGTCGACGCCTTGCGGGCGCTTGTCCTCCGAGTATTGGTAAGCTGGGTCCACCAAATCGTTGATGCGGTCCATCACCACGTCCACCGCGCCTTGGAAGCGTTCGCGGTGGCGCGCCTCCGCCTCGGCGCTGAAGGGCTCATAGTCTTCGTCGATGTGGAACGGCGCGAGCTCCTCATAGGGGATGGGCTCGCCGAAGCGGTAAGTCACAGTACCTGACTTAGCCAGCGGGCTCCCGCCGGGGTAGAGCGTGTCGCTGCCACTGCAGCCGACCGGCACGATCGTCTTTTTGTACTTGAGCGCGACCTGCGTGATGCCGATGTGGCCGCGCGAGAGCCGGAGCGAGCGGGTGCCCTCGGGGAACACAAGCAGATCGAGCCCCTTATCAAACGTCTCCACGTTGAGCTCAGTGAAGCGGCGCATCATCGCGCGAAACAGGCGGTTGATGCAGGCCGCGTAGCTCTCGTGCTCAGGGTCGAACAGCACGCCCAGCACGTCGCGCGGGCGCGTGAGCAGCGCCTTCGGCACCTTGTCAGGGTCGAGCGTGGCGCTCGGGTTGGTGGCGGACTCATCCACCCAACGCCGGAGGGCCTCATACTCTGAGTCGCGCGGCTTGCGCCCGACGGTGAGCGCGAAATCCTTCGTGATGAGGTAGCCGCGAGATACCGTGGGGATATTATTAGTCAGCTCCATGAACCGACCCACGAAGGCGTTCTCGTAATATTTCCCCTTCACCCAGGTGGCGGTGTAGCGGCCAAGCTGGCGGTAGAGCAGGTACTGAAACGGCCAATAGTTGTAGCGGTCCGTGTGGTTCATCGCGAAGATGACCGGGTGCTCCGGCAAGCGCTCGGTGTGCTCGAAGCGGAGCGTGACCCCAGGGAAGCGCGAGTAGTTGGGGAACAGCACGCCCCACGCCACCACGCGTTGGACGCGTGGGCGCGCGGTGAGGCGGATGCTCTCAAGGCGAGGCAAGGTCAGCATGGGCGCCAGTCTAACCTCATGGCGCAGGCTGAGGGCCGCTCACGTGGGCGTCGCACCAGGGAGCAATATTTCAGTCGCGGCTTGACTAACATGCGATACTGTCGCACGTTGCGGTGATGCGCCGAATGGCTCATGCGGCAGCGCTCGACTCGGCGGGTGTGGAGCGGGGCCTCGCGAGGCTCAAGGCCCTGGTGCGCGAGCGGAACCTGAAGAGCTCGGCGGTGCGCGACGCGGTGGCGCGCGCGGCGCTCCAGCACGAGGGCCATTTCACCGTGGAAGAGCTGGTGCAGACGCTGCGCGAGCGGGGGGTGGAGGGCGCTCACCGGGCCACCGTGTACCGGGTGTTGCCGCTCTTGGTCGACGCCGGGCTGATCCACCCGGCGCTGGTCGCCAGCGGTGACGGCAGCCGCTACGAGCGCGCCTTCGAGCGCGAGCCTCACGAGCACATCACCTGCACGCGCTGCGGGCGCGTGGAGGAGTTTCAGTCCGACGCGGTGGCCACGCTGCAGACCGAGCTGGCGCTCCGCCTCGGCTTCCGCCTGACCGGCCGCGTCCATGAGCTGTTCGGGGTGTGCTCCGGCTGCGAGCCGCCCAGCTAGTCATCAATTTCCCCAGGGAAATATGTGAGCGCCATCCAGCGCGCGCGGAGGCCGCTTGCCCTACCGGCCGTGACCTTCACCGATGATGTGCTGCCAGGCCTGGTTCGGGTCCCAGTCTTCCCCCACGTGAGGCGAATGATGGCAGCCGACGCAGGTGCTCGTCTGCGGCGTGCGCGTGATGGAGCCGCGCAGCGTGGGCTGCTTAACGTGCGCCTCACCCGGCCCATGGCAGTTCTCGCACTGCACGTCGGTGAGCCCCTTGACGTGCGTCACGGTGGTGCCGCCCGGCTTCTCGTAGCCGGTGACGTGGCAGCTCACGCAGTCTAGGTTGAACTCTTTGTGCTGCTTCACCAGCGTGGCGTAGGCGCGTGAGTGCGGCGTCTTCAGCCAGAAGCGATGCGCCGCCTCGTGGCAGCCCTTGCACGCCTCCACCCCCACGTAGCTGCTCTCACCAGCAGGCACGGGCGGCGGCTTACGATCCTTGAAGGCCTCGCGATTGTGCTCGTTCACCTGCTTGTAGTAGCCGAGCATGCGAAGGGCCACCTGGGCGTCTTCTCCCGCGCCCTCCGTCACTGGCGCCAAACGATACCGAAAGAAGCTGCCGCTCTTCGGCGGCTCTGCGCGGCTCAGGCGCTGGTGCCGCGCCTTCAGCTCCGCCAGATCGCGCTGCTTCTTCTTCAGCTCCGCCGGCGGCAGGCTTTTGTCAGCCTCCCAGACGGGGATGCGGCGCTCAAGATCTGCGATGCGCCCCGCCAGGCTCTCGCGCTCACTCTCGGCCTCCACCCCGGAGCCATCTTGCAGGTCAAAGGAGCCCTCACGCAGGTAGACGTCCACCACCGCGACGGACTGCGCGTGGTTCTGCGCTTGCAGCACCAGCGTCTTGCCGACCAAGGTGGGCGGCGTCGGCTTGTCGTTGGCCTCGCCCTGATCGAAGGGCTTGCCCACCACCATCACGTGGAAGCCCTCCGCCACCTCAGCCAGGCGCAGCGCGTCCCCCCGCGGCGCGGTGACCAGCGCCACGAGGAGCTTAGCCCCCTGGCCCGTGAGCTCGTCACGCGCCTTCACCAGGGCGGCGCCGAGCGCCTCGTCCTTCACGCCGGAGGGGAGCGACGCCTGGTAGCGCGGCGCCGCGACGCCAGCGATGCCGAGCCGGGTCCCGGCGAGCTCCAGGATTTTAACAGGCTGACTGACGACCCCTGTCAGGTTCGCAGCCAGCAGCGCGCTGTCGCTCGCCGCGGCGAGCGAGGCCAGCTCAGCGCCGCCCGCGGCCCAGTCGTTGTAGCCCGGCGCCCAGGCCGTCAGCCCAACGTCCTTCAGGCTCTCGCTGAGGGCCTTGGCCTTCCAGACGTCTTGGGCGCGGCGCGTCTCGTCGAGCCGCGGGTCCATGAAGAACATGGGGCCCGCGCCGACCACCGCCGAGGGCACCTCCTGCTTCCCGGCGCGCACCAGCGCCGCCAGGTGGTCCACCCCGCCGAGCATGTCCTTCTGGCAGCCGCAGGGCTCGAGCGCCCCGGCGAGGTTGCTCAGCGCGTAGATCCTGAGCGTGGGCTGCTCCGGGGCCGCGCTGGGCTCGGACGTCTTCTCTTTCTGGCACGCGCCGCCCAGCCCCAAGACCAGGGCACACAGGCTGAGCCCCAGGAGGCAGGCGTAGCTGGTGGTGCGCTCGCGCATCGCCCGGGAACCTACAGCCGGGCGACGATCAGGGCCACAAGATCGCGCGCCCACAGCGCACGACCGGCCGCCACTCAGGGCGAGGCTAGCTGAGCGGGGGGTACTTCTGGAGCTTCCGCTGCAGCGAGCGGCGGTGGATCCCCAGGCGGCGCGCCGCCTCCGAGATGTTGTTGCCGCAGTCGCTCAGCACCCGGTTGATGTGCTCCCACTCGGCGCGCGCCAGGCTGGGCGCCTTGAGCGCGTCCGTCGGCTCGGTGAGCGGCTCGTCCGAGTTACGCTGAAATGCCGCAATCACTTCGTCTGCATCCACCGGCTTCTGCAAGTAGTGCGTGGCTCCGAGCTTCACGGCGTCGATCGCGGTGGCGATGCTGCCGTAGCCGGTGAGCACCACCACCCGCATGCTCGGCTCCAGCTTCTTCAAATCTTGCACCAGGGAGAGCCCAGAGCGCCCCGGCATCCGCAGATCCACCGTGGCAAGCTCAGGCGGATCTTCCTGCGCCTGCTGCATCGCGTCGTCGTAGTCCTTCGCGCCGCGCGCCGCAAAACCGCGGTTACGAAACGCCATCACTAGCCTATCCCGTAGGATCTCCTCGTCATCCACCACCAAGATCGAGGTCTTGTTGAGATCGCCATCCATCGTTTGTTCCCTTTCGTACCGTGACGCTCGTTCCGCGCGATCATCGCGGGCGGAGCCAGATTGCGTTCGCTTCGTGCATCACCTCGGGTTGGTCTGCCTCCCAGTCAGCGCCCCACTTCATGTGCGCAGCTAGGGCCTAGCGCTTGGGGCAAGCTCACGTCGCCGTGAGCAAAGCTCCAAACCCAGAGCAAAGATCATACCGTCAGCTCTTGAGGGAGCAGGACGCGGGCCTCACTCCCCTGCCCCAGCTGCGACGTCAGGTGAAGCTGCCCGCCAAGCCCCTCCACCACCGCCCGGGTGAGGAACAAGCCGAGGCCCATCCCCCTGCCGGGCTCCTTGGTCGTGAAGAATGGCTCCACCGAGCGGCGAAGCACCTCCTCGCTCATGCCCGTGCCTTGGTCAGTGATCCTGATTTCCCAACCGAAGCTCACAGCACGCACGTCGACTCGCACGTGGGTGTCTCCTGGTGAGGCGTCCAGGGCGTTCTTGATCAAGCTCCGCAGCGCGCGCACGAGCGCGTGCTTCGGCACCCTGAGCGTGGCCGCTTCTGCCTGCTCACAGGCGCGCACGTCCACCCGCTGGGGCTCCGGGAGGTTCTCCAGCGCGCGCGCCACGAGCGCCCGCAGCGCCACGCGCTCCTCCGTCTCCGCGTGAGCGGAGCCGGAGTCGCTCGAGAGCTGAATCAACACCTCACGGCAGCGCTCCACCTGCCCACGAATCAGCTTGAGATCCGCCAGGTGAGCCTCCGCGGCGCCCGCGCTGCGAAGCTCACGGTCGAGCTCCTTCACGATCACCGCGATGGTGGACAGCGGCGTCGAGAGCTCATGCGCTGCGCCCGCCGCCAGCGTCGCCAGCGACGCCAGCTGCTCGTTGCGCCGCGTGCGCTCCTCCGCCCTCGCGAGCTCCTCCTCACGCAGCCGCAGCGCACCGGTGACCCGCTGCATGAAGTACGCGATGAAGGTCGCGCCCACACCGAGCGCCACCCACACGCCATACAGGTGCACCGAGAACGGGATCTCCCCGCCGCCCCCCATCACGAGCGGCACGTGCTCGATGAACAGGGCGCCCGAGCAGCACAGCGTGAGCGCGACCAAACCCCAAATCCACTTGGGCCGCACCACCAGGGCCGCGACGGCGATGTGGATCAAGTAGAGGAACGAGAACGGGTTCTGGGGCCCACCGCAAAAGTAGAGCAGCAGGGTGAATAGCAGCAGGTCGAACGCGATGAGCGCGACCAGCATGCGCTCAGAGACCGCGGGCTCGTAGCGGAGCCAGCTGACGTAGCCGAGGTTACTGATCAGCTCGAGCGCCAAGATCACCGTCACCGGCATCAAGGGCAGCTCCACCCCCATCAGCAGGCTGGTCCCGGTGATCACCACCGCCTGACCGAGCATCGCGAACCAGCGCATCTGCACCAGCCACGACAGGTTGATGCGGTAGACGTCTGGGGCGTGATGTCGGGCCACGACGTGAGGCTGCACCGTGCGCACGCTGGTGGGGGCCTGCATGCCACACACCTGCCACGGTCAATCCCTCGCGGCTAGCGAGCCTCAAGAGCCGAGCCGCCCCCGCATGCGATTTCGGGTCGCAGGCGAGAGCGGTGTTTCGTCGCAGGGGGCACGCGGCGTGTTCACGACGCGCCCCCCTGACGCCGCGTCAGTCGATGATGCGGAACTCGACGCGGCGGTTCTTGGCGCGGCCGGCGTCCGTGGCGTTGTCGGCCACTGGCTTGTCGGGGCCGAACCCCTCCGAGGTCAGGCGATCTGCCGAAATGCCCTTACGGATGAGGTAGCCCATGCACGCCTTCGCGCGCTCCTTGCTGAGCTTGGTGTTCAGCGCTTGGGAGCCGCGGCTGTCGGTGTGACCGTGGACCGAGATGCGAAGCTCGCTGCGTGAGCGCATCAGCGCCACGACCTCATCCAGGATGGGGTAGCTCACCACCTTGATCGTGCTGCGCCCCGTCTCGAACTGGATGGGCTGCAACAGCTCGATTTCACCGGACTCCTCCACCAGCTTGGTGAAGCCAGGGCAGCCGTTCTTCTCGGCCAGCTTGTTCTCGAGACCAGGCTCAAGCGGGCAAGCGTCCTTGGTGTCCGGGATGCCGTCCTTGTCGGCGTCATCCTCCGGGCAGCCGTCCTCGTCTTGGATGCCGTCCTTGTCCTCCGGATCGTCAGGGCACTTGTCTATGTCGTCAGGGATGCCGTCGTTATCGCGATCGCCGGGCGCCGGGCAGCCATCGGTCGGATCCGGCGGCTTGCCGTCTTCCTTCTCGTTGGGGCAAGCGTCGACGTCGTCGGGGTAGCCATCGCCGTCGGTGTCCCGATCAGACATCTCCACGTCCGGCGCGTCGCGGTAACGCCGCCCCACCTGGCCCGGATCCGTGTCTTCAATCGTGGTGTAGGCGCCCACCTGCACCAGCACGCGCAGATCTGGCGCGCCGTAGCCGGCGGCCATCCGCGTCCCGCCGCCGCCCTTGAAGTACCAGCGCCGCTTATCATCGAGGTTCAGGCGCACGTGCGCGAGCCACTCAAGATCGGTGTTGCGGGTAGCGAAGAAGGTGCTCTTGCCGCCCGCCTTCACGAGCCCAGTGCTCCCCCATAGCTCACCGCCGAGCAGGAGCGCGTTGTCGCGCAGCGGCAAGTAAGCGCCCACGCCGTAGCGCAGCTCACTGGCGAGGGCGAGCACGCCGCGGGTGTTGCCGATGCCGCGCTCCGGGCGAAAATGCGGCCCGATGTTGCCGGCGACGTAGAAGGCGTCGAAGTCGAGCTCCGCGGAGCCATAGAGCATGCCGGTGACCTGGTCGTCGCTGCCGAAGGAGTCGGCGGCGCCGACAGGCACCCACACCGCACCGCCGCCGCCCAGCCGCAGGAAGCCGCTGTCGCTCTCGTAGGCGCGCACGCGCCCGTCGAGCCGAAGGTCGTTCAGCACCGTCGCGTTGCGCTCAAGCCCACCACCCACGCCCAAGCGTTGAGGATCCGCCCCGCCCGCTTGGTACACGGTGACCGGCAAGCTGATGTTCACCCCGAGCCGACTCGAGAGCTCCACACCCGCCTGCAAGTAGGCGATGAGTTGGTGCTTCAGTGGGGTCTCGATGTCTCGCTGCACGCGCGGGTCGTCCGTCAGCGTGGTGCCTCGCAGCGGGTTCAGCGTGTAGCCGAGCGTCGCCGCGCCATAGATGCGCGTCTTGGGGGCCATGTAGGGCCGCCAAATCGCGAAGCCATCATCCGGAGCACCGCTGATTTGGATGCGGTCAAGGTAGAAGGTGGACTGCTGTGCGCTCGCCTCCGTGCTCAGCGCGAGCAGCGCGAAGGCAGCCAAGAGGATCGAGAGCAACCGCCGCGTGTGGATCATGCTTCCTCCGTCGGGGCCTCGCCCGACACCCGTCATTCCTCAAAGGTGGACGTGGAGCCGCTTCGCTGCCCCATGACGAGAGCCAACCTATCCGACCCCTGCCCCCTTGAGA
>CAYQAC010000020.1:10113-33218 GCA_964415255.1 uncultured Polyangiaceae bacterium | reverse complement strand
GCACCGCGCCGCGTGGCTCACGCTGGGTTCGCCGCTTAGCGCCGAGAGGACGAGCGGTTCACCGTGGGTCGACCTCAAATCAGACCGCTTTCGCCGCGCTAGAACGCGGCGAACAGCTCCGCGACCCAGTAGCTCCCTTCAGCGTCTTGCACGACGCCGACCCCTAGCTCGCTGAACCGCGGGTGGAGTAGGTTGCCTCGGTGGCTTGGGCTCCGCCAGAGGGCGCGGTGAGCGCGCTCCAGGGTGCGCGCGCGCGCCACGTTCTCGCCGGAGATCTTGGGGCTGAGGCGCGCCGCCTCGATCCGCTCGCTGGGGTTGCCTTGCCCCACATCGTGGGCCAACCGACCGGCGGCCTGCATCGCCCGCGCGTGGTCGCGGGCCAGCTCAGCCAGGGCGGGGCTAGGGCGCAGGCCCGGCAGGCCATGGGCAGCGCGCGCCGCGTTCACCCAGGCGAAGAGCCGCTCCTCCACGCTGCCCGTGCCGTCGCCTTCACCGGGCGCTGGGGTGGTGTCAGGGCCGCTCGGAGGCGGCTCCCCAGCGTACAGCTCCACCTCAAGCAGCGGACGCGGGCCGGAGCTGGTGGTGACCAGCAGCTGCGCCACCCAGCGACCTTGAGCGTCAGCCTGAAAGCTCGCGCGGGCGCTGTCCGCCGTCTGGTTGGTCGGCACCTCGCGGGGGGCGCCGGTGGGGGGTAGCAGCACCAGCTTGGCGGCTTGCGCGGGGACGTGCAGCTTGGCGTGGAGGCTGACCCAGCTGCCCACCTGGGGCTGCAGCGGCACGGGGCTCACCAAGTCGGCGAGCGCCTCCACCGCGACCACGGCGATCACCTGACGGTCAGCGCTCATGACTTGTGCCACCCCACAGCGCAGCGGGCGCTCCGCCTCAGACGCCTGAGCCCAGCGCTCGATGCGCGATGCGGCGTCGGCGGGGTCCACCTGTGGGCCCGCTAAGGTCCACACGCGGGGCCACACGTGGGGCGAGCCTTGGCTGCGCAACGTGAAGGTCACCTGCGCCATCTCCGGCTCCTCGTCGCCGCGCAGCATGCCCTCCGCGACGCGCGCCGCCACGCGATGTAGCGGCGCCTCCCCGACGCCGCAGGCGTCGAGGTAGCGCTGCGCGCTAGGATCCGGCGCCGGCTCTGGCTCTGGCGAGCGCGCCTCGCGCCGCCACTTGAGGCCTTGCCCGAGCGGAGCGAGCTCAGCGTCTGGCTCCGGGGTAGCGGCAGGCGGCGCGCTCGGCTCGATCCAATCAGGTGGGAGCGGCGCTTTACCGGCGCAAGCGGCGACGAGCACCGAGAGCACCATGAGCACCATGCCTTGAGCGCGCGCGCATTCAAGCAGCGCCTGGCCCCGCCTTGCTCGTGGGAGACTGCGCCCGCAGCTGCCTGGGCGCGCGCGCGCGCTCGGGGGCGCCCAAGCGGCTCTTGAGGGCTCAGCGGAGGATGGTGCGCTCGACATAGTCGACGAGGGCCTCGTGGTGCTCGAGCGGCGCGGTGCGCAGCCACTCGGGTCGCGCCCGCCCGATGACCTCGAACAGCACGTGGTGCCCCAGCTGGCCGGCGCGCGCGAGCTCCTCCAAGGTGAGCGCCCCTGAGTCAGCCTGGCTGACTTTACCCGCCGGCGCGGAGGACGCAGGCGGCGCAGGGGATGCACCGGGTGCACCGGGCGCTGCTTCGCTGGCGGGCGGCGGGGCGTCTTCCTTCAGCACGCCACGCAGGGCTTCAGGGCTGACCTCAGCCAAGAGCGGCAGCTCCTTGGGCTCCTTCGGCTCTGCAGCGCCTGCGTCGTCAGCTGAACTGTCTGAGCTCCCTGCGCCGGGTGGCGCGGCTGACGAGCTGGCTGAAGCGTCGGCGTGCAGCGCCGCGAGTAGCACTTCATGGCACATGAGCTCCTCGCCCATGCTGAGGCGGTACGGCGGGGGGAGGCCGAGGGTGTCTTCGCGCAGCTGCGGCTCGTAGCGCAGCGCCGCGCGGCAGCGGGCGTAGGCGCGGTGTTCGGGGCGCGGGAGGCTCGCCACGAGCACCGCGCCGGTGCTCCCCACGTCGATCCAGATGGGCGGGGTGGCGGGGCGCTCGCGAGGCTTGAAGTGGGCCTGCGCTAACTGCCAGCTTCGCTCGCTCAACGGGTACAGCGCGAGCGCGGTGGCGAGCGCGCGGCGGCCTCCATCCACGTCGCCACGCGCGAGCCGGATGGTGGCGTGGACGCGGTGCGCGTCGGGGCTCCTGGGGTCTCGCTTCAACGCGCGCTCGATCAGGCGCTGCGCGCTCTCCACATCGCGCTCGCTCAGGGCAAGCTCCGCGGCAGTTATCCACAGCGCGGGCAGGTCGAGCTCAACCGCGAGCGCCGCGAAGCGCTGGGTGGCCTCCGCCAAGCGCCGCTCGCTGAGGGCACGATTCGCCTCGCCGAGCTTGGCGTGGTGCGTCGGCGGGACGGTGGCCGGGACCAGCGCCAAGGAGGCGGTGTCCCTGACGGCGGGGGCCGTGCTCACCCAGGGGTCAGGCTCGACGGCGGCCGCGGGGCCGTACTGCTGCACCCAGTTGGCGTGCTCGGCGCCGGGTAGGGTGTGCATCACGTAGAGCGCCTTCGAGCTCGCGATGGCCTGGGTCATGAGCGCCAGCACGCGCCCCGCGCGGGCGGGATCGAAGCGGATGAAGGGCGTGAAGCTGACTTGATCGAGCTTGGGGTACACCGGCAGGGTGGGCTGATTCACCGCCACGGGCGGCGGCGCCTCTCGCAGCGCGCGCCCAAAACCGGTGTACGCTGGGACCCAGCTGGTTTGAGCCGGCGCGGCGCTGCCCGCCCCTCGGCTCTTCTTGGTACACCCAAGCGCCCCGCCCGCGATGAGCAAGCACAGCGCCACCCCTACCGCTCGACCCATCAGGGCTCAGTACCACCCAGTGACGTGAGGGGCCACTGAGAGCTAACTCCCCAGCGGGCAAGCTGAAGTAGCGACGCCACCCCCGCACCCTGGGGTTGTTTGGAGCACGGTGGGGTGGGCAGGCTGCTCAGGAAGGGCCCCCCCAAAAAAACCAAAAACACGACGCTGGGGTCGCCTCCAATAGCTGGCTTCGTCGACCGGCGCGGGCACTCCTGATACCTTGGGCGGAGCAATGGGCCGGTTCACCACAGCTGCCAAGGTCGGCGTCTTCGCCGTGGTGATGCTGGTCGCCGGCTACTTCATCTGGACCTACGTCGACAAGACTGGGGGAAGCGCGCGCGGCTACACGGTGTACGTGCTCTTGCGCGACGCGACGGGGCTGGCCAAGCACTCGCAGGTGAAGGTCGCCGGGATCCCCATCGGGACGATTCAAGACGTGCGGCTTGAGGGGGATCGGGCGCGGGTGGACATCCGCGTGAACCCGGATGTGCCGCTGTTCGAGGACGCGGCGGTCTCCAAGCAGAGCGCGTCGCTCCTCGGCGAGTTCTACTTGTCACTCGCGCCGGGCACCTCGGGGCGGCGGGAGCTGAAGGATGGCGACCGCATCCCCCACGTGATCGAGGCCGCGAGCACCGACGACATCCTCAAAGATGTCAGCGACATAGCCAAGCAGGTCAAGCTGGTGGCGGCGAGCCTGGCGGAGACGGTGGGCAGCGACGAGGGCAAGGGCAACGTGCGCGACACCTTGAAGAACCTCGCGCAGGTGACTGACCAGCTGAACCTCACCGTGCGCGAGAACCGCGCGACGATCCGCAGCATCCTCTCCAACGTGGAGGGCGTCACCTCACGCGGTGGACCGGAGCTCGAGGGCATCCTCAAGGACGTGCGCGCGGTGACCGCGGAGGTGCGCCAGCTCACCGCGGCTCAGGGCACCGGCGGCGAGGCGTCGCCCGGAGAAATCCGGCAGATCATCACCAAGATCAACAAAGCGAGCAGCAGCCTGGAGCGCACCTTGGCGGACGCTGAGGTAGCGAGCGGGCGGCTAGCCCGCGGGGAGGGGACGCTCGGTCGGCTCAGCAAGGACGAGAAGCTGATCAACGAGATCGAGGGGATCACGGAGGACGTGGGCAACTTCGTCGGAGGCCTCAACCGCCTGCAGACGATCGTTGGGCTCCGAACGGACTACCAGTTCCTCTCGGGCACCGTGAAGAGCTACCTGGAGCTCCGGCTGCAGCCGCGTGAGGACAAGTATTACTCCATTGAAATAGTGAGCGACCCGCGCGGCCTCACCCGCTACGAGCAAATCGATACGGACTCCTCGAACCCGAACGATCCAGATCATTGGCGCGAGGTGCGCACCATCACCACCAACTCGTTCCGCTTCTCGCTCCAGTTCGCGCAGCGCTTCGGCCCCTTCACGGGGCGCTTCGGCATCAAGGAGTCCACCGGCGGCATGGGCCTCGACTTGTCGCTGTTCGACGACCGCTTCGAGCTGCGCCAAGACTTCTATGGGTTCGGCGAGGTGACGCGGCCAAGGTGGCGCATCGGGCTCGGGTATGAGTTCATCGCGCGGCTGTGGCTGCTCGGCGGCGTGGACGACCTGCTGAACCCCACGCGGCGCGACTACTTCGTGGGCCTGAACCTGCGCTTCAACGACGAAGACTTGAAGAGCATCTTGCCGTTCGCGCCCACACCATAAGGTAGACTGACGAGCTACTCGCAGTGCGTAGGCGCTGCATCGAGGTGGACCGATTGGGTTGCCCACCCCGTTCCGTGCTCGGCCCCAGTACGACGAACGGGCCACCGTTCGTCGTACTCAAATCAGCGGGCTAGAGCACCGAGACGGGAAGCAGCGTCAAGCAGAGGGCCCGGAGAACCGCGTCCTCGCCTGCATGACTGACGTGAGGAAACTACTACAGTTTCGGGCCGCGTCCTCGCTGGGCTCCCCAGACCGAAACCAGAATGATCTCGCTCGACTCCTGCGCGTAGTACACGTGAAAGCGGGCCCGTGGCAGCAGCACTCGCCGGACTGCTCCGTGGCCGGAGTCGTAGGGCGTTCCGAGGCCAGGACTGTTACTGACAAGCTCGAGAGCGTGGCCGAGCTCCTCAATGAAGAGCTCCGGAGCAGATGGGCGATTCTCGATCCACCAGGTGTTGATGCGGTTCGCTTCGCGCCGCGCTCGTGCCGAGTAGCGGATCTTCACAGACGCGAGCGTAACTCGGCCATCACTTCGTCCGCATCAAAAGTGCGACCGGCCTTCATGTCTTCCAGCCCCTCCCTGATGGACTCGTGCAGCGCTGCACGCTCCTCGTCGTCCAGGTGATCGCCACCGCTTAGCAAGACCTCGTCGAGAGGGACGAGCTCAATGACCTGCCCCTCGGGCAAGTCGGTGGGCTCGTCGAGCTTGAGGCGGCCGTTCTCGACTCGGGCTTTCAGTGCGGACATGCCGAGAAGGTACCACGTTCGCGCTCCGGCGCAGGTGACCGACCGATCAGCGACGTCAGGATGCACCCCCCCTGAATGTGCCTTCCCACCGCAGCCAGGGGCCTCAACCCCTCAGCCTTCCAGCGTCAGCTTAAACGCCGCCGGAGTCAGTTTGCCGCCACGCGTGCTACGGCTTCCCTGCGCGCCGCTCTAGCCTGTGATTTGAGAAGGACAAGCGGTCAACCGTTTGTCGTTCTAGGATGCCATCAGCATGCGAGCGTGGGAGACAGTGGAGACCGCCCAGGTTGGGCAGAGCACCTTCGCGCTCTTGCGCCGTGGCGATGATTGGATGGTGCAGGTCAACCGACAGGTGCTGATGGGGAGTCACCAGTTCCAGTCCGAGATCGCGCTCGCCGTTGAGGCGCTCGCGCGCGTCGAGCGCCCACGCCAGGTGCTCATCGGCGGGCTGGGGTTCGGGTACACGCTCCGCGCCGCCCTCGATGCCTTACCTGCCGAGGCGCGCGTGTCGGTGGCCGAGCTGGTGCCCACGCTGGTCGAGTGGAATCGTCGGCACCTCCAGCACCTCAACAACGCCGCATGCGACGACCCGCGTTGCGAGATCATCGTCGGCGACGCGTTCGAGCAGATCGCGAGTGCCATGGCCGCGTTCGACGCGATCCTGCTGGACGTCGACAACGGTCCGCAAGCGCTCTCGCAGCAGAAGAACCATCGCTTCTACAGCGAGGCCGGCGCCCGCGCGTGTTGGGACGCGCTCGCTCCGGGCGGCGTCCTCAGCGTCTGGTCTGCCGATGGGGATGACACCTACGCCAAGCGACTGAAGCGGCGAGGCTTCGCCACCGAGGTCCTGCGGGTCCCGGCCCGCAAGGGCGCGCGCGGGACCCACGTGCTGTTCCTCGCGCGCAAGCTCAAGTAGCCAACCGCTGCCGCCACCTTGCTGGGGCAGCTCGCAGGGCCCAGGGCAAAAACGCGTTCGGCGGCCGTCAGGCCGCCTGCGTTTATCTCGCCAGCGCAGCTCGCCCCGCAGGGGCTCACCACAGCGCGAGACGACGAGCGAGCTTCAAGCCCGCCTACGCCTACCTCACTTGGAGTGGGGCGGCATCTTGGCTTCCTTGAACACCACGTGCTGCCGCACCACGGGGTCGTACTTCTTGATCTCCATCTTGCCCGTCTGCTTCTTCTTGTTCTTGGTGGTGTAGTAGATGAAGCCGGTGTTAGCCGTGGAGATGAGGCGGATGTTGTCGCGCATGACGGCACCGGACCTAGCACGCGCCTCCGAGGCCTGCAAGGACTCCCGCTCAACGCCTCGCCCAAGGTCGCCCAGCGAGGTGCCAAACCCCCAAAACCCGATCTCCCCTGACGAGGGTTCGGGGGGTTAGACGGCACCGCCCCAGGAGTCGACGTATCGCTCAGCACCCTGGCTGAGGAGCCCAAGGCAGCTTCCCCTTGACGAGCCGGCCGCCGCGTGGCTAGCTCCCCGCCCTTTCGCGCCGCGCCGGTTGGCGGGCGCCTGAAACTCGCTCCCCAGGAGCGACAGGAACTGATTCATGAAGCGCACCTATCAGCCGCACAAGCTCAGCCGCATCCGCACCCATGGTTTCCGCAAGCGTCTTGAGACCAGCGGCGGCCGCAAGGTGCTCAAGAACCGCCGGCAGAAGGGCCGCTGGCGCCTAGCCGTGTCGGTCTACAAGAAGTAGGTGGCTCCGGCCCCTAGGTCTGGGCAGTTTGGGCTGCCCTTGCCAGTTGATCGCACGCTGCTTGATCGCACCCTGCTTGATCGCGCCCTGCCTGAGCGCACCCTGCCGCCTACGCGGCGTGTCCGGGCGGGGGCCCATTTCAAGCGCTGTCAGCAGGGAGGGCGTCGCGTCCACACGACGCACTTCGTGTGGCTCGTCTACGTGCGGGCTGACGTCGCGCCGGCGCGCCTGGGGCTGGTCGTCTCACGCCGGGTCGGCTGCGCGGTGCGGCGCAACCGCGTGAAGCGCCTGCTGCGTGAGGTGTTCCGGGCACGCTCATGGCCTGCGGGGCTCGACCTGGTGGTGATCGCGAAGGCGCCGCCGCCCACGCTCGGCTTAGCCGATGTGCAGGCGGAGCTCACGCGCGCGCTCCCGGAGCTCGAGCGGCGGGTGCGTCAAGCTGGCGCGGACGCTAGAGCGCGTGGTGAGGCGGCTACTAGCGCGAAAAGCGGCTAGTCGCTGCGGCTACTCCTTGCGAAGTTCCCCCAGCGGCTCATGGTGGCGGCTCATGGTGGCGAAGGCGCTCATCCTCTTCATTCGGCTGTACCAGCTCACGCTGTCGCCGCTGCTCGGCAATGTTTGCCGCTTCCACCCGTCATGCTCGAACTACGGCTTGAAATGCCTGGAGTACCACGGGGCAATCCGTGGTAGTTGGCTCACCCTGCGGCGGCTGTCGCGGTGCCATCCCTTTCATCCAGGCGGCTACGATCCACCCCCACCCCCAGCCGGGTCCATCCAAGCGCTTAGCGCCGGAGCGCCCGTCAGTGAAGGGGCGAGCCAGCGAACCAGCGAGGCTCCAGCGGCCGAGCCACCTGAGTCCCCCAACTGAGCCTCGACTGAGCCTCAACCCCATCCCCTCACCCTGCCGGTGCCACGCCTAGGCCACCTCCACCTACGCAGAGCCGCAGCAGACCCTAAGTAGAATCGGAGTACTCTGAATGGAACGTGGCGGCGCCTCCCGCTTGCTGCTGATGATCGCGATCGGCCTGCTCACCTTCTTCGCCTTCAGGCAGTGCTCTGGAGACAAAGGCCCTGAGCAGCAGCCGCTCGGGCGCGAGTTCCGTGAGACGCCCGAGTCGCGCGCGAACGAGGCCGAGTGCGACCTGTGGACGCCGCAGTTCCGAGCGAGCTTCAGCACGCATGGAGCCGCCCTCACGCGCTTCGAGCTGCTCACGGCGAAGTACCGGAAGCAAGACGTGGCTCTGGATTTGGCGACGGCCAAAGATGAGTTCCGCCGCTCGCTCGCGATGTACTGGCGCAACGTCGCCGCTCACGACCTAGGTGGCCCTGACTGGCAAATCAAGCTCGACACCGTCGCCTGGCGGATCACCCGCGCCGACGGCAAGAGCTGCGAGTTTGAGTACCGGGACGCGGAGGTGCTGCTCACCAAGAAGCTCAGCACCACCGAGCGCCCTTACGAGATTGAGCTCACCGGGACCATCAAGAACCTCACCTCGGAGCCGCGCCGCCACGCGCTGACGGTCGACACGTCAGATTGGCGTACCAATGACGAGGTGAGCGGCAGCATGATGCGGCAGAGCCCGTTCATCACCCACGTGGAGTGCATCGGCGCCGATGAGAGCGCCAAGCGCCTGCACCCAACGGATTTTGACGCCGACGACTTCAGCGAGCCGCCGTTCCAGAAGAACCCAGTGAACGAAGGCGACTGGTACCAAGTGGCGCCTGAGCCCGCCGTCGCGGCTTCATCGAACTTCTACTTCACGCACGCCTTGGCGCCCATCGCTTCCCCTGGCAAGCCCGTGTGCCAGCTGCAGATCGAGAAGTGGAACCCCACGGCGGGGCAAGCCTTCGAGCCGGGCGCCATGTACCGCGCGCGGCTCGCCTACCCAGTCACCGTGCTCGGCGCTGGGGAGCAGGCAGAGTACCAACTCCTCAGCTACATCGGGCCCAAGGAGTCCACGCTGCTCAGCGCCGTGGGCGGCGGCGAGCGCCACTTCGACGAGCTGATCGATCTCGGCTTCTTCGCGGTGATCGCCAAGCTGCTCGTGGCGTTCTTGTTCAAGGTCTACAGCGTGGTCCCCAACTGGGGCGTCGCCATCATCCTGCTCACGATCACCACGCGGACGCTGCTGTTCCCGCTCAGCCTCCCGATGATCAAAAACTCGATCCGGATGCGCGAGCTCAAGCCGGAGATGGACGCGCTGAACGCGAAGTTCAAGGACGACGCGCAGGCCAAGGGCCTCGCGCAGATGGAGCTCTGGCGCAAGCACAAGGTGAACCCGTTCAAGGGCTGCCTGCCTCAGCTCGCCTCCATGCCGGTGTGGTTCGCGCTCTACACCACGCTCCAGCACGCGGTGGAGCTCTACAACATCCCGTTCTTGTGGTTCCCGGATCTATCCTCGCCTGATCCGTACTTTGTGCTGCCGTTCATCATTGGCGCCATCTTCTTCGTACAACAGAAGATCATGCCGCAGCAGGGGGACCCCACGCAGCAGAAGATGATGCTGTATCTCATGCCCGGCATGTTCACCATCTTCATGCTCTTCTTGCCGTCAGGGTTGGGGGTGTACATGTTCACCAACTCGCTCCTCGGCATCGCCCAGCAGCGCATGGTGGAGCGTCAGGCGAAGCGCGCAGTGGACTCCTACATGGGGCCACCTGGGGGTGGGCCAGACGCTGAGGCGCCCAAGGGCAAGAAGGGTCAGAAGGGTCGAAGTGCCCAAGCAGCCCCAGGCGGTGAGGCGTGAGCTACCACCAGCAGCACCTCGCCCTGCCAAGCCAACCGGGGGTGGCCTGAGCCACCCACCGCAGCGCACGCGCGCTGACCTACCCTAACCAGCACGGCGCACGTCCTGCGCCCCAGCAAGTTCAACAGAGCCAGGCTCTGCTTTCTACAGGAGAGACAACCCGCATGAGCAATGCAAACGAGAGCCCCGAAGTCGACGACGGTTGGGAGTCGGATGAAGAAGAGGCCGCCGGCGCCGACCAAGAGGAGACCGAGGCGAGCGACGCCAGCGACACGAGCGGTGGGGAGAGCAGCCCGGGTGGTGGCCGCAAGCGCAGCCGCAAGCGGCGCGCCAAGCACGAGGAAGAGTACTACCCAGAGGACGACACGCGCGCCATCGCGGCGCTCGAATTCTTGCAGCGCGTGGTGAGCGAAATGCAGATGGACTGCCAAGTTCACCTCAGGCGCCCCAAGGACGAAGACTCCGATCTCGAAATCAACCTGGAGATCGTCGGAGCAGACTCGGGCCGCATCATCGGTAAGAAGGGGCAGGTGCTCGGCGCCCTGCAGTTCCTCACGAACCGCGTGGTGAACCGCCCCGGCCTAGAGAAGCGTCACATCTTGGTGGACGCGGAGGGCTACCGCAGCCGCCGCGACGACTCCCTCGCCACCATGGCGCAACGCCTTGGCAAGCAGGCCGTCACGGACGGTAAAATCATCACCTTCGAGCCCATGAACCCACGCGATCGCCGCGTGGTGCACCTGGCGCTCGCCAAGTTCGACGGCGTGGTCACCAAGAGCGATGGCGAAGGCGACGATCGCCGCGTGCAGATCATCCCCGTCCGGCGCTAGCCCTGAGCGCTGTAAGGCACCTACCCAGGTGCCCCAGTCACGTCGCCGCGCGAGCTGGTGCCGTCCCCTGAGCGCTCTGAGGCACCTACCCAGGTGCTCCAGAGCGCCGCGGGCGCTTGTTCATAGCCAGCTATAAAACCAACCTCGTTTGGCCCCTCAGCGCGCTGCCCAGGGCTCCCTCAACCCGAGGCGAACTGCAGCTGCGCGCGCTCGCGTTGGGTTTTGGGTTTGGCAAGTCGCTCAGCCGCGCCAAGCTTCTCTGCCACACTGTACGGCTCAATGAAGCCGAGGGGGCGCACCTGCGTCTGACCCGGCGCTGCCCACCCTCAACGAAGGAACACCCATGACCCTGCGACGCGCCCCCTGGCTCACCCTGCTCGCCTCCGCGCTGCTCTTCCAAGCCGCCTGCGGCTCCCCCACCCCCGTGCGAGGAGAAGAGGTGGCCGGCCTCGACGACGAGGCCTTCAGCACGGGGCTCGACCGCCGCGACCTGGCGCGGCTGCTGGAGCAGAACATGGCGGTGCTGCAAGAGAGCGCGGTGCTCAAGCGCTGGCAGCGGGAAGACCGCCCCACGCTCACGGTGCTCCCGCTCCGCAACGAGACGAGCGAGCACGTGGACAGCGCGCTGGAGTCGCTCGTGAGCGACATTGAGACGCGCCTCATCAACGCAGGGCACGTGCGCATCGTGAGCCACGAGCGCCAAGGGTCACTGATTGAAGAGGTGCGGCGACAGCACTCAGACGCCTTCGACCCCTCTCAGATCTCCCGCTGGGGGCGCCAGCTGGGCGCGCGCTACTTCATCACCGGCAAGGTGTTCAGCAGCGACGAACGCAAGGAGGACGAGCGCCGCGTGCAGTACTGGCTGTTCCTCCAGGTGCTCGACGCCGAGACGGGGGAGATCCTCTTTCAAAACAAGGTGTCCGTCACCAAGGCGCTCGTCAACTGAGCTGTCCAATTAGCGTCAGCCCATGGTTCGCTTCCCTCACACCCTGCTGCCGCAGCTAGCCACCTGCCTCGCGCTGGCTGGCTGCGCAGGGCACGCGAGCCGCACCCTGGAGGCGCGTGACGCCCTCGACGCGGGTGAGCCTGAGCGCGCCCTCGACCTGCTGAACGAAGAGCTCGACGTGAGCCGCGCGGAAGATCAACCAGCTGACTTGAGCGGCGATCAGGCGCTGTTGCTGCTCGATCGCGCGATGGTGCTGCAGCAGCTTGGCCGCTACAAGCTGAGCGCTCAGGACCTGAACGCCGCGGACAAGGCCATCGATCTCCTCGACCTGAAGCGCGCCACCGCCGATGAGCTCGGTCGCTACCTGTTCAGCGACGATAGCGGCAGCTACAGCGCACCACCGTACGAGAAGCTGCTCATCAACACGATGAACCTCGTGAACTACCTGCGCCTGGGCGAGCTGAACGGCGCGCGGGTGGAGGCGCGGCGGCTCTCGGTCGTCCAGCGCTACCTGCGCGATCAGGCGGAGCCCGGCGCGGGCCTCTCGGGGCCGGGCAGCTACCTCGCGGGGTTCGCGTTCGAGTACAGCGGACGCGCCACGGAGGCGCTCCGCTACTACGACGAGGCGCTCCAGTACGGCGACTACGCGAGCCTCCACGAGCCCGTGCGGCGCCTCGCCGCGCGCTCAAGCTACCGCTCGCCGCGCATCCGTAAGCTGCTGGCTCAAGCTCAACCGGAGGAGCCCGCAGAGCAGCCGCAAGACGGCGAGCTCTTGGTGGTGGTGAGCTATGGGCGCGCGCCCGCGAAGGTCGCCAAGCGCCTCCCGATCGGCCTCGCGCTCACCCACGCCGCGAGCCACATGCCGCCGAGCGACCACGCGCGAGCGAACCGCCTGGCCGCCCAAGGCTTGGTCACTTGGGTGAACTACCCAGCGCTTGGGCGCGCGCGCGGGACAGGCAGCATCCCTGACTTTAGTGTCAACGGGCACGCCGCGCGCATGGAGCCCATGATCGGCATCGATCTAGAGGCTCGCGCCGCCTGGCGCGAGGCCGAGGGCGCGGTGATCGGCGCCGCCATCACCCGCATGCTGACGCGCCTGGTGGCTGGGGAGGTCACGCGCCAGGCAGCGGGCGACAGCCCCTGGGGGATCTTGCTGTCGCTCGGGACGCAAGCCACCCTGACCGCCGCGGACACCCCAGACACCCGCAGCTGGGCCATGCTCCCCGCGCGCATGGCCTTCGGCCGCCAGCGCCTCGCCCCCGGCACCTACGACATCACCCTCTCCGCTCGCGGCTTCACCCGCACTGAGCGCATCCGCATCACCCCCGGCGGCTTCGCCTTGCTGAACCTCACGGTGCTGAGCTGAGCTAGCGAAGCGCACCACGCATCGCGCTTATTCGTCAGTATATCTGCCAAACGCGCCAGGGTTTTTGGGGGTTTGCCTGCACCGCTCCGGGTGGCGCCTCGCCAGGCGCGGGTCGAGTCACTCGTCAGGCCAGGCGGCACGTCGCTTCATCAGTCAGACTGCCGTCTACCGAGGCGCTCGCTCATCGCCGTGGAGGCGCGGTGCCGTCCAACCCCCAAACCCGCTCACTGGCGCTGAAACGCGCCGTCCGTGAACTGATAGCTCAGCTCGCGCTCCGGGGACCACGGCAACAGCAGCGGCTCCAGCCCGCCGGCGGTGCTTGTTTCCACAGGGAAAGGATACGTCTGCTCGGTCCACCCCGTCACGCGCCCGGGCTTCAGCACCAGGGTGAGCCCGCGCTCCGCCGGCTTGAACAGCACGCGCCCGCGCACCTGGCGCTCCCCCAGCACGCGCCCCACCTCCGCGGCGAACACCCGCGTAAGCGCTGACTCCCCCACCTGGTAGACGAGCAGCGCGTGCCGCTCCACCACCACCTTGCCAAACTCCTCGCTGGTCTGCGTCTTCAGCTTGGCGCGCGCGATGATTTCAGCCTTGCCGTCCCCGGTGAGGTCGCGCGCGGTGACGTGCAGGATGTCCTCTGGCGCCTTCGCTGGCAGCGTGATGTACGCGAAGCTAGTGCCGCCGCGGTACCCCTTGCCGAACACCACCACGTCCAAGCCGTGCACGAGCACCCGCTCGCGCGTGGTGTCGCCGCTCACGTCCGTCACGAAGTCGAAGCGCGGCGCCGCCTTCGCCACGCCGCGCCGCTCACGGTACAGCGCGTACACCTGATCTTGCAGCTCATCCGCTGTGGGCGGCCGCGGCGCGGGCGGCTCATTGGAGGGCGGCTTGGTGGCCGGCGGCTTGGCGCCGCTCCCCTCGGTGAGGCGCGGCTTGCCCGCCTTCTCTGCCACTTGGACGAAGCGCTTACCATCCCAAGCGAAGCTCCGCTCCGCCACCGGCTCCCACGGCAAGAGCGCGTTCAAGGCCTCTGCCTGGCGCGACTCCGAGTAGCTCGCCTGATCGAAGCCCGAGGCCTCCCCCTGCGCGATGATCACCGCCGGCTTGCCCGCGTGGCGCCCGATGCTCATGCGGTTCGCGATGGAGCCCACCGGCGTGTGGATCGCTACTTCGTGCTCGAAGGCGACGAACGGCACCCCCTCCGTGGACAGCGAGAGCACCTGCACCAGCTCCCGGTACGAGTCGCCCTCCCCCACGCGGCTCACCGTGATGATCTCCGCGCGGCCATCCCCTGTGAGGTCTTGTGCCTCCAAGCGCTCCACCCCGCGCGAGCCCACGCTCAAGTCCTTGAAGAAGAACTGCTCCCCGTTACGGTAGCCGCTGCCGATGATCGTCAGGAAGCCGCCATAAACCGCGATCTGCTCCAGCGCCGCGTCCCCCGCCACGTTGGCGTAGACCACCTTGGAGGGCGTGCGGCTCAGCCGCTTGGGCTCCAGCAGGCCGCCTTCGAGGGCGCGCTCGTTCTCGAAGCGAAGCGGTGGGAGCTGGCTCGCCTGCGTCTGTGCGCTGGTGCCGATGATGGCCCGCTGCTTGCCACCCGCGGCGTAGTCCACGTAGCGCACGGCCCCCTTGAGCCCCACGCGGAGGCGCTGCGTGGCGGGCAAGGCCGACCAAGGCACTGAGACCTCGACGTCCACGCCCCCCTTGGCGTCCGCCTCCACGATCTTCGCGCCGGCCACGCGTGAGCCATCGCGAAACTTCACCGCGCCAGCGCTCTTGCCGGGCACCCCTGGGTACAGCCACAGCTCGTAGCTCGCCGCGCCGCCCTCCGGCTTCGGCACGCTGAGGCTCAGCTCCAGTCTGTCTTCCTGACTACCGAAGGCCGACGTCCGCACCAGGTCGTCGTCCTTCACTGTGAAGGCGAGGTAGAGCTGCCGCGCGTCGTACGCCACGGAGACAGAGGCCGACACCGCGCCCTGGGCGCTGCCCTTCACCGCGACGGAGAGCGGCGTGAAGCCGCCCCACTCCTTGAGCCAGCCATCCACCTTCACCGGGCGCGCCGAGGTGGAGCGCGCCTCCAAGGTGGCGCCCGAGGCCTGCGCCTCCGCCGCGCCGCTCCACCCCATGAGGGCGCTGGCCACCAAGAGCCACGCCCCTGACCGCGCCTTCCTAGCGCTCCCCTTCGCGCCGCGCGTCATCGCTTCATCCGCAGCTCGGCTTGGTGCTCGGCTTCGAGCTCCTCCAGCGCCCGCGCGAGCTCCTCGCGCTCGGCGTCGTCCAGCTCCTCGAACTCGCGATCCACCCGCACCTGCTGCGGCTCCGGCTCGGGCTCGGGCGGCGGCGCGAGGCCCATCTTCTGCTTCAGCGCGAGCAAGTCTTCTTCGGCGCCCGCGCTCACCTCGAGCTGCGCGAAGCGCTGCTTCAGCACGTCCCCTGAGTACTCCTCCGCCAGCTCGGCGCCGGCCTCCGCCTCCGCCTCGATGCGGTTGATCTCCCCCTCCATGCGGTCGAACGTCTCGAACGCGCTGGCGTTCTTGAGCCCGCTCATCGTCGCTTGGATGGCCTTCTGCGCCTCCGCCCGCTTCTTGCGCGCGATGAGCAGGCCCTTCTTGCGCTTGGCCTCCTCAATCTTGTTGTTGAGCGCGCGGAGCGCTATTTTCAGCTGGTCTACGGCGGCCTTCTGCTTCTGCCACTGCAGCTTGAACTGCTCGGCCAGCTCGTCGTGCTCGCGCTTGCGCGCGAGCGCCTCCTTCGCCAGCGCGTCGTCCCCAGCGCGCACCGCGATCATCGCGCGGCGCTCCCACTCCGCCGCGGTGGAGGCCTCTTGCTCGGCCTGCTTCGCGAGCTTCTTCTCGTCGGCGATCGCGACCGCGACCTGCTTTTTTGCCTCGTGAAGCTGCTCGTTCATGTCGAGCACGACCTGATTGAGCATCTTCTCTGGATCTTCAGAGGAGCTGATCATGTCGTTGATGTTGGATTTGATGAGCCGGGCGAGTCGCGCGAAGATCCCCATGGTTCAACCCTCTTGCTGAGACATCTGGCGCAGCCCAGGCACGTGCTTGGAGAGCGCAAGATCCATGTCCGCCAACACCGCCTCGAGCTCGTTGAAGTCGAGGTTCGCGAGCTCAAGCGCCGCGCACAGCACGATGCGATCTTCCTCGATCGCGTAGGCCGCGTGCATCAGGTCGCTCGCGTTCAGCTCAAGCAAGCGCCGGAACACCCGCGCCTGCACCGCGATGTCAGCCTCCACTGGACCAATTTCCGTCTGGATAACGAGCACCGGCTGCGCCACGCGGAGCGCGATGGCCTGCCGATGAACGATGATGACGTAGGTGCCGTCCTCGCTCCGCTCGAACGGTCGGTCCAGCTTGTTCAGGTAGCCTTCCAGGAGCTCAGTCGTCATGCGCGGCGAAGCCTAACACGGCTGCGGAGCGCCTTGCCCTGGAAGTTGCCTCGCCACCCCCTCCGAAAGGCCTACTGATCTGCAGGGGCCCGCCCCCGATGACCGCCCCCGCCCTCTTGGGCTACGCTTCGCCCGTGGCGAGAACAGCACCGGTCCCCAACATCCCCGCCCCTCCAGGCATGAACCCAGGTGCCTTCGTCGCTGGTGGAGGCGGCGACGGCGGAGGCGGCTCAGGGAAAGGCGGCAGCGGCGGCTCGGGTGACGAGGGCGCCGGGACGGAGGACGGCGACGAGGACGCCAGCGGCGACGGCAACGACGGCGGCGAAGGCTGCGGCGACCCGGTGTGCCCCATCACAGGGCGCGTGTTCGTGGACGTACTCGACTTCGCCTTCAACGGCCCCGCCCCGCTGCGCTTCATGCGCGGCTACAGCAGCAGGACCTCGAACATCGCGGGGGAGCTCGGGTACGGCTGGAACCACGAGCTCGGGTGGACCCTCGAGGAGAAGCGGCGGCGCGTCATCGTCACTGACGATCGCGCGCGCAAGCAGCGCTTCAAGCGCGACGGGAACCCGACCAAGAACGCGCTCGGGTGGACACTCAGTCAAGTGGGCGAACGCTATGAGCTTTGCATCGCCACCTCGCGCCTCACCTACCACTTCTCACCCATCCGGCGCGCCCCCAGCCACTTCGCGCTCACCGCCGTGGTGGATCGCTACGGCAACACCACCCAAGTAGAGCGCGGCGAGCACGGTGAGCTGCTCGGCTTCATCGACTCCGCGGGGCGCCCCTACCGTACCCGAAGAGACGCCGCGCGCCGCCTGCTCGAGATCGAGGTCGCCACCGAGCCGACGCACCAGCGCTGGATGCGGCTCGTCAGCTATCGTTACGATGCGTCAGGTAACCTGACTCAGGTCACGGACGCTGAGGGGCACAGCTTCAGCTACGGCTATCAGGGACACCTGCTCATTGAGCAGCGCACGCCCACCGGGCTCAGCTACTGCTATCGCTACGACGGCGGCACCCACAAGGCGCGCTGCCTGGAGACCTGGGGCGAGTACATTGGGCGCACTGATCCAGCCCTCATGCACCCACCGCCGCCGCGGCCCATTGACCAAAAAGACAATCGCCCTGTCAAAGGCATCCAGAGCGTGCGCTTCGAGTACCTCCCAGAGGAGCACTACGCCGAAGCCGAGAACGGTCGCGGGGCGGTCACGCGCTACTTCGGTGACGCGCTCGGGCGCGTGGTCCGCAAGGTGATGCCGAACGGTGGTGTGTATGAGTCCTCCTACGCGCCGAACGGCGCCCGGAGCACCACCTCCGATCCAGACGGCCACGTCACCCAGCACCGGAGCGACGCCGAGCGCACGCCCATAGGCTTCACCGGGCCAAGCGGCGAGGGGCTCGTGGTGCAGCGCGAGCCGGACGGCACCTTCATCGAGGTCGACGAGCGCAGCGGGCGCGTCACGCGGCGCCGCTACGACTCGAACGACAACCTGACCTTCGTGGGGCACGCCGATGGCACCTGGGAGGAGTACGAGCACGACTCGCGCGGGCTCATCATCGCCCTCGTGGATCGCACCGGCTCCGTCACGCGCCGGCGCTACGACGCCATGGCCAACCTCGTGGAGACAGCTCTCCCTGAGGGTGAGCTGGAGACCTCTGAGTACGACTACCTCGGGCGCCGCCTCGCGTTCACGTCACCGAGCGGCGCGCGCACCGAGTGGCGCTGGAACCGCCTGAACGAGGTGGTGTGGAAGCGGGCGCCCGATGGGATGGAGACGCACGTCGTCTACAACCCGCTGATGAAGCCGCTGGAGGTGCGCGAGGGCAACTCCGTGTGGCGCTACGAGTACGGCGGGCTCGACTGGGTCACCCAGATCACGAATCCGCGCGGAGACGTCACACAGCTCCGCTACGACGTGGAGGGCAACCTCACCTGGGTGAAGAACGCCCGCGGTCAGGTGTACCAGCAAGGCTTCGATCTTGAAAATCAGCCCACCTCGGCCGAGACCTTCGAGGGCATTAAGATGTCCAGCCGCTACGACCTGATGGGGCGCGTTGAATGGACGGAGACGCCCGACGGCGTCACCGCCCTCAGCTACAACGACCTTGGCCAGCTCGCGAAGGTGGAGTTCGCTGATGGTGAGGTGGTGTCGCTTGAGCACCTGACGGGCGCTGGCCTCACCCGCGTGGAAAACCAGAGCGTGCTGGTGGAGACCTGGTATGACGGCGTGGGGCAGCCCGTACGGGAAATCCAGGGAGATCACGAGGTTCACGTCGGCTGGCGCGGTGGTCAGGTGGCCACCATCAGCCCCAGCTCGGGCCCGGCGCTCGTCACCGGTGAGCACTCGGCGTTCAGCGGCACCCTGCAAGTAGGCAGCAAAACGCTCCACCTCGGGCGCCGCGTCGGGCAAGACAGGGTGAGCTTGCTCGGCACCGACCTCGCGTACCGCGTCAGCTACCACGAGAACGGGCGCATCCGCTCACACAGCATCGCGCGTCGGGACGCCCATCGCCCATTGGATGACGCCGGTCTCGACAGTGATCCGAACCGGCTGTGGTGGGAGCGCTACGACTACGCCGGCGGTCAGCGCCTCACCTCCGTCCTCGACTCCCGTGGCACCCACACCCAGTTCGAGCACGACGCCCTCGGCCAGGTGACGAGCCGCGTCATCGATCGGGGGGGGTTGGTAGAGACCGAGCGTGCGGCTTACGACGCCGCAGGCTCACCCACCTTGGAAGGCGTGGTGTACGACCACCTGAGGCGCCCCATCGGAGTAAACGGTGAGGTGTGGGAGTACGACCAGGAGGGGCGCCTTCAGGCGCGCAACACACCAGAAGGCCGCTTCACTTACCACTTCAGCACCAGCTCCAGCCTGACGGAGGTGCGCGGCCCGAACCAGCGCGTGGCGCTCGCCTACGACGGGCGCGGGCGCCTGATGCAGAAGCGCGTCTACCGCTCCGACGAGCTAGTCAAGTCCATTGACTACATCTGGGCCAACCAGATGGTGATCCAAGAGGTGGATCGCCTCGCCGGCACCACCCGCACCTACCTGCGCCTGAACCGCGAGTGGGAGGTGCTTGGCCACGTAGACAGCGGACCAAACGGTGAGCAGGCCTACCTCTACGCCCGCGACTCGAGCGGCGCCGTGATCGCTGCGTTCGCGGAGGACGGCCGCCAAGTGTTCGCCGCCGAGCGCAGCATCTTCGGCGACTACACCACCACCATCGACGAGGTCGGCATCACTGCCCGGCTGGTGAACCAGTTCGCCGACCCCGACGTCGGCCTCTATTACAACCGCTTCCGCTGGTACGACCCCAGGGTCGGCATGTACATCAGCCGAGACCCCTTAGAGCTCGACGGCACCTGGAACCCCCGCGACTACGTGCGAGATCCGTATCGCTACATCGACCCGCTAGGGCTGGTGGTAACGATGTCGTCGAACAACCCTCAAGATGCGAACGGACACCCCGATCGCCCCGACAGGCCTGGGCCGTCATTGTTAGCGGACAATGACGAGGTAAGCCGGTACCTAGCCCAACCGGGATACAACGCAACCAATGGCAGGGATGGGGTCCCAGGCTACGTGGTAGCAAACGAGACAGAGCGTAACTCACGCAACTTCCGACCAAGCACCGAAGCTGCTATTGATGCCGCAGGTGATAAATATGGCTGCCACTCGTGCGGGAGAGACCGCAAAGCCATAAAGGACGATGGAGATGGCACCTTTGGACACTGGCACAAGGACCACCAGCCACCTTTATCACACGTAGATGCCGTCGATGCAGCAGACGGAAACAGCGGCGTGGTACGCATCTACCCACACTGCCCTAGATGTTCACGTACACAAGGCGGTCTCCTCAGACATCGCCCACCGAACGATGCCGACATCGCGCAAGCCAGAGCAGTCATGGCAAGCCGCACTGGCGAGGTTGGGAGCGGTTGAGGTGACCACCGATGTACACCTAAAAAATACGCAATCTCAAGACTGGAAGATTCCACTTCAGGATAGGCATCCCATTTCGCCACTTTAGGACACCCATGACTACGAAAGCCCCAAGCGCCGCAGTGCTCAACTACGTGACGAGCGTCTGCCGTCGCAAGCTCGGGGAAGGCACCCAAGGCGTCGAACTCAAGGAATATGGGCCCACCACCGTCAGCTACTTCAAGGATCAGCCCTTTGCTCTTTATTGGCTTGAAGGCGAACAGATTGTGTTTCGCTTCCGCCGACCCAAGTTCGATGACCTGCGCAAGAAGCACGCCAAGTACTTCATCGAGCTAAAAACACCGGTCAACTGGCTCGAATACCGGCGCCCCCTCAGTCGGGACCCACGACCGGATCTTCAGTCCGCGATGGGGGCCATCACAGGTAAAGCGCGTCACGAGACCCTCGATGGCATGGTCCTCCTCGAAGATCTCGACCTCGACACCCTCCTCACCCCCCACGATGGCCCCCTGCCAGGGACTCTACCCACCCATATCTCATCAGAAGGTGCCCCCTACATCGTCCTGCCGCGCGCCAAGGTGGCGAAGTACCCAGGCGCCTCGGATGAAGCGCTGTACAAGGCGCTCTGCAGCGCCGCGTCGGAGCCCGGCAGTCTCGCGAAAACCCAGTTCGGCCCAGCGCTCTTGCTCGGCACGCCGGACAACCTCTACTTTTACCCGAACGAAGGGGGGGGCCTGCTCGTGCGAGTCGTCTGCTACGACCCAGACGACGACGAGCAGCTCGCCAAGGATATAGCAAGCCTCCCTGACGAAGGCTGGGAGCCCATCGAGGGCGCGCTCAAAGCCACCGGCCCCTGGTGCGCCTTCGACGCGGCCCTCGAAGCACCCAGCGAATCCGAGGTCCTCACCCTCAAGCTCGCACGCGGCAGCTACCAGCTCAGCTCACGCACCGCCCTCGGCGACGACTTCGAGTTCATGATCGTCCGCCTCAAGCGAGCCTGAGGAGCCACCCTCGACCGTGCAGCTCGTCAGGCTAACGCACCATGACGTGCGGCGGTGAGCCTGCGGCGACGTGGGGCGCACGCGCGGGCGCTACCAACCCCCTGACCTCGATCGTGAGGCGGCTTCCGGGGCGAGGTATGTCAGGCGCTGGGCGCAGTGCTGCTGCTCGGTCGCGCGCGGGCGCCTAGACGCCGTTGAGGGCCACCCCGGGGGGAGCGTGCAATCTTTTTGTGTGTGCAGTAGTTGCGCACGTGCACTTCGTGCGCTAAGGTCAGGCTTCCATGGCGAGACCTGTCTATGAGCCGCTGCTGAAGCGCCTACGCGCCGTGGAGGCGCACCTCGCCCGTGTGGACGTCAAGGACTCCAGCCAGACGGTGGAGGAGCTCGCTCAAGCGCGTGATGAGCTGCACCTCGCGTTGGATGAGGCGATGGCGCTCGCCGCGCTCGATGGGTTATCGCTGCGCGCCATCGCGGGGCTGGCTGGCCTCGCGCCGAACAGCGTGCCCCCTCGGCTGGCGCGCACCGCCTCGCTGAGCCCTTACCAGAACCAGGCGGGGAAGGTGGTGAGCCCCGGCGTGGAGCGGGCCCGCTACGACCAGGAGCGCGGCACCCCCAAGCCCTCAGAGCCCACCGCTCCACTGCGCTTCCGGCGCCGGCGGAGCGACTGAGCCTGGTGTTGTGCGGCGCTGAGCCCGCCGCGTCAGATCTTAAGGTGGCTGGGCGTCATCACCAGGACAGCGCGCAGCCACTAGTCAGCTTACGTGTCTTTGAGCGTCGCGGTCACGGCTCAGTCACCTTTCGTGCCTTTGAGGCCGCAGCCGCTACTTAGCTTACGTGTCTTAAGGCGCCGTGGCCACTCAGTCAGCTCCTGCGTCTTTGAGCGCGGCAGCGTGACCGCCGCGTCAAGTTGGACCACTACGTGAACGCCAACCGCCGCAGCCACATCATTGCCTAGTCAGCGTTCATGTCTTTGAGCGCGCCTCACCGCGGCGCATGACCGCCGCAGCCAAACCACGCGTTAGTCAGTTTTCATGTCGTTAAGCGCCGCAGCCTCGCGGCGTCAAGGTGGAGGGAACCATGGCAGACAAGCAGTACACAGACATCACCTTCTTGCTGGATCGCTCAGGCTCCATGGGGGCGATCCGCCGGGCTACCATCAACGGCTTTGAGGCGTTCATGGAAGAGCAGCGCGCCGTGGAGGGCCGCTGCCTGGTGAGCCTGTCTCAATTCGATGACCAATATGAGGAGGTCTACACCGAGCAGGACGCGAAGAGCGCCCCCCCGCTGACGCTTGAGCCAAGGCGCGGCACGGCGCTCCTCGACGCCATCGCCAAGGCGGTGACCAGCACCGCCGCGCGGCTCGCCGCCAAGCCAGAGGAGGAGCGGCCAGGCGCCGTGATCATCGGCATCATGACGGACGGGATGGAAAACTCCTCAGTTGAGTACACCCACGCCATGATCAAGGAGCTCATCACGCGCCAGGAGCAGGAGCACGGCTGGACCTTCTTCTACATGGGGGCCAATCAGGACGCGATCGAGGTCGGCGGGTGGCTCGGCATCGCTGAGGGACGCTCCCTCAGCTACTCCTACGAGAGCACCGCGGAGGCCATGCGCTACTCTGGCAGCAGCATCCGCAGGTACCGGGAGCTCATGAGCGACGGCTCAGATCTGGAGGAGGCGCGGCTGGCCGCCAGCTTCACCAAACGGCAACGCGCCGAGGCCGACCAGGCGGGCTCCTCCGCGGAGCCGAGGCGGCGGAGCCGACGCTCAATCAACGGGTCCACCACGCGTGGCTTGGCGCGCGTACGGTCAGATTTGCTGACCTCTTGGGAGCTGGACCCGTTGATT
>CAYQAC010000020.1:4414-10103 GCA_964415255.1 uncultured Polyangiaceae bacterium | reverse complement strand
AATCAACGGGTCCAGCTCCCAAGAGGTCAGCAAATCTGACCGTACGTGCGTCAAGCTACGCGTGGTGGACCCCAACGCGCCGCAGCTCGACCGCACCCTCGTCCTCAGCCCCAGGAAGCCTGAGCACACGATCGGCCCCATCCTCACCACGCTGCGGGACAAGCTCAAGGCCGCCTCCGACCGCGATGAGCAGCTCGGCCTCCTCCGCGAGGCGATCGAGGCCTTCCGCGCTTCACGCCTGAAGGTTGGCGCCAGCAACCCAACCCACGACCTCATCTACAAGATGCACGAGTACGGCATCAGCCCCGACGCCCGCCTGCTGGCCGAGCTCATCCTGGAGGGCAAGCTCTGACGGGCTGCCGCTCAGCGGAGCAGCGCTGGCGCCTCCAGGGGATCGTTGTCAGTCAGGCCTGTGAGCATCCCAGTCGCCCCGGCGCAGCGTGAGCCGGGGCGCCACGCAGGCGATGGTGTTAGAATCGCCAAGGTGCTGCTGGCCTACCACCCTGAGGCGGTCGATGCGCTCCGCCAACCGAGCGAAGCAGCGCCCTGGAAGGTGCTGGTGAGCGGCTGCTTGATGGGCTGGTCGTGCGGCGTTGATGGCACGGACTACGGGCTAGCTGGTGCGCTCGAGGGGCTGCTCACGCTGCCCAGCGTCCACCCCGTGCCGCTCTGCCCCGAGCAGAGCGCGCTGGGCACGCCCCGCAGCACGCCAGATCTTCATGGTGGTGACGGGGTGGATGTGCTCCGCGGCGCGGCGCGAGTGCTAGACGAAGCTGGGGTCGACCTCACGGCCCAGCTGACCCTTGGCGCCGAGCAGATGCGCGACCTCGCGATCGCAGAGCGGGTTGACCTCGCGATCCTCACGGATATGAGCGGCGCCTGTGGGAGCCAGGTCATCTCCGATGGATGCCGCCTGGCCCAGGAGCGGCGCTTCCAGAAGGGCGTGGGGGTGGCCACGGCGCTGCTGCTGGCCGCTGGTGTCCCCGTCGTCAGCCAACGAGACTACTTGACGCTGGCGCGCCTCCGCGCTCGCCTCGACCCGAGCTACACCCCGCCCGCGGGGCTCGTCGACCACCACGACGCTCCCTGGACGCGCGCGCACCTACCCGGCCAGCACCCGCGAGCCTGAGGAGCCGCGGCACCTCATGGCCCCCCCTACTGTGACCTGCGGCTCAAGCGCGCCCCGCGGCTCAAACACAACCTGCGGCTCAACTACAACTGAGCCGCTCTAATCAGCTACCCTGACAGCTGATCTCCACGTTGATCTCGGCGTCGTGGTCGAGCTTAACGACGTCACACAGGTTGGAGCAGAGGTTGATCTGCGTGGGGAGCGTGTTGTCGTCGTAATAGAACTCGCCGGTGCCGGGTATCCCAGAGCACGCGGCGGCGTTCGTCACGCGGGTGAGTGTTTGCGGGGTGGACGAGCTGCCGGGCGTGTACGTGACCTCGATGGTGCTCGGATCTAACAGGCCACCTGACGAAGAGGTGGGGATGTTCAAGGTGCAGGCGATGGCCGCTCGCTGGATCTCCTGCAGCACATTGATGAACACCGTGGCGTCACCGTTACCCACGCTGTAGTGGTAACAAGAGGGCGCGCCGTTGCCGCAGTAGCTTGAGTGCGCCGGCGCCCCCGAGCCGTTCGCCCAGGCCTCCAGGTTGTTCCAGCCAGCCAAGCTCAGGCCGGTCATGCCGATCATGAAGGTGGGGATACCGGTGTTCGTGAAGTGCGCGCGGGTGGCGTTGCCAATGTCAGCGCCGCCGCAGCTCGGCTCGCCGTCGGTGATCAACACGCCCACCTGCTTGCGGCCTGGCCGCGTGCCGCCGCTGACGATGCTGTTCGTGTAGGAGATGATGCCGTCCACCGCGGGCCGGGTGGGGGTGCCTGTCCATCCCTGGCCACCTGGGTAAGCGGTGTCCAGGCTGCCGCGGAGCGTGCCAATGTGCGTGGGGCTGATGGTGGCTAGCCCCACGCCGTAGTTCACACCGGGGTTGCGCAGGGGGTTGGTGCAGGCGGTGCCTGCGCGGTTGTTGAAGTAATTGAGCGCGACGCCCAACTCACTCGAGCTGGGCGCGTTGATGAAGCCCCACAGCGCGTTGATCGACTTGCACCAACGGCTGTTGTCTCCAGGCAGCGAGGCGATGGGGCACACCACCCCGATCCCCCCTTGCGCGGCGCTCATGCTACCGGAGTCATCCAGCACGATGTACATATCCACGGGGATAGGGTCGGCCTTGATCGTCTCCCCTGCGCAGGCGTCCGGGACGATGATGGGCGCGTCGTACTCGAACAGGACGTCCGGGATCCCTGCGTCCACGATGGTGCCGCCGCTGCCGCCATTGCCGCTGCCGCCATTGCCGCCGCCGCCGCTGCCGGCGGCTCCCCCCGCAGGGTCAGTCCCCGCGCTGCCACCTGAGCTGTGCACGCCCGCGCTGCCGCCGTTCGCGCTGCCCGAGGCGCCAGCAGTGCCCGCGCTCCCGCCGTTTGAGCTGCCGCCGCTGGTGCTCCCGCTAGCCCCACCGTTCGACCCGCTAGGCGCTGGACTCGCCTTCGTCCCACAGCCGACTGAGAGACCAACCAAGAGCCCAACCGGGAGGAGCACAACCGCAGACAAGCCGACGCGACGCATTGCCGCACCATGCCGCTTCTCTAGCCAGGATGCAATCAGCGCACGCCCTGATCTGAGCGAGCTCGGCGCCGCTCAGCCTCAGAGGTGCGCCGGAGTGCGCTTCAGGCACACGCCCACACACAGAGGCACACCTCTACACCAACACCCGCTACTAGTCAGCCTACTTGTCTGAAACGCCCGTCATCGGCGTGATGGGCAGCTGATCTGTAGTGGGGGCCTCCGGCGCGCGGAGGCGCAGCGCGGCAGCTTGAGCCTTGCGGCTGTAGTCAATCGACTCCGCCAAGACGCGGGCGGCCTCTTGGTCTGCGTGGAACCCCTTGCTGTTCTCGCTGCTGATGAAGTCGAGGCGCCACATGGCCTTGCGCTGAAGATCATACACCTCCTTCAGCTCTGCCTCCGCGATGCCCGAGGCCTTAGCCTGAAGCACGGCGTCGAGCATGTCCGTCATCGCGCTGGCCGCGCGCTGCAAGAGCGCCATGTGCCGCCCCTGAATCCCCTCGATGCGCCCGCGCAGATCACCCTCAGAGACGTTGTGGCAAGTCTGGCAAGCGCGCCCCAGGTTCGCGAGCGGACTCTGCACCGTGTGGTTCGAGAGCTTCATCGCGCCGACTCGCTCATAGGGCATGTGGCAGTCAGCGCAGCTGACTCCGGACCGCGCGTGGACGCCTTGGCTCCACAGCTCGAACTCAGGGTGCTGCGCCTTGAACATGGGCGCGCCAGTTTCCCCGTGGACATAGTCGTTGAAGGGCGTCCCATCGGGGAACTCGCGCTTCTCCCACACGCTCTCGATCTGCTCCACACGCAGGCCCTCATGCCAAGGGAAGGTGAGCGTGTCCTTCGTGGCGCAGTAGTACTCCACGTGGCACTGACCGCACACGAAGGAGCGCATCTCCTGGCGGCTGGCGTCCGTGTTCGGGTCGTAGGGGCGCGCCCGATCGCCGCGGCGCCAAGCCTCCACGCTGGGCAGGTGCGGCGCCTCCCCCTCCCCCGCCGCCAGCGCCGCGATGCCGACCATGAAGCCAGGCCGGGTGACGCGCAGACCCATGGAGCGCGGGTCGTGGCAGTCAATGCAGCTGACGGGATGCGCATCGCCCATCGCGAAGTGCTCAGGCGGGCTCTCCTTCGCGTCGAAGCCGCCGACCGGCGGCGCTGGGAAGGTGGGCTCACCACCTGGCCCGGTGCCGTCCGGCACCTTGGTGAGCGCCGCCAGCACGTCGTGGTAAGGCTGGGTGCTCAACGCCTCAAAACCCTTGATCACCGCTGGCATGTTGAAGTCACGGGCCAAGTCCGCCGGCGTGGCCGGCTTCCCCAGCGCCTCCAGCCCCACCTTACGGTAGAGCACCGTGCCGGAGGCGTGGCAGTGGAGGCAGGCGCCGGCCTGCGGCCGCTTGTTCACGCGCTCCGTCACGACCTGGTCGTAGAGCATGTAGGCGTGCCCGCGCGCCTCACGGTAATCGAGGCTGAAGGCGTAGCCGGCGTAGAGCCGCTTCAGCCACGGATCGGTGTCGAGCTTGCTCTGCGGCATCGCGCTCGAGCCGCCATAGAAGCGGTCCCCCGCGGTGCGCTTGTACTGCTCAAAGTGGTGGGGGAAGTTGCGCCCCCAGAGCGCAGGATCGGTGCTCGTCTCGTCGAGCTCCACCAAGCGAAGGTAAGGTGAGCGCGCCTCGTGCTTGTGCGCGGCCATGTTCAGGAGCGTGTAGACGACGCCCGCGGTCGCGAGCGACACCAGCCCCACCACGCCCGCGAGCAGGTAGACGCGACGACGCGAGCGGCCGGGCTTGGTGGCATTGGGAGGCCGCGTGGAGCCTGAAGCTTTGGGCGCGTCAGAGCGCTCCTCAGCGTCAGCGCGCTCTTCAGTGTCAGGTGATGAAGGGGACTTGGGATGATTCGTATCGGTCATGGGGCTCCTCAGCGCAGCGCGTGGCCGACTTCAGTGTGGCAGTGAACACAATTGAGCATGTCGCCCCCTTCTTGAGCGGGCAGCAGCGAGTGAACGAACTCCGCGTGACAATGGAGGCAAGCGGCCTGCGTCACGCGGCGATTACGCGGTTTGATTTGGATGGGCTCGTGAAAATCATTCGTGGTGAAGGCGAGCGAGTGGAAAAAGCCATTGTCCGCCTTCACCACCCAGCGCCCCACGGGGTGAGGCGAGAGGTGGCAGTCGTTGCACACGGCCACGCTGTGGTGACTCGAGGCCTGCCAACCATCGAAGTGCGCCTGCATCACGTGGCAGTTGGCGCAGGCCGCGGGGTCGTCCGACAAATAGGCCGCGCCGCCGCCGTAGCCGAAGGTGAAGGTGCCGAGGCCAATCAGCGCGGTGAACCCCGCCACCGCGAGGATCATGAGCGCCCTGGCGAGGCGCCGAGTGCGCCCCGTGGCGCCGGCTGGCTTCGCGGCTCCGGGTTGACTGAGCGCGCTATCCTCGCGATTCATGCGGTGTCGTGGCGTGGGCAGGCCCACGTCCGGCGCCGGCGCGGCCGGTGAGCACGCGCGCCATGGAGGGGAGGTCGGTTGGCATTGGGGGCGCTTCCTGACACACGAGCCGCCCCTCGACCAGCCCTCTCAGACCAAAACACACTTTCTCATCTTCACGATCGGGGGGGTTTGCCTGCACCGCAGCCGCACGTCCCCGGGAGCTGACCAGCGCGCAACATCCTCGTGCCCGCCCAGGCTAGCGACGCCACCACCAAGCAACACGACCAAGCCGCTCCCTGCCCCAAACCTCACGTAAGGGCAGGTTACCGCACGCAGCGCGCCCAGAGCTCGGCCATCGGGTCCGCGCCACCCACGAGGGTGAAGCCCTCGAAGTAGTTCACGGTGAAGCCATTGTTTGGGAAAGGCAAGGTGGTGACCCAGTAGTTGCTATCTGAGCCTGAGCGCGTGTCGGGGAATACGGTCAGGTCAATGAACGGCCGCTCCACCTTGTTGCCTTGGTGCAGGGTGTTCATCTCGGCGGCGCTCGGCCTGTGCCCGGGCCAGCTCGGCGTGCGCCCGCTCGAGCTCGGCACGGACCTGCCCGGTGTCGGCGGTGGCGGCCGCCACCGCGTCGTGCGCGGCGGCCA
>CAYQAC010000020.1:0-4404 GCA_964415255.1 uncultured Polyangiaceae bacterium | reverse complement strand
GTGTTCATCTCGGCGGCGCTCGGCAGGCGCCACCCTGTCTTCCCGTCCAGCGTGAGCCCGGCGCAGTAGCCGATTGAATCCGCGCGGTTCTGCTTGCTCGGCGAGGTGCCTCGCTGCCACTCGAGCCCGGTTGCCGTGTCGAGCACCGTGCTCCCCGTCACCTCGAAGAAGTGACCGCTCTCCGGGATTGGCTTCTGGGGGGCCGCTTCAGCCACGCAGCGCACGCTAAGTTCATAAGAATAGAGGTTAGTGTAGCTCAACACGTCTCCAAGCATGAAACTCACATACCACCTGTTTTGCCCTTGCCCAGTGGCGGTCCAGGTTAACCTGTCAATGACATCGGGGAAGGCCGCGCTGTCGATGGCCGGGAACTGCTGGGTGTAATCGATGAGGCTCGCTAGCTCCATCAGCGTGGGCAGGCGCCAGTCACTGCGCCCGCCCCAAGTCAGGCCAGCGCAATAGCTCTGCGCCGCGGCCACGTCCGTGGGGAGGTCCGCGGGCATCTCGCGCTGCCAGAGCAGGCCGGTCACGTTGTCGAGCACTGTCTTCGCGGCTTCATTCACGGTGTAGCTGAAGGGGTGTCCTGGGGTGCCCGGCAGCGGCCCGCGCGCGTAGCCAGCGTAGTCCGCGGTGCAGGCAGCGGCTAGACAGTAAGGCTCACTACCGCCGCAGGTCGAGAGGCTCTGCGCGCTCAGGCCGTCAGAATCGCAGCGCATCACCTGACCCCCGGCGCAGAACTGCGCTCGAGGCTTGCAGCAGTCGCCGCCCGCGCAGGTGAGCGGCGCTTGACACTCATTGCGACGCCGCGACGCCGAGCTCAGCCCGTCGCTAGCGCAGGTCATGGGCAGGTTCCCGTCGCAGTAGTTGGCGCTGGGGGTGCACAGCCAGTCCTCACACACCCCCGCGCTGCAGGTCGTGCTCCCCCGGCACTCAGCGCCTTGCTGCACCCAGCTCAGGCCATCGGCAGCGCAGCGCATCGGCTGCGTGCCCTCACAAGTGCTCGTCCCCGGCTCGCAGATCCAATCCGCGCATTGGTCACCCTGCGTGCAGCTCTGCCGTTCGCCGCAGGGCCAGGGCTCCTCCGCCGCGCCGCTCGGAGCGCACACGAAACGTTCGCTGCCCTTACAGAACGTCGCGCTCGGCGTGCAGATCCGCGCGCGGCACTCCCCCGCTTCACAGCCCTGCGCCGCGCTGCAGCTCGTGGTCTCGAGCACCGTGAGGCCATCCTCCGAGCACACCTCGACTTGACTCGGCGTCTTGCAGTGCATCCCTGGGCGGCACACCCAGTTCTCACATCGCCCGTCGAAGCACTGCCGGTTCGCGCCGCACGCCTCACGCTTCGCGATGCCCTGGCCATCCGCCGCGCACGTGACCACCTCGTTGCCATCGCAGCTCACGCTGCCCGGCTCACAGGTCGCGTCGCGGCACGCCCCCTCACCACACACCTGCCCTGCGGCGGCGCAGTCTCGCACCACCACCTCCACCTCGCTCGACTGCTGGCAGCGGCCGTACACCACGTCCCCTCGACAAAACGGCGCGCTCACCTCGCACGCCACGCAGGCGCCCTCCGAGCAGAACGGCGCGCTCCCCGAGCACACCTCTTGGAGCTCGAACGCCGTCCCCTCCGCGTTACACGCCTCCACCGCCGTGCTCTTGCAGCGCTGCTCTCCGGCCTGGCACTTCGGTGTGACGGTTGGGTTCTGGTTGGGCTGCGCGTCGTCGTCTCCGCAGCCTCCCGCGCTGAGCCCCACCAACGAGAGCATGAGCCCAGCACCCAAGGCGCCGTACCAGCTCCTCCGTCGAGCCCGGCGGCGAGCCACCTTGAGCGGCGCTTCCAGTGAGGTGCCCAACCCCCAAAACCCCAATCCTTGCTCTGACATGCGCTGGCTCCTACGTCGGCTGCCCTAAGCTCTGCCCAAATCGAGATCAGGCACAGCACTTTGACCCGAGTAAGACCCAGTTGTCACCACGCCCCCCGTTTACGGGCGACGTGAGCGCGCCATGTAAACACTCGGGGCGTACCCCATGGTAGGGTCGCGCCGGATGTCGAACCCCGCACGATCGGGCTCCACCCTGCTCAGTCGGATGCGGACCTGTGATTTGTTCGCTGAGCTGACTGATGCCGAGCTGGTGTCCCTAGAGCCGCATTGTAGGCTGATCTCGTTGAAGCGCGGCGACCACCTGTGGCGCTGCGGGGCCGAGGCCCGGCACATCCACTACATCATCTCCGGGCTGGTGGAGGTCCGCCGCCCCACCCCCGCCACCGAGATGACCTTGATGGCCTTCTTCGGGCCCAAGGAGTGCCCAGGCATGCCGGTGGTGCTGGAGTCACGCCGCTACGGCGCGGACGCCCTCATCTCGAGCTCGCAGGCGCGGCTGCTGACCATCGAAGCCGCCGTGATGCTCGAGCTGATGCAGCGCGACGCTCGCGCCGCGAACGCCATGACCCGCCTGCTGTTAAGCCAGGTTAGATTACTACATGGTAAAATCGACGTGATGGCCGCCGGCACCGTCGCCCGCCGCCTCGCGGTGTTCTTCCTGAACCTCGCGGGTCGCTTCGGGGACGAGCTGGATGGCGGGGAGGTGGTGATCCCCATCACGCTCACTCGCACCCAGGTCGCGACGTACATTGACGCGCGCGTGGAGACCGTGATCCGCACGCTGAGCGCCTGGAAAAAGGGCGGCACACTGACTCTTCTGCGCGACCGCATCGAGCTCCATGACGTGAAGGCGCTTGAGCGAGAGATCGCCTCCTGAGCGTGAGCCGCTGAGCGTGAGCCGCTGAGCGTGAGCCGCTGAACTGCTGAGCGCGCGGAGCGCTCAGAGCCCTCGCCACGGCGGGCGGACGCTCCCTCACGGCCGCATCAGGGCGCGGTGACGCTGCTCCGTTTCCGGGAGGAATTGCTCAGTCTTGCGCGACGCGGCGCTGGGGCCCCACCCAGCGCGCACACATTGCGCAAAACAGCGCGCCCTGACTGGGGAAGGTGCGGCGATGCGTCCGACCTGACCTAGATCATGGTGCCGAGCGCGGCGCCCCACCACCCTGCGCGCAAGTCTAAAAATGAACTCCCTCACTGAGACAACCCGCGGCGCCTGGCCCCAGCGCGCCCCACACGGAGGCTGAGCACGATGCTGTCGAAATCCGCCGCCCGAATGTTCTTCATCGTCGGGACTGGGCTCTGTAGCCTAGCGTTCGTCCTACTGACCATCGACACGCTGAAGCGTGTCCCTGAGCAGACCGGCCAGGACAAGCTCACGCCGGAGGCCATCCGCGGCAAACACCTGTTCGATGAGTCCAACTGCATGGGCTGCCACACCATCTTGGGTGAGGGCGCCTACTACGCCCCGGAGCTCACGCGCGTGTTCTCCCGGCGCGGTCCTGAGTTCATCGGCGCCATGCTGCGCGACCCAGAGGCGATGTACCCAGACCGCCGCCGCATGCAGAAGTACGACTTCACTGACGAGCAGATCAACGACTTCATCGCTTTCTTCAAGTGGGTCGACCAGATGGATCTGAACGGCTTCCCCGCGGATCCGCCGCTGGCGAGCCAGGCCGGCCCAGCGCAGGCCTCGAGCGGCGGCGCCCCAGAGATCTTCGGGCAAATGTGCGTCGCCTGCCACGCCGTCGGCGGTCGCGGGGGCGTGGTGGGGCCAGCGCTCGATGGCGTCGGCACCCGCTATGACGCCGCCTACCTGAAGCGCTGGGTGAGCGACCCACAAGCCGTGCGCCCTGGCACCACCATGCCGAAGCTCCCCCTGAGCGATGAGCAGCTGGAGTCGGTCGTCACCTACCTTGCAACCCTCAAAGACTGAAGGCACGTCGCATGAAGTACGAATCCCAACGCATCGCGTACTGGTTCTTCGCCGTCTGCATGCTGCTGTTCGGCCTGCAGCTCGTCTACGGCTTCATCATGGCCTTCGCGCACGCGGGGTATGACGTCCTCCACGACGTCGTCCCGTTCCACGCCGCGCGCGCCACGCACACCAACCTCCTCGTGATGTGGAACCTGTGCGGTTTCATGGGGGCGGCTTACTACATCGTCCCGGAAGAGGCCGAGCGTGAACTCTATTGGCCGAAGCTCGCCGCCGTCCAGCTCATCGCCTTCGTGGTGGTGGGCGTCATCGCGCTGGTGGGCTTCCACTTCTCCTGGTTGGAGGGCAGAAAATTCCTCGAGATCCCGCGGCCGCTCGACTACCTGGTGGTGATCGACGTCTTGCTGTTCATCGTGAACATTGGCATGACCATCTTCAAAGGGAACCGCGTCACCACCACGGCCTCGGTGCTCTACTTCGGCCTCCTGATGGCCGCCCTGCTCTACCTCCCCGGGATGATCCCCACGGACAACCAGACGGTGGACTCCTACTGGCGCTGGTGGGTGGTGCACCTGTGGGTGGAGGGCGTGT
>CAYQAC010000019.1:43231-50268 GCA_964415255.1 uncultured Polyangiaceae bacterium | reverse complement strand
GGTTGTCCACGCTCTCTTGGTTCGCCTCCAGGCGCTCAATCTGAGAGTCCGCCACGAAGATGACGCCGTCTACCCCCTTCAAGATGAGCTTCCGGCTGGCGTCGTAGAACACCTGGCCCGGCACCGTGTAGAGGTGGAAGCGGGTCTTGAAGCCGCGGATTTCCCCAAGGGAAAGCGGCAGGAAGTCGAAGAAGAGCGTGCGGTCCGTGTCCGTCGCCAGGCTGATCATCTTGCCCTTGGCGTCCGGGTTGGTGCGCTCGTAGATGTACTGCAGGTTGGTCGTCTTCCCGCACAGGCCGGGCCCGTAGTAGACGATCTTGCAGTTGATCTCCCGGGCCATGTAGTTGATGAAGCTCATCGCGCGCTACCCATCCTCACCTGGCTCGCCCTGGGCTCCCATGGGCCTAAGCGTTGAATGTCCACTGGTTGGCGCCTGGCTCTAGCCACCCGCCCGAGGCCACGGTGGCTGAGCCCGGCGCTGTACGGCTCAGTCGTTGAAGAGGTTGTCGATGTCTTCGTCGGTGATCTCGGCGAAGGGGGAGTCGCTGCCTGGCTCCTGCACCTTGCTGAGCAGCGCCTCGAAGATCCGGTTCAACTCGTCGCTGGCCTTGCGCACCCGCAGCCGGACCAAGCCGAGGCTCGACTTCGAGTCGAAGATGACCACCAGGATGACGCGGTTACCCACCAGCTGGATGTGGATGTTCGCGTTCTCGCCCTCGTGGAACTGCGTGGCGAACTCATTCTCCCGGAGGAGCTTCGCGATGCCCCCCGTGGCGGCGATGTTGCCCGCCGTGAGCGACGCCAGCGACGTCGTGTCGATGTTGTCCACCTCACCGCTCGCCGCGATGAGCTGACCGTTTTTGTCGACGATGAAGACGACCCTGGCGTTCGCTTCCCGAACCAGGCGGTCTACGACCGTCTGGATCTGGTTGAACTCCTCTTCGTACATCACCATCTGAGGGTTGACCATCAGCGCCTCCACCAGGTTGCCGCCGGAGGCACCGCCTCGGCAACGAACGCGCGCCCTACGGGGCGCATGAGAACATCATTTGGAGCAAAGCTTTGCCTGCTGAAAGCTCGGGCCGGAAGCACAGCCTCCCAGTGAGGCCTAACGACGCGGCGGCTCTTCCCCGCGCGGCCAGGCCAACACTGCCAGCGTCAGGGACCCTATATGAGCCGCTCCTTTCCAGCAAGCGCTTCCGCGGCGGTTTCGTGGGAGCCGAGGCGACCCCGCCTGGAGGGAGCGCTGGGCGCGGCGTGGGCCGCCAGCCTCAAGCGGCGCTTCCCTCGCCACCCAGCGCAAAGAAACCGCGCCTCTGGCCGCAAACGGATCGCTGCTTTAGTGGGCGAGGGCGCGGCTTTCCCCGTCCTCTCAAGAGCGCCCGCGTCTCGCGGCCGTGCAGGTTCGAGGTCTTCAGGGGGTTGGAGGGCACCGCACCGCAGCCCGCCGCACGGTCGCGCTGGCCACGCGGTTGACGGAGGCCCTAGCCTCATGCTGGCAGATCGACATCTCCTCACGTCAAGGGTAGGAGGCGGGGGTGAAGGTCTCAAGTCAGGGGTCGCCTCAGGTGCGGGGCGCCCTGCCGCGTGGGGTGCGGCGTCCGGTCCGTCGTCCGGGGCTGACGGCGCTTGCGCTGGCGCTCGTCGCGCTCGGGGTGGGCACGCCGCAGGCGGCAGGCGCAGCGTGGTTTCATCCAGCGCTCGAGCAGAGCGCTGAGGAGCTGAAGCAGATCAACCCGCGCGCCGCGCGGGGGGCGCACGCCTACGCCGCGCTGCGCGAGCTGTGGTCGACTTGGGATCGCGCCGACCCCACCCAGGTGGAGGCGCTGCTCAGGCTCACGGCGGAGGACCCGCGCCTCATGCCCTCACCGCGCGCCTACGCCAAGACCTTGGCGGCCTACGCGCGGACGCGGCGCGGAGACTTCTCGGCGGCGCGTCGCGAGCTGCGTGCGCTCGGCTTCGTGGATCGCTTCCTCGTGGTGGGCCCCTTTGACAATGAGGGGAAGGCCGGGCTCGGGCAGGTGTTTCAGCCGGAGCTTGAGCTGGCAGAGCCGATCGTCCCTGGGCGGGCCTACTCGGGCAAGGAGCGCCCAGTGCGCTGGCGTGAGGTGCCAGACGTCTTCCCGTATGGTTGGGTGGACTTGGGGTCGCTGCTCAGGCCTCAGCAGCGAATGTGCGGCTACCTGACTAGTTTTGTCCGGAGCCGCGCGGGCAAGCCGCGGACGATCAGCGCGTGGGTCGGCGTGGGGGGCAGCTTCAAGCTGTTCTGGAATGGGCGGCAGGTGCTGGCAGATGAAGCCTACCGCGGCTACGACGTGGAGCGCTTCGCGACTCAGGTGCAGCTCGCTGAGGGCTACAACCAGCTGACGCTGAAGCTGTGCGGCGATCAGAGCGCCCCCATCGGCAGCGTGCGCCTGGCAGACGCCGCTGGTAACCCGGACCTCGATTTGGAGTTCTCGGGTTCGCTTGAGCACAGCGCGCAGGCGGTGACCCACGTGGCGCGGCCAGGCGCTCAAGGGGTGGAGCAGGTGGCACCGAAGGGCGTGTTCGGCGCGGTGCAAGCCTTCGAACAGAGCGTGGCGGGCAAGCCCAGCGCCGCGGCGCTGCACGCCTACGCGCGCTACCTCGACATCACGGGCGGCGATGACGCGAAGGAGCACTGGGCGCGAGACTACGCGCGCCGCGCGGCAGAGGCCGAGCCCACCGTCGAGCGACTGCTGCTCGCGGGCGAGCTGGCTGAGGACCGCAACAAGTACGCGAGCTGGCTCACCAAGGCGGAGGCCCTGGCGAAGGAGGACGACGTCAGGGTGCTGCTCGCGCGCGCTCGCCTGCTGCGCACGAGCCCGAGCTGGCGTGACGCCATCCCCTATTATGATCGCGTCTTGGCGATCGCGCCGGACGATCTCGAGGCGCTGCAGGGCCGCGTGGAGCTCTACAACGAGGCGGGGCTGAGGCAGACGGCGCTCGCGACCCTTTCGCGCGCCACCGCGCGTCTGCCTAAGTCAGTGACCCTGCTTAATATGTACGCCTCACAGCTCAGGGCGCTGGGGCGCGGCGTGGAGGCCGACGAGGTGGAGCGGCGCTACGCGGCGGGCCGCTTGGATGACCGCAGCTACTTCACCCAGATCATCACGCTGGCGGCCGCGCGCCGTGAGCGTGAGGCGGCGCAGCACTTCACGAGTCGCCTGCTGGAGGTGGACCCAGACAGCCAATGGGCGCGCGGCGTGAGCGCGACCACCGCGGCCATGCTCGGTGAGCCTGAGCGCGCCTTGGTGGCGTATCGCGCGGCGCTCACCTTGGCGCCGGAGGACGCCGGGACGCTGCGTGAGCTAGCTGATCTGCAGGGGGCCTTGGGGCAGCGTGAGGAGCAGGTGGCCCTGCTCCGGCAGATCCTCCAAGTGAGGCCTCAAGATCAGGACGTGCGCCAGTACTTGGAGCACATTGAGCCGCCCAAGGCGCGCGCAGATGAAGCCTACGCCTGGGCGCCTGCGCGGTTCTTGAAAGATCGCCTGGCGCCGGCAGAGGGTGAGGCGCGCCGCACCTTGGTGGACCTCACCGTGACCACGGTGTTCGACAACGGGCTGAGCAGCAGCTTCCGCCAGGTGGTGTTCCAGCCGCTCACCAACGCCGCGGCGGCCAGCTCTCGTCAGTATGCCTTTCAATATCAGGCGGACTCACAGCGAGTGCAGCTGCGCGGCGCGCGGGTGCACCGCGCCGACGGCTCGGTGGACGAGGCGATTGAGAGCGGTGAGGCAGCCGCGGACAACCCGGCGATCGCCATGTACACCTCCGCGCGGACCTTCTACGTGCAGTTCCCGCGGCTTGAGCCAGGGGACGTGGTGGAGCTCCGCTACCGCGTCGACGACGTGACGCCGGTCAATGAGTTCGCGGACTACTTCGGGGCGGTGGAGTACCTGCAGTCGAGCGAGCCGGTGGGCCACGCTGAGTACGTCTTGATCGCCCCGAAGAGCCGCAAGCTCAACATTGACGTGGTGCGGCTGCCAGGGCTCAAGCGTCAGCGTCAGGAGCGCAAAGGTCAGCAGATCCACCGCTTCCAGATGTCGAAGGTGGCTAAAGTCGCGGCGGAGCCTTCGATGCCGCCGTGGTCGGAGGTGCTCGGCTTCGTGCACGTCTCCACCTTCAAAGACTGGCGCGAGATGGGGCGCTGGTACTGGGGCCTCGCGAAAGATCAGTTCGATCTGGATGACGAGACGCGGCGCCTGGTGCGGCAGATCAGCCAGGGAAAGACGGCGCGCCTCGACCAGGTGAAGGCGGTGTACGCCTGGGTGACGGAGAACACGCGCTACGTGGCGCTCGAGTTCGGGATCTACGGATACAAGCCGCGGCGCTGCGTGCAGACGGTGGCGCGCGGCTGGGGTGACTGCAAAGACAAGGCGACGGTCATCGTCTCCATGCTGCGTGAGCTGGGCATCGACTCCACCATCGTGATCTTGCGCACTGGGATGCGGGGGCGCTTCAGCTCGAGCGTGGCCAGCCTGGCGCCCTTCGATCACGCCATCGCCTACGTGCCGGAGTTCGACCTCTACTTGGACGGCACCGCGGAGTATGGCGGGGTCCACGAGCTGCCGTCGATGGATCTTGGCGGGCTCGGCCTGCTCGTCAATGAGGGGGACAGCAAGCTGGTGACGCTGCCCGAGGTGGACCCCCGCGCCGGGCAGACGCGCCAGGTGACGGCGGCGCTCGCCGGGGATGGGTCAGCTAAGCTGACGATGAGCTACCGCACGCAGGGCGTGTCCGCGCCCTCTTGGCGGCGTCGGTATCAGGCGGAGGCGACGCGGCGCGAGCGAGTGCAGCGCGACATCGGCCAAGAGTTCCCTGGGCTCGAGCTTTCGCCAGGGAAGGAGGGGATCTTGGTGGGCAATTTAGACGACGCCGAGCGCCCGGTGGAGCTGACGCTCAAGGGGCAGGCGCCGCGCTTCGCGCGGCTGGAGTCTGGGCGGCTGAGCATGGCCGTCACCAGCAACTACCGCCTGACGCCGAGTTTTGCGTCCTTATCTACACGCAAACAAGATGTCAGCCTGCCACCCATCGGCACCATGGAAGACACCTTCATCGTGAAGCTGCCGCCGGGCAAGCAGGTGCTCGCGGCGCCCGCGCCGCGGAGCGGCAGCTCGGCGTTCGGCAGCTACGAGGTGAAGGTGGAGGTGAGCCCAGGGCAGGTGCAGGTGACGAGCAAGCTGCAGGTCACGAAGGGCCGCGTCAGTGTCGCTGACTATGCCGCGTGGAGGCGGTTCTGCGTAGAGGCGGACAGCGCCCTCGCCCAACGGCTGGTGGTGGAGTGATGGCGCGTCAAGTCAGCTCACATGACGAGCTCCAGGCTCAGCGCCTAGGGCGGGGCGCGGGCGCGGCGACGAGCGCTGGCGTCAACCGTCAGAGGGGCTCACGCCGCCGCGCCCGCGGCAAGCTGTTCGGGGCCCTGACGGCGTTGGCGCTGGGCGTCCTGACCCTCGCGCCGCTTGGGTGCGCTAGCTCCACGCCCGCGCGGAGCAGCCTGGATGAGCTGCGCGAGGAGGGCCCCTCCACGCGCGATCCGGCCACCGCCGAGCGCTGGTATCAAGCGGAGCTGCTCTCGGTGGACGGCGACGCGAAGCGCGCCGCCTCCGCGCGCGACGTGCTCGACAAACTGGGGGTGAAGACGGTGCGCGCCCACGTGCTGCGCGGCATCGACGATCTGCACCATGGCCGCACCCAAGGCGTGAGCGCGCACTTCTTCGCGGCGCTGGCCGCCGCGCGCGACTCGCAGGACGCTGAGGCTCAGCTGTTCGCCTGGTACGCGGCGCACGAGGGGATCGCCGCTCGGAGCCTCGCCGCGGGCGATCTGTGGGAGTCTCAGCGCGGGTTCGTCGAGGCCACCCTGAAGGCCCCCGGCAACATCGGCTGGCGCGCGCGTGCGGAGCTGGTGGACTGGGTCTCAGACGTGGAGCTGGCGAGCGCTCAGGCGGAGGCCGTGTCGCGCTCGGTCGCGGAGTTTGGCTGTGTCCCCGAGGTGCGGCTCGCCGGGCCTTTTGGTCGCCGCGTCTCAGCGGACGCGGTGCGGAGCTTCGCGGCAGAGCAGCCAGGGCCGTGGCCGAGCCGCTTCAAGCCAGCGCCAGGCTCGGCCACGGTGCCGCGGATCTTGAAGACCAAGGCGCGCGGCTGCACCCAGCTGCTCGCGGAGCCCGCGCCGCCTGGTATTTTCTACGCAGAAACATTCATCGAGCTAGAGGAGACGCGCGATCTGATCCTCGTCGCGCAGGGCGCGGTCGCCATGTGGGTGGACGACCAGCTGGTGCTCGACCGCGACCCGCGGCGTTGGGGTGAGTGGCCCCGGTTCGGGGTGGCGCTCCGGCTCGCGCCGGGGCGACACCGCGTGCTCGCGCGGCTGCCAGATCCGCGCACCTCGCTGCGCGTGCTCACGCTAGATGGTCGCCCCGCGGAGGTGAGGAGCTCGACCGACGCAGCGGCGCCTTACGCCATCGCACCGCCCGTGAAGCTCACCGACCCCAACCCGCTCATGCGCTTCGTTGAGGCGGCGCGCGGCGACGCCAAGGGGGAGGCGTCGGACGATCTGCTGCGCCTCGTGGCCGCGTCGCTCGCCCACATGGAGAGCCAGGATGACGTCGCGAGCGTGCTGATCGCGCCGCTGGTGAAGCAGCCGACGCGCGCCACCGGAGTGGCGCTGACCACCGCGGCGATGTTCGCCAGCGGCGACGCCATCTACAGCGGACAACGGGGGGACGATCTGGTGCGGAGCCTGCACCAAGCGGCGGTCAAGCGCGATCCTTCGCTGTGGTCCCCACGCGCGGCGCTCACGCTGCGTGAAGGCGCCAAGGGGCTCGCGGAGTCCGTGAAGCCGCTCCAGGCGCTGTCAGAGGAGTTCCCTGACGTGCCGAGCATCTTGAGCGCGCTCGCCAACGTGTACGGCGAGCTCGGCTGGGAGGCAGAGCGCCTGCGCAGCATCGATCGCTTGGGGGAGCGCTTCCCCAGGGATCCTGACGTGCTCACGGAGGTGGCCGCGGCTCTGGTAGGCCGCGGCC
>CAYQAC010000019.1:9842-43221 GCA_964415255.1 uncultured Polyangiaceae bacterium | reverse complement strand
GCGGTCAGATGAGCTGATGAAGCGCATCCTCGCGCTCGACCCAGACAGCGAGGTGCGCCTGGACGACGCGCTGGCGCGGCAGGACTACGCCGCGGCAAAGAAGGAGCTCGAGCGCTTGAGCGCGCGCCGCCCAGAGCGGCAAGATTTGCTTGAGCGCATCGAGGGCCTGCTGGTGCGCGCGGGGCAGGGTAAAGATGACCTGGGCCGGCTTAAGCAGGCGCTTGAGCGTGAGCCTCGCGACGCGCGCAAGCGCTTGGCGCTGGCGGACGCTCGCTTCGCGGCGGGTGAGCACGGCGCGCTGCGCGAGGCGCTGGTGGCGGCGGTGACGGAGGGGGCCGACGTCACGGCGCTGAGCGAGGCCATCGACCTGGTGGAGGGCGTGACCGAGCTCGAGCCTTACCGCGTGAAGACCGAGGACGTGATCGCGGCGTATGAGGCGAGCGGCGAGCACATGGAGGGCACCGCCGCGCGCGTGCTCGACTACTCGGCGGTGCTGGTGCGGTCAGACGGCTCGAGCCGCATGCTCACCCACGACATCATCCGGCTCCAGAGCGGGGAGGCGATCGGGCGCCTCGCGGAGCAAGAGCCGCCAGGGGGCATGGTGCTCAAGATGCGGGTGATCAAGCAGGACGGCACCAAGCTTGAGCCCGAGTTCGTGAGCGGCAAGCCGACGGTGACGATGCCGCACCTGGAGGTGGGCGACTACATCGAGCGCGAGTACATCCTCTCTCAGGCGGGGGACGCCGAGCAGGGGCGCGTGTACTATGGGCCGCGCTGGTTTTTCAGTGAGGAAAATGTAGCGTTCTTCCACAGCCAGTTCGTGCTGGTCACGCCGCGGGGTAAGCCGCTCGTCATCGAGACGCGTGGCTCAGCGCCGGAGCCGAAGCTCAGCCAGGACGGCGCGCGTGAGGTGCGCGATTGGCTGGCGGTGAAGAACCCCGCCGCGCCCGTGGAGCCGCTGAGCGTGCCCATGGCGGAGTTCCTGCCGAGCGTCCACGTCGGCTGGGGCGTCACCTTGGAGGACAGGCTCCGGCACCTGAACGATGGCGCGCTCGACCTCGCGCCGATGGACCCGCGGGTGCGCGCCATCGCGCGCAAGGTAGCGGAGCCCGCGCGGCGCCCGAGCGCTCAGGTGAAGAAGCTCTATCACTGGGTGATCGCCAACATCGAGGAGGGCGAAGAGACGGACGGCCGCCGGGTGATCATCGGTAAGCAGGGCAACCGCTGGAAGGCCTTCATCACGCTGTGTCGCGCGCTGAACATCGACGCGCGCTACGTGGTCGCCAAGAGCCGGCTCTCCACCCCTGCGGTGGGGCCGCTCAGTCAGGCTGCGGAGTACAACAAGGCCGTCTTGCGGGTGAAGACCGAGCAGGGTGATGTCTGGCTCACGCTCGGGACCAAGTTCCTGCCTTTCGGCTACGTCCCTGACGATATCCGCGGGATGCCGGCGTACCAGCTGGGCGGCGCGCGTGCCGTCTCGGTGAAGGTGCCGCAGGAGGGCGGGCTCGATCTGATTGAGCACCTGGGGGAGGTGCGCCTCCAGAAGAACGGCTCCGCGGAGATTTTGCTCACGCAGCGCTACCACGGAAAATACGCCGCCGGTCTGCGTGGCGCCTTGGCGCAGCTCCCTGAGTCTCAGCTAAAGGACGTGATCGAGTCCAAGCTGCTGGGGGCGGAGCTGCGCGGCGCGCGCCTGGTGCGCTTCGAGATCGAGCACCGTGATGAGGTCGACGCGCCGCTCGTGCTGAAGCTCACCGCGGACATGAGCGTGTTCGCGCAGCTCTCGGCGGGCGCGTTAGTCATTGATCCGCCCTTTTCGCCGCGCGTGGCGCAGCTGGCCACGTTGCCCAGCCGCCAGACGCCGCTCTTCCTCTCAGACGCGACCCACATCAAGAGCGAGCTTAAGATCGTGCTACCGGAGGGCCTGCGGGTGGACGGCGTGCTGCCGACTCATGAGAGCAGCTTCCAGCAGCACACGGGGCGCGTGAGCGACAAGCTGGAGGGCCAGGTGTTGACGCTCTCGCGGGAGATTTACCTGGGCTCTGGCCGGGTGCAGCCGGACGCCTACGCGGAGTTTCAGCGCTTCGCGCGGCAGCTGGACGACGCGCTGAACGGCGCCATCCGCGTGCGGTGAAAGGCCAGCCCGGTGCGGTGACGAGCCGGCGCGGGCCTACTTGGTCGCCTCGGCGAGGCGCTTGGCGATGCGCTCCTTCACCTCGGCGTAGTCCTTCACCATCTGCTTCCAGATCTCGAGGCGCTTCTTGCGCTCAGCGGCGGTGGCAGGGAAGCCCTTCGCCTCGGGCTTTCCAGCCAGCTCCTCATACTCGGTCCACTTCGCGATGGCGCCGTCGTAGTCCTTGCGCCGCTCCTTCACGTCCGCCTGCACGAACAGGATCTTGGCGCGCAGCGGCGGGTTGTTCCCTGAGAAGCGGAGCGCGTTCTGGAGCGTGGCGTCTGCCTCATCGAGGTTGCCCTTCGCGATGTGCGCCTCCGCCAGCCGGTAATGCCCGAGCGCGTTCTGCGGCTCGTTGGCGATGGCGTCGCGGTACTCCGTGATCGCCTTGTCAAAGTCGCGCGCGACGAACCCACGGTCCCCGCGGTTCACGGCCTCCCAGAACGGGCTGATCCCTTGGACGCCCTTCGGGTCGCGCTTCACGACGTCCTTCGCCATGGCAACGCCTGGGGCCAGCAACGAAAACTGGAGGGCGATCGCCGCCACCCACACACCTCGGTTCCGATTGAGCTTCCGCATCGCCGGCGGAGCCTACCACAGCCACCAGCTCCGTTAGGAGTGGAGGCAGGCTCACTGCTCAGCTGCACAGTGGGGGCGCGCAGAGCCACTCGGTGCGGTGCCGTCCAACCCCCAAAAAATAAGGCCCCTGCTGGCTAGGCGCTGGCTCATTCGCGATGAGCCCAGCCTCCCTCGTCACGGCGCGCGGAGCCTGTTGCCCGCGTGACCTTGGGCGGCGGCCCTTCTGAACTCAGGCGGCGCAGCCTTCGTGGGGAGCTCGACCCGCCGGCTCGGCTTGCGCTCTGGAGTGTGCCTCGAAGTGACTTCTTTTTTTGGGGGGGTTGGGAGGGCACAGCGCCCGTGTTTCATCGGACGGACCTGAGGTGATAAGCAAGGCGCGTGACGCGGGCGGTGCGAGCGTACCCATGGCAGGCGCTGGAGGGCCTCGGGCGCGAGGAGGTGCGGCTGGGGCGTGGGGTGCGTCAGGCGCTGGCGCGCGCCGTCCGGGTGAGCCAATGGACAAGTGAGCTGTCTAGTGTGCTCCGGCTCAGCGCGGATCTGGTGGTGCACGGCGACCAGCTCACCGGGGCGCTGCCGCGCGAGGCCGTGCGGCTGTATTTCCGTGTGGATCCAAGCGGCCTGCGGCTAGGGCTCGCCGTGGGCCCGCAGCTGGCGGATTTGGTGTTCACGCGCCTGCTCGATCGTCCGCCGCGCATCGCGCGGGTCGACGGCAGCGTGGACGCCGTGCTGCACGGCGCTCTGTCCGCGCTGGTGACCGAGCTCGCCAGGCGCGCGGGGGAGGACGCGGTGCTCACGGCGATTGAGCCTTGGGGCGCGCCGGAGGTGCTGCTGGCGGAGGCCACCCTGATCTTAGATGGTCAGCCTTACGCCGTGTATGCCTGGGCTGATCCGCGCGGCGTGCACGCGACGCCGCCGCCGCCGCGGGGCCTGGCGGCGCTCGGCTCGCTGCCGCTCAGCATGCCGCTCGTCATCGGGGAGAGCGCGTGCCATCGACAACTCTTGGCGGAGCTCTCGCCGGGGGACGCGTGGATCCCCGGGGCGCCGCTGTGGCTCGACAGGCAACGCACGGGGCGCGCGGCGCTGGTGGCCCCTGGCAGCGAGCGCGCGCTTGAGGCGTCGGTGGAGGGTGGGCGGTTGACGATCACCACGCGCTGCGCAGCGCGGCCGCTCGGCCTCGATGAGGCGCACTCTGACGCGGCCGCAGGGGACACTTCGGGCTATGGTGGGCCGGAGGAGCTCATGACCGACCCCAGCACGCACCCCGTTATGGACGCCCCCGTCCTCATCCGCATTGAGCTCGGCAGCGTCACGCTGAGCGCCGCCGAGTGGGCTCAGCTCGCGGTGGGGGACGTCTTGGAGACCGAGGTGAGCCTCAGCGCGCCGGTGGTGCTGCGCGCGGCGGGTCGCGTGCTGGCGCGCGGTGAGCTGGTGGAGGTGGAGGGCCACATCGGCGTGCGCATCACTCAGCTGGAGGCGTCAGCGTGAGGGCACTTAAGCGGCGCTCAGCCTCACGTGGGCTGTTCGGAGCGCTTATGTCAGCCAGGCTGACGAATGGCCCTGGCTGGCTGTCTGCCTCGCGTGGCAAACAGCTCGGCGCGTCGCTCGCGGTCAGCGTGGCCATGGGTTGGCTCAGCGTGGGCTGCGAGGAGAAGCAGGCGGCGCCGCCCAGCGAGCCCTCAGCGGCCTCAGCGGCGCCCAGCGCGCCGCCGCCACCGCCGCTGCCCTGGTTCGTGGGCACCTGGTCGGGCGAGTACGAGGCGAAGCACTTCTTGATCGAGATGGAGGCCAAGGATGGCGCCATCTTGAACTGGAAGCGCGACGACGGCGGCACCTACTCCGGCAAGGGTGAGCTTGAGCTCAGCATCGACGAAGAGGGCGCGGTGTTCGGGGTCCTGACGGGTCCGCTCGGCGAGTTCACAGCCACCGGCACCTTGGAGGAGGAGGTGCTGAGCGTGCAGCTCATGCCGCGACCAGGGACGAAGGTCACCAGCGCGCTCTTGATGGGCAAACGCGAGGGCGACGGCTTCAAGGGGACGCTGCGCGCCTCCACGGGGGACAGCCTCACCGTGCGCCAGGCGGAGGTGAGCCTCAGCAAGCTCGGCGCCGAGCTGAAGCACCAGCCGGGGCAGGTCGCGGAGGCCGCGCCCACACCGGACGCGGGCGCCGGGGAGGCCGGCGTGGCGCCATCGGGCGCCGAGGCTGGTGCGGCGCCCGCGGCACCACCTGCTGGCTCCGGCGCCGCCACGCCCTGAGGTCTCACGTGGTGGGCTCGCTGGTCATGGACCTCTCAGTGCTCCGCACTGGGGCGCGCGTCACGGGCATTGGCCGCTACGTCGCGTCCTTGGGGCGCGCGCTCGCCGCGGAGATAGCTCAGCGCCCGGAGTATCAGCTGGTCGGCGTCAGCGCGCTTGATTGGTCAGGGCACATGACGGTAGCGCGCGACGTGGGCGCCGAGGTGGAGCGCCTCATGAAGGCGCCGGCCCTGGGGCACGCCGCCTGGGCCTACCGCGTGCGGCTGAGCGCCGCGCGCGCCGTGCGCCGCCTCAGCCCGCTGCTCTACCACCAAGGTCACCCAGGCGCGACGCCGCTCGGCGACCTCCGCTGCCCGCGTCTCGTCACGGCGCACGATCTCATCCCGCTGCGCTACCCTAAGCGCTACCTCGGGTGGCGCGACGGCTGGGCCCCGGGCCGGCTCCGTTTAGATCGCCGTCGCTACCACGCGGCGGATCACATCATCGCCATCAGCGAGGCCACCGCGGCTGATCTTGTCAGCCTCTTGGGTATTTCCTCTAGGAAAATATCAGTGGTGCCGAACGGCGTGGAGCTCAGCCGCTTCAGCCCAGAGCCCGCGCTGGGCGACGCCGAGGCGCTCGCGCGCCATGGGCTCACGGGGCGCGCCTACCTGCTCTACGTAGGCGCGGGGGACTGGCGGAAGAACTACGATGGCATGCTCAGGGCGCTGAAAATAGCGCGAGAGCGCGCGCCGGGGCTCGGCTTGATGCTGGCGTGGGCGGCGCGGCTCGATGAGGCCACGCGGAGCCGCGCCGCGCGCCAGGCAGAGGACGCGGGGTTGGGCGGCGCGGTGCGCTTGCTCGGGTACGTCAGTGACGCTGACCTCAGCGCGCTGCTCCGCGAGGCGCGGGCCCAGCTGTTCGTGTCGCGCGCGGAGGGCTTTGGCTACCCGGTGGTGGAGGCGATGGCCACCGGTTGCCCGGTGATCACCAGCGACGGCTCGAGCCTGAAGGAGATCGCGGAGGGCGCGGCGCTGTTAGTCGACCCAGAACAACCCGCGGCCATCGCCGAGGCGATCGTCAGCTTAGCGAACAGTGACGCGGAGCGCGCGCGGCTCCGGGCGCTGGGCCTTCAGCGGGCGCAGGAGTACACCGTGGAGCGCATGGCCGAGCGCACCTTCGAGGTGTACACCGAGGTGCTGAGGGCGTCATGAGCTGGGGGTCGCTTGGAGGCAGCATGAAGCCGCTTGGGTGCACGAGCTTAGAGAGAGAGTCAGCACCTTTGATTGGTGTGCGCACGAGGATCGCGAGGATGAGTCAGTATGGCTGACGTGAACGCCCCTGAGCTTGAGGGCATCGCGGCGCGCCTCCTGGCAGTGCAGCGCCGGGTGGCGGAGGCGGCTGAGCGCGCTGGTCGCGGCGCCGCGGAGGTGGCGCTGCTCGCGGTCTCCAAGCGTCACCCGGCGGAGGCGGTGCGCGCGGCGTACGCCGCGGGGCAGCGCACGTTTGGGGAGAACTACGTGCAGGAGCTGGTCCTCAAGGCGGAGGCACTCAAGGAGCTGCCGGGCCTTCGCTGGCATTTGATCGGCCATTTGCAGCGCAACAAGGCCAAACTGGTGGTGCCCTGGGTGACGCGCGTGTCCAGCGTGGACTCACCGCGCGTCGCTGACGCGCTGAGCGCACCGGCGGAGCGCCTGGGGCGCCGCGTGGAGGTGCTGGCTTCGGTGAACCTGGCGGCGGAGGCGAGCAAGGCGGGGTGCGCTCCGAGCGAGCTCGGCGCGCTGCTCGCCCACATCGAGGCGCTGCCTGGCCTCAAGCTGATGGGGCTGATGGCGATCCCCCCGGCGGGTCAGTCAGCCGAGGTGACTAAAGGTCACTTCGAGGCGCTCGTCGCGCTCCAGCGTGAGCATGGCGGCGCGGCGCGGCTCCCGGAGCTCTCCATGGGGATGAGCGACGACCTGGAGCTGGCGATCGAGGCGGGCTCCACGGAGGTGCGGGTGGGCACCGCCATCTTCGGCGCGCGAGGCTCATGATGTCGGGTCAGCAGCAGAGCTTACTCTCCGGCGCAGGGCGCACAGGGGCGGGCGCGCCGCTCGCCGATCGCATGCGCCCGCAGCGCTTGAGTGAGGTGGTGGGGCAGCGGCACCTGCTGGGTGAAGGGCAGCTCTTGGCGCGCGCGATAAAGGAGGACAGGCTGCCTTCCTTTATTTTGTGGGGGCCGCCCGGCTCGGGGAAGACGACGCTGGCGGCGGTGGTGGCGCAGGCGACGCGCTCAGAGTTCGTCCCCTTCAGCGCGGTGCTCGGCGGGGTGGCGGAGCTCCGGCAGATCATCAAGCAGGCGAAGGAGCGCCGCGACTACCAGGGGCAGAGCACCATTTTGTTTGTGGAGGAGATCCACCGCTTCAACAAGGCGCAACAAGACGCCTTCTTGCCCCACGTGGAGAGCGGCACCATCCGGCTTATCGGCGCCACCACGGAGAACCCCTCCTTCGCCGTGAACGCGGCGGTGCTGAGCCGCGCCCGCGTCTTCCGTATGGAGCCGCTGGCGGAGGCGGAGCTGGTCTCGCTGCTGGAGCGCGCCCTCACTGACACCACGCGTGGCTTGGCGAAGGGCCTCACGGCGCCGGTCACCGCCGCGCCGGAGGTGCTGCAGGCCATCGCGCGCTTCGGCGCCGGTGACGCGCGGCGCGCCCTGGGCCTACTGGAGACGGCCTTCACCCTGCGCCCCTCACCCGAGGCGCCGCTCGACCTCGAGCTGGTGACGCAAGCCGCCGGTGCGCCCGCGCTGCTCTACGACAAGTCCGGCGAAGAGCACTACAACGTGGTCAGCGCGCTCATCAAGTCGATGCGCGGCTCCGATCCGGACGCCGCCATCTACTGGCTGATGCGCATGCTGGAGGCGGGGGACGATCCGTTGTTCGTGCTGCGCCGCCTGATCATCTTCGCGAGCGAAGACGTGGGCAACGCCGACCCACGCGCGCTCAGCGTCGCGGTGGACGCCGACGCCGCCTTCCGTCGCATGGGCATGCCGGAGGGGCTCTACCCCATCGCGCACGCTTGCCTCTACCTGGCGAGCTGCCCCAAGTCGAACGCGGTGGGTCGCGCCTTCACCGCCGCGAAGGAGGCGATTCAGCGCCATGGTGCGCTCCCCGTACCCCTCTCGCTCCGCAACGCCCCCACCCAGCTGATGAAGGACGAAGGCTACGGCGGCGGCTACCAGTACCCGCACGACCACCCCGGCGCCTGGGTGGAGGCGCAGTACCTGCCGGACGCCCTCGTCGGCGCGCGCTTCTACCAACCAGGTGAGCAGGGCCTGGAGAAGGCGATCGGCGAGCGCCTGGCGCGGCTCCGCGGCGGCGCTCGGTAGCCTAGGGTCAGCCGTGGGTCTTACTAGGATCCGTCACCTCGCCGATGAACGGTAGGTTCCGGAGCTTCTGCGCCCAATCGAGGCCATAGCCCACCACGAAGCGATCCTCGATGGTGAAGCCGAGGTAGTCGATGTTCACCTCCTTCACCTTGCGAGCTGGCTTGTGGAGCAGCGAGCAGACGCGCACGCTGGCGGGGCGCCGCGTGTGGATCTGCTCGGTGAGGTAGCTGAGGGTGAGCCCGGTGTCGACGATGTCCTCCACGATGAGCACGTCGAGATCGGCGAGCGGGGTGCTCACGTCTTGGGTGATCTGCACGACGCCTGAGGTCTTGGTGTCTTCACCGTAACTAGACAGCCCCATGAACTCCATGCGAAGCGGCAGCGCGATGGCGCGCGCGAGGTCGGCCATGAACAGGGAGCTGCCCTTCAAGATGCACAGCAGCACCAGGTTGCCGTTCGCGTAGTCACGCGTGATCTGCTCGCCCAGCTCCTTCACCCGCGCGCGGATCTGCTCCTCGGTGAAGATGACCGATATTCCCTCTCGAATGTCGACGGGCGGCTTCGATGGCTCCATCAGCGTGAGGTACCGAGCGCTCCGGCTGACGTCAACGCGCGCGTGAGCCACCTCGGGTCCGCTCAGCACCCACGACGCCTCCGCTGGAGCAGCCACGCGTTGTCCTGGAGCGCGGTGCCGTCCAACCCCCCAAAAAACAGGCCGTACGGATCCATGATGATGGGCGCCGGCTTGCCCTCACGGCGCGGCACCTGCGAGCGCTGGGCGCTGTGGGCGTGGCGGCACGCGGCGTGACTCACCGCGCAGCGCGAAGCCCGTGTAGTGGAGCTCACCGCCGCGCAGCACGAGCTCCAGGCTGCCTCGGTCGTCGATGCGCCAGGTGCTGATGTGGCGCTGGGTCAAGCGCTCCATCACCTCTGGATGTGGGTGACCGAACCGGTTGCGCACGCCGCACGAGATGCCAACCAGGGCGGGGTTGACCGCGCTGAGGAAGCCCTCGCTCGTCGAGGTGCGGCTGCCGTGGTGCCCGGCCTTGAGCCAGTCGGCTTCGAGTGACGCGCCTCGCTCAAGCAGCGCGGTCTCTTGTGCCTCCTCCGCGTCGCCGGTGAAGAGCAGCGTGCGTCCGTCCATCTCGAAGCGCAGCACCAGGGAGTTGTCGTTCTCGCCCAGCTCTGGGGCGAGCGGGCAGGGCCCGAGCACCTCCAGGCGGTAGTCAGCCCCACTGAGCTCAGCGTCGCACAGCTCAGCGCTGGTGCGCACGCGTGGCACCTTGGCGAGCGCGCGTCGGTAGCTCGCGCCGCCCGGTGAACCCGAGACCCACAACTCACCCACGCTCACCACCTCGAGCACGCTGGTGATGCCCCCGTAGTGATCTGGGTGCGGGTGGGTGAGCACCACCACGTCGATGTGAGCGCGCCTGCGCTCGCGCAAGATGGGCAAGATGACGCGCACGCCGGGATCGAAGCCGACGCCCTCCATGGGTGAGCCGCCCGCGTCGATCAGCATCAAGCGCCCGTCTGGCAGGTCCACTAATGCGGCGTCTCCCTGACCAATGTCGAGCTGCGCCACGCGCAGCGCGCCGCGCGTCCGAGTCGGCGCCCAGCGCACCCAAGCCTCCACGCCTCCGAGCAGCGCCAAGCTGAGCGCGCCGAGGGCCACCGCGCGTCGCCGCGCGCCGCGCCAGGCGGCGATCAGGGTGGCGGCGCCACCAGCGCCCAACACCATCAGGTGCAGCGCGCCCGGCGGCGGCACCGCGAAGGCCAGCGCGCTGGCGTCAGCGCTCAGGTGCGCCACCTGACGCACGATGAGCAGCGCACCGCCCGCGACGCGCGCCGCGCCGAACTCCAGGCTTGGCAGCGGCGTCGTCACGGCGTGCGCGAGGCACAGCGGCAGTGCCACGATCTCCCCGAGCGGCGCCGCCACCACGTTCGCGAGGATCCCCGCCAGGGTGAGATCAGGGCTCATCAAGGCGAGCAGCGGCGCGCAAGGCACCATGGAGCCCACCGTGGCGAGCACGGAGGCGGTGAGGTAGCGAAACACACGGCTCTTACCCGTGACGGTGAGGCGCTCGGCCCAGGCGAGCGCCGGGGAGCCGACGCACACGAGGCCCACGGTGGCCGCCGCGGAGAGCAAGAAGGAGATGTCGTAGGCGACCAGCGGATCGACCCAGGCCCCAGCACCTAGAGACCACCCGAGGCTGCGCGCGGGCCCAGCGCGGCGCGAGACGACGCGCGCCGCGAACACCGCCGTGAGCATGAACGCCGCGCGCCATGCGGAGCCGCTGCCGCCCGCGTAGTCGGCGTAGAGCAGCGCGAGCGGGCAACCCACGGCGGCGCTCAGGCGCGCCACGCAGATGCGTGAGGAGAGCCAGGTGACGCGCACGAGCAGCGCCGTCATCAAGCCCACCAGGCTGACCACGGCGAACACCAAGTGAGTGCCACTGACGGCCAGCAAGTGAGCGAGGCCGCTGCGCCGGAAGGCCTCGTCGTCCTCCGGGTCGAGATCGTTCTCGCCGAGCACCAGCGCGCGCGCCATCGGCGCCGCCAGCGGATCGAAGGTCGCCAAGATGCGCCGCCGGGCGTGCGCGCGAGCGCCGTCGATGCTGTGCCTGAGCCCCCAGCCGCTCGCGGTGCGCTCCAGGCTGAGCACCGTGCCGCTCAGGGTGGCCTCGCGGCGCGCCGCGCCGGGGCGTGGATCCGCCAGCTCCAGGTTCCTCAAGATTTGCACCGGGGCGATCTGGACGTTCGCCTCCACCTGGTCGCCGCGTCGCAGATCATCCGGACCGCCATGCAGCCGCACCCGGTGGCTCCCTGGGATGGTCAGCCCATCACACGATAACGAGAGCTCGGTGAGCAGGGAGGCCTCGCCACCGCGCGACGTCGGTGAGCCCACCACGTGGCCCTGGCCCTGGCAGCGGGAGTCTGGCCCCACGAGCACCCGCGCAGCGCCCCAGGCGCGCTCATAACCCTGCACCTCCGCGTTGGCCCGAACCCCGCCGACCACCACCGCCATCAGCACCGCGACGCGGAGCCCGTGACCCATCACCGGCCACGTGACCAGCATTAAGGTCAGTAAACCTGCCAAAAGCGCCAGCGGCTGAGTTACCACGACGCCGCCCGCGGACAGCCCCACGCCCAGCGTGAGCGCTGGGTCCAGCCGCTTGGCGCCGCCCACGCTCTGGGCCAAGGCGTGCTCGACCGCCTGCGCCGGGGTCATGAGGCGCCCTCACGCGTGGCGCCTCGAGCCTTGCGTAACCTTTGATGCCCGCGGCGCATGGGCCCGCCTACGCAAGAACGCGGCCACGCGCCGCGCCGGTCAAGCGCCGCTCATTTGCTGGGGTGGTGCCTGGCGGCTGGGGTGGCGGGCAGGTTTCGCCGGCGGCGGCCACGCGGCTGGTGTGGCCACGGCGCCGGGAGGGCGGCCACGCTTCAGGCTGGCCGATAGGATGTCATGCTGACTAGCTCAGGGGCGCCTGGCCAACACGAAGCGCTCCAGGTTGCCCTTGGGGCCGGGCAGGGTGGAGTCGACGGAGGCCAAGGGCTCGAAGCCGCGCAGGGTCAGGGACTCGATCGCGTGGCTGATGGCGGCGTCGCGGAGCTGAGGATCGCGGATGACGCCCTGGTGCTGACGCGCGGCCTCGCGCCCCACCTCAAACTGGGGCTTCACCATCGCGAGCAGGCGCCCGCCCGGGCGCAGCGTGGCGTGCGCCGCCTCTGCGAGCTTGGAGAGCCCGATGAAGCTGGCGTCGATGGTGATGAGATCGACAGGCTCCGGGAAGTCTGCTTCCGTAAGGAAGCGAGCATTGGTCCGGTCTCGCACGACGACGCGCGGGTCGTTCGCGAGCTGCTGGGCGAGCTGGCCCTCCCCCACGTCCACCGCGTACACCCGCGCGGCTCCGCGCTGGAGCAGGCAGTCAGTGAACCCGCCGGTGGAGGCGCCGATGTCCACCACGGTGAGGCCCTCAGGATCCACCTGGCCTCGGAGCGCGTCGAGCGCCCCCTCGAGCTTGTAGCCGCCACGGGACACGAAGCGCTCGACTCCTCGCACCGAGAGGGGGGCGTCGCTCGCCAGCGTGAGGCCTGGCTTGTCCACCCGAGTTTCTACATGGAAAACATAGCCCGCCATGATGTACGCCTGCGCGCGCGCGCGGCTCGGCGCGAGGCCGCGCTCCACCAGCAGCACATCGACGCGCGTCTTCTTCATGGTGCGGAGGGTGTTTGATGGGCGGCGTGAGCGCCACAGCCGTCGCGCCGCAAGCAAGCCGTGAGGATGGTCATCAGCTGGGTGCGTCGTCCTGCCTCAGGGGACTGCAACGGCGCGGTGCTTGGTAGGGGAGCGGGCAGCTGCCTAGGTTCCAGTCACAGCGGAGCCTGGCCGGTGGTACGCGAGCGGCTGTGATTTGAGCGCCCAGTTCCTGCGCTTTTTGCAGTGGGTGCGAAGCATTTTGCGCAAACTGTATTCTTGCATAATGCGTGGAAGCTCTTAAAGAATGGCGCGTAGCAGGTGGGGCCGAGGAGCTGAGGGGAGCACCTCACCCCACACACGTGGAACCCATTTCGGGAACATTTGGAGACTTACAGCATGCAACAGAAGATTCGGTTCGGCTTGGCTGGCGCGGTGAGCGCCGCGATGTTGACTCTCGCAGGCGGCGCGCTGGCGCAAGAGGCGAGCGCTGAGGCAGGGCTGGCTCTGCCGGCGGCCGGGGCCACCGCGGGTGGTTCAGATCACGCGGCCATGTCGGAGCACATCGGGTTCGGGTACCTCGGGCGTCGCTCGATCCCGATCGCGGGCTTCAGCGGTGGGGCACCCAGCGCGGGCTCCGTCGACGCGCCAGTGGTCGGCGTGCGCTACTGGCTGGACCCAGGTATGGGCCTCGACGTGGGCCTTGGCTTCTTCTCCAGTGGTGGCAGCTCGGAGACGGTCTCGGGTGGCACTACGGTGGAGACGGACGATCCCGGCGTGATGGGCTTCCTGCTCCACGCGGGTCTGCCTTTCAACCTGGCGGACGACGGCCACTTCAGCTTCCAGGTCATCCCGGAGCTCAACGTCGGCTTTGCCAACTCGACGGTGGAGCAAGATCCGGACGACCTCAAGCTCAGCGGCTTCGTGTTCGACATCGGCGCGCGCGCGGGCGCTGAGGTGCACTTCGGCTTCATCGGCATCCCGCAGCTCGCCCTTCAGGGCAGCATCGGCGTGCTGTTCCGTATGGAGAGCCGCAAGGCCGAGCAGGGCGACAACGAGTTCAGCCAGTCGAGCACGGTCATCACCACCACGGTGGGCGACAACCCCTGGAACATCTTCACCAGCAACGTCTCGGCGCTCTACTACTTCTAGAGAGTGCCCGCGGGGGTGGGCGGGAGCCCGCCCCTGCGGTACGTTTGTGTTCTTGGAGGCGGAGGTAACCCATGGTGAAGAAATTGAGCGGGTGGGTGTTGGCGGCGGGCGCGGGCGCGCTGCTGGTGGCGTGCGCCACCGAGGGCAGCGGCGGGTCGTACGCGAGCTTCGATCCGGCGCAGGAGCGGGCTGGCAACACCGGGACGGAGCGTCCACGAAACAACGCGACGGAGCGCTCGGGCAATACCGCGACGGAGCGGGCCCCGAACTACACTGAAGCGGCTTGCAGCTCAGGCACCTTCATCGACGTGGCGGGCGTGCTCGACAGCGTGTGTGAGGTGTTTGAGTCGTGCTTTGGGGATCTCACGAGCCGCGAGCCCGAGTTTGAAGAGCGCCGGGTGAGCGCTTGGGACGCCTACCTCGCGGTCAAGGGGGCCATGCCCCTGATGCGCCATCAAGATGACAGCGAGATGGGGTTCTGTGATTTCACGAGCGCCTGCAGCGCAGATCCTCAGTGTGCCTCAATTGAGGTGCCCTTCTGCATTGAGGACTACGTGACCTGCATCCGGGCCGTGCTGGATCTGATCAGGTGCGACGGTAGCGGCATCCAAGAGCTGACGGAGGCCGACGTCCCCGACGCCTGCGAGCGGGTGATGCAAGGCATCGACGTCGCTGAGGAGTAGCACCCAACTGAGCAGCCTCCCTGCTCACCCTAGCGCCCGCCTCACCGCGGGCGCTTCGGTTTTTGTGGCTCGGCACTCCGGCGCGAGCTGTAGCTCCGGCGCACGTGCAGCTCCCAGCGCCTCCATCTTAGCTCCGTAGCTCAGCTTCAGGCTCGGGTTTTGGGGGTTTGGCAAGCGCCCAGTCATGGCTCCACGGCGCCGAGGCCATGGACAGCCAGCGCATCTGACAAAGAGCCGATGAGCGCAGCGCGCTCGCGTAGCGCGCTGCAGGCCTCCTCTGTTTGGGGCTGACCATCTCCGCCCCAGCAGCGGCCTGGCTCGGTCCCTGCCGGGGCCAAGTAGTAGCCTTCCCCGCTGGTGGCGGAGCCATCGCGAAACGCGACAATGCGAGGCCCTTCGCGTAAGAGTGAGCGGCCCAGGAAGGTGCGCCCCTCCCCCTTGAGGCCTAGCAGGTCGATCAGGGTGGGCGCTAGATCGATCTGCCCCACCGCCTGATCGAAGCGTTTGGGGACGCTGCCAGGCACGTGGATGAAGAGTGGCACCTGGCGGCGGAATGCCTCCTCCGCCAAGTCACCATGCACCCCGAAGTGCGCCAGCATGCGCTCCTGGTCATCGATCGAGCCCACATCATGGTCACCATAGATGACCACAATGCTTTCATCCCAACGCCCACTCGCCTTGAGGCGTGCGATGAAAGCACCAATCGCTTCATCCACGTAGCGTATGGCGGTGAGGTAGCGACCGAAGGTGGTGCCCTCCAGCGCGCCCAGCTCAAGTTGCGTGCTCGCCGGTGGGGAATCGAACGGATGATGGCTGGTGACGAGCACCGCGAGCGCCAGCTGTGGCCGCTTCAGCTCAGCTAGCCGCTCCTCCGCCGCCATCAGGAGCGGTCCGTCGGCGACACCAAGCCCAGAGTAGCCGAGGCTCCTGAAGGTGGACTCGTCGTCGAAGCGCTGGATGCCCAAACCAGGGTACGCATCGCGACGATTCCAGAAGGTGCCCTCGTTGCCATGGAAGGCGATCGTGCTGTAGCCGTGGCGCCCTAGGATGCTCGGCAGGCAGTCGCGGCGTGTCCTCGGATAGCGGAAGTAAACCGCGCCCGCGCTGAGCGGGAGCGCCGAGCACAAGACCGCGTACTCCGCGTCCGACGTCCGACCCTGCGCTGTCTGGTGATAGAAGTGAGGCACGTACCAACTGGACGCGGCCAGCCGGTTGAGGTTGGGGGTGACCTCCTGCTCTTCCACTCGGGTGTGGATCACCTGCGCTTGCAGCGCCTCCACCTGCACGATGATCACGTTCTGAGGGCGAGCCTTGCTCGCTGGCTTGGGCACGCCCGCATCGAGGTCGCCGCTCAGCGCAGCTGCAGGTGTTCCTGAATCCGGTGCGCTGGCGTCGGTGCCTGCGTCAGAAACAGGTAGAGCGCTCGGCAGCTGAGGCCGCGCGCTCCCTCGGAGCTCTGCGAGCGTCTCTCGGAGCGTACGGCGCTCCTCTTGATCCAGCTCGGCGGGGCCACCCCACCTGTCCCTGAGGAAATGAGCGGCGTCCAGTAGGTGATAGAACAGCACGCCGTGCTTCTCCGCCACGAAGCGCTTCGACCACACGTTGTGGAACATGCCCGCGCCGCCGACTGACAGGTGATCCGTCACCGACTTGGTGCACGCGAGCGAGCCGAGCACCAAGGCGACCGTCCACACCCGGAGGCGCCAGCCGGGCGGCACGATCACGCTACCACCGCGCCAGCGCCGAACCGCCAGCCACACCAACACGGGCAGGTCCACCCACAACAGCAGGTCACTCAAGCGCAGCAGGTTGAGCACGCTCTCACGCACGGTGGCCGCCTGACCCGCGTGCACCATGATGTGCATGCTCAGCAGATCATGGAAATAGCGAAGGTACACCAGGTTCGAGGTGAGCAGCAGCGCGAGCAGCACGCTTAGGCTGCTCACGGCGCCGAGCCGATACCGCGCGGGCACCCAGGCGAGCCCACAGGCGAGCCATAAAGACAGCCCAACTGTCATCCACAGCTGCTCCGGTACATCCGCCTTGAGGCCTGCCATGGGCAGGAACAAGGTGAGCTTGAGGTCGAAGAGCAGCGCGATGCTCACCAGCTCAAGCGTCGCGGCAGAGGGCCGCTTCAGCCACGACGGGCGGCTTGGCGTACTAGCTGCGTCCATAGCCTCGGCCTCCATGGCGCGTACCTGAGCGCTTCCCGCGCGAGCTGCCTCGCCTCCGAGATCTCGCCCAGGGCCCAGCGACGCTTCGCCTCGCGCTCATACGCAGAGGATAAAAACTGCCCCAGAGCGCCATGACGCAAGAAGTCCTCGCGGTGCATCTCTGCGATCCTCAGGCTCGCGACGAAATCTCGAGCAGGCCCCCCAGCCCCAGAGAGCGACCAACTCTGGGGGTGGCAGCGATAGTGCACTAGCGCACGCGGCATATACTCTCCAATGTATCCTGCGCCCACCAGCGAGAGGAACAAGTTGTAGTCCTCAGAGCTGTCGCGGAACGCCTCGTGGTAGCCGCCCACGCTGAGCACCGCGGAGCGCCGCAAGAGGCTCCCCGCCCACACGTAGCGCTGTGTATACATCGTGGCGGCGTTGAAGGGCGCGCCACGGAGCAACTTAGTTTCTACGCCGAAACATTGGTAGTCAGTGTAGACGAAGCCGACTCGATCATCATGGAGCAGGCGCGGCAAAGTGAGGCTGAGGTGCTCTGGGTGGAGCAGATCGTCGGCGTCCAGCGGGAACACCGCCTTCGTCTGGGCCTGCGCGAGCGCGACGTTGCGCGCCCCACAACGCCCGTGGTTCTCCGTGAGGTGTACCACGGAGACCCGCTCGCCGTCCTTCACTGCCTCACAAGCAGCGAAGCTGGCGCCGTCGTCAGTGGACGCGTCGTTCACGACGATCGCGCGCCAGCGCTGCTCCCGCTGCGCGTACAGGCTCGCCACACATTCCTTGAGGAATTGCCCCTGATTGAAGCAGGGGATGATCAGCGTGACGACGGGCCCTTCGCTCATCTTGGACGTGCCTCGTAACACGCGCCGCAGGGTGAGTCACCGAGGCTCCACAGGCCGCGGGGCGGTCTACCAGCCGCTTGGCGAGCATGGCTGGCGCGCGCGCCTCCCGATCCGCTTGAGGGCTTTGGGGTTTGGCAGCCCGCCGTATGGCTGAGTTCAAGCTCAACCACTCGACACCGTCGCCGCCAACGTGGGCCCGCGCGTGACGAAGCGCCGAAACACGAAGACCGATGCGCCCGCGTGCACCAGCGCGGTCACCCCCGCAGCGCCGAGCACCGGGCCCACACCACGCGGCGTGAGGTAGTAGAATAACAGCGCAGCCACCGCCAGCGACGGCAACGCCGCCAGCGATACCCGCCACAGGCGGCCGAGCCAGAAGCGCGTGACGTTGATGCCCAGCTCACGGCAAGCGAGCCGCGGGTTGAACCAGGTCGTGGTGCCGAGCTGCGCCAGGAGCGTGGCGACCGCGACCCCCGTGAGCCCGTACCTTCCGATCAAGAGCAAGCTGAGCAGCAGGTTCAACACGCCCTCGGCCACGCTGATGAGCGCGATGCGTGGGAGCAGCCCGGTGGCGGCGATCAATTTAGACGCCACACTGACCGGTGTATGAGCCACGATCACGCAGGTGAGCACCACCAACACCGCGGAGGGCACCTCCTCCACCTTGAGCCACAGGCGCGCGGCCTCTGGCCCAAAAAACCCCATCACCACGCAGAGCCCGGTGGCCAAGAGGAGCGCGCCGTCGGTGGCCATTTGGTACACGCGAGCGAGCTCAGCCTTCTCGGCGCGCGCCGCCAGCGCCGCGAAGGATGGGTAGAGCGTGCTGCTGATCCGCACCACCAGGCTCAGCGCCGATTGAATCACTTGGTTTAGCACCGCGTAGAGCGCGATCGCCGACACCCCCAGCACCGCGCCGATCACGATTTCGTCAGTTTTGAAGACGAGCAGCACCACCACGGCGTCGAGCGAGAAGAAGACGCCGTAGCGGACCAGCTCCCAGATGGTCGCGCGATCCACGCTGCGCAGCGAGAGGATGGGGCCCGTCAGCGTGCGCTTGAGCAGCACCCACTGGAGCAGCCCCGTCAGCGCGGCGGTCGCGAGCGCGATCAAGCCGAGCTCCACCAGCCCGTACCCCTGCCAGATGATGAACACCCAGCTCCCCAGCTCGAGCAGCGTGCCCAAGCTGCGGATCGCGTTCATCTCCGCGATGCGGAGTAGCCCATAGTTGGCACCCGCGAAGGCCTCGAGCGGGAGCATCACGGCGAACTGCACGCCCTTGATGATCAAGAACGCGCTCGCGACGCCCACCACCTCCGGCGGCACGCTGAACAGCGTAGCCGCCCGCTGACTCGCGAAGATGGCGACCGCGAGGCCCACCACTCCGGCGCCAACGAACGCCACCACCGCGGCGCTCACCAGCTGACGCACGCGCGCGGCGTCACCCTTGGCGTGCGCCGCCGCGACGAAGCGGGTGAGCGATGGACCCACTCCCAGGTTCAGGAGCCCGAGGTAGCCGGTGAGCGCCCCCGCGACCGCAAGCAGACCGTACTGCGCGTGGCCCAAATGTGCGAGCAGCTTCGGGGTGATGATGAAGTAGCCCACCATCGAGATGGTGTCGGCGAAGTAAAACGACGCGAGGCGCCCCGCGAACCCCGAGAGCAGCCCAGCGGGGGGCTTGGCGGCAGATGGCTCTGGTGAGTCATCTGGCAGATCGACGGTAGACAGCTTATCGGACAACGCGGCGCGCTCCGCACCCGCCCGATCAGCCTCTCTGTCCAGCTCACTGAGTCTCGCAGCGCCAGGTTTGGCGCCTAGCTCCTCCGCGCTCACCCTGGCCCCCTCAGCAGCTCGTTGAATAGGTCTAGGTGCTGACGAGCGACGCTCGGCCAGCTGTCTGCCTCGGCGCGCGCCGTCACGGCGCTGGCGAGCTCTGCGCGTAGCGCTTCGTCGGCGAGCAGGCGGCTGAGCTCCGCCGCGAGGGCGGTGGGCGGCTCCGGGGGCGCCCTCAAGGTATAGAGGGAGGCTCGCAGATCGTCGAAGATGGGGGCGCTCGACACCGCGATGGGGCGGCCCGCGGTGAAGGCGTGGCGCGCGGCACCGCTGGAGGTTTGGGCGCGGCCGGTTTGGTAGTTGAGGACGATCAGGTCCGCCGCGCCGAGGCGCTCAGACACCTGAGCATCGTCAAGGAAGCTGCCTTCCAAGCTGACCTGCTCCGCCACCCCGAGGCGCCTAGCCTCCGCGCGCAGGTGGCGGAGGTGCGCCTGCGAGGCGCCTGTGGGGAACGCGCCACCGCACACCAGGTAGTGGACTGGCTGCCCTTGGGCGCTGAGGGTGGCCACCGCGTGGAGCACCGCCTCGACGCCCTTGTCAGGGTGAATGAAGCCGAAATGTGCGATCACTGGGCGCGCCGGTGGGATGCCGAGCGCGCGCTTGCAGGCGGCGCTGTCGCGCGGTGTGGGCGTGGCGATGCCGTGGGGGATGACGCGCACTCGCGAGCTCGCGTGGCGCCCAGCCTCGCTGGCGTGAGACTCATTGTGAACCACCAAGGTGGCGCCGCGCAGCGCCATCAGCGCCCGCGCCACCCTGAAGTTTCGCAGCGGGCCCCCGCCTGCGCGGTCATGCAGCGTGACCACCAAGGGGAGCCCCGCCAGGCGGCACGCCTGCGCTAGCGCGGCGAGGAAGCGCGTGGAGACGAAGCCAAGGCTCAGCTGCAGGTGCACCACGTCTGCCTTCAGGCGCACCACGTCGCGCAGCACCTGGAGCCCCTCTTGGACGCTGGCGCGGTCGCGGCGCCACCTGCGTAGCGGCTGCTCGCCGCGCGGCTCCGTGCCAGCGCGCAGCGTCGGTGCGATGACGTCAACCGCAGCGCCCTCCGCGCGCAGCGCGGCTAGCAGCGCCTCGCTGTAGGTCGCGATGCCGCACGGCTCGTGGAAGGTGGTCAACGCTACGACGCGCATCCGATTAGTCAGGGCGACGAACGAGGCCCCACAGCTGCCCCAGCCGGTTGAGCGCTCGCGTCTGAGCAGGGAGGCCGGCCTCTGGGCCGCCCAGCGCGCGTGCGCCGACGGCCAGCGTTGAGCGGAGCGCCAGTGAGGCGAGCGCACGCGCGACGTAGCCTGGCCGGCGCGGCGCCGTGATGCCGTCTGAGTAGCCCTTCTCGAACGCCGTCCTTCGGAAGAAGCTGGGTGTGGTGCGGTCAGGTAAAATGACGTGGAACACCCGCGCCGTGGGCGCGTACACCACGCGCTCCCCCCGCGCCTTGAGCCGCTGGGAGAGCTCCACATCCTCTGACCAGCCCGAGGTGCCCTTGCCCAAGTCGTGGCGGAAGCCCTCGCTGTCATCGAACAAGCTGCGGAGCAAGAGCATGTTGCCGCCGTACAAATCGAACTTCGCGGGGCCCTCCGGGGCGTCCGCCGTCTCCCCCAGCATGTGGGTGAGCGGCGGCCGGAGCCAGGCGGGCCGCCCCTCAGGGAACGAGAGCTCAATCTTCCCCTGCACCACGCGCGCATCGTAGCTGCTCACCACGCGCTGAAACTCGCGGAGCGCGTGGGGGTGCACCAGCTGGTCGTCATCTGTGAAGAACACGAAGCGCCCCTTGGCCTCGCGGATCCCACGGTTGCGCGCGGCGGAGAGGCCACGCTCGGGCTCCACTACCGAGCGCACATTGAGCGGTGAGCCCGCCGCGAAGCGCCGCACCACGCCCTGCGTGTCATCGTCAGAGCCGTTGTCTACTACCAGCACCTCGAAGTCGCTTTGGGGGTGCTCCAGCTCAGCGATGCTCTTCAGCGCGTCCGCCAGGAGCGCCGCGCGGTTCAGCGTGCAGATGACGACAGAGAAGGTGATTGGGGGGGCGGTCATGCTGCGGCTCCGGCGAGATAGCCCGGTGACTTGGGCTTCGCAAGCGAGCGCCATGCCAATCCCCAAACCCGAAACCCGTGACCGACGCGCGGCGCGATGACCGTAGCGCATCGGCGAGCTTCGCCTCCGCGTCGAAGCCGCCCGTGGCCTGTCATTCAGCCGCACACCTGGAGCGTCACTGTGAATCCAGGGCACAGCGAGCTTCCTCACCGCGCCTGACCACCTCAGCAGCGGCCTCACGCCTCACCGCGCTTGACGGAGGTGCTACGGCACGGGGCACACGCTGCCGATCCGTCGACACAGCGCGCGTCGCTCTTCGCCCGCTTCAACCGCTTCGCGGATCCATCCGAGCGCCTCCTGTTGGCGCCCTGGGTCAGACCACAGGTTTCGCTGCTCCTTCGGGTCCGCCTCTAGATCGTAGATCTGCGGCGTTGGTTGGTCGTTTGAGACGATGACCTTCACCCGTCCGCGCACCAAGAAGAAGCCCTCCAGCGCCCAGGAGCGAAATGCACAGGTGCTCTGACCAGCCACCTGATCGATCTCGGGGCGCGGCCCAAGCAGGCTCCTCCCTGTCAGGTGCGGTGGGTTCAGGCGCGGCTCGTCTTGCAGGCTCAGGAGATCGCGCACCGTGGGGAGCAGATCTTGGTTCTGTACATTGCGGTCCCGCCAGGCGTCGAGCGCCTGAGCCCAGCTTGGATTCCGCTCTAGCCATGTTGGCGGCACGTAGGCCCAGAACGGGATGCGTACCGTTGGCTCGTAGTAGGCGCCGAGGCGGTCAGGGGTGCGCCGCGGGATCAGGTTCTCGCCGTGGTCGGAGGTGACCAGCACCACCGTGTTCTCTGCCAGGCCCAGCCGTGACAGCGCGGCCACGACGCGCTCCACCAGCCCGTCGATGTAGCGCACCGCCCGGCCGTAGCTCTCGACCTCTCCCGGCTCGCCGCGGAACTGCGGCGTGCCAGGGCCTGCCCAGCCCGGCAGGTGCGTGCCGTCGAAGTGGATGGCGCCGACGAAGAACGCGCGGCGCTTGGCCAGCTCCTCCAGGTGAGAGATGGCGGCGTCCACCACCGCGCCATCATCGGCTGAGGTGCTGCCCATCGGGATGGCGTCGGACAGCTCGGTCCCTGTCAGCGCCTTGTCCACGTTTCCATCGATGAAATACTCATCGAAGTGCGACCAAGAGTAGGCCTCGGCGGCGAACAAAAACGTGCTCGCGCCGCGCGCCTTGCCGACGGACCATAGGGAATGCGCGCGCCCGTAGGCCAGCGACTCCCCGCCGAGATCCACGCCTGAGAGCATGCTTGGGAGGCTCGACTCCGTGGCGGTGGCGTTGCTGCGCGCGAAGGGGAACACGAAGAAGCCGTCAGCGCGCCGTCCTGCTAGCGCAGACTGGTAGGGCGACACCTGCTTCGGATCGAGCGTTGTGTTGGCGTAGTCGAGCCCGGCGAAGACGGCGTCAGCCCGCAGCGACTCGTGGATGATCACAAGTAAATTAGGCTGACCTTCAGGGGAGCGCGGCGTGAGCGGCGGACGCGCGGGCGCTACCAGGTGGCGCTGAGACAGCCCTTGACCAAGCCCATACTGCACGATCGCCGCCGCGGCGTTGGCGTCGACCGGCAGCGGCGACTGCATCCCTGGCACCACCGTGATGAAGCCGGTGAACGCGAGGTAGAGCGCCGCGCCCCCGCGCGTGAGCCAGCGCCGGAGCGCGCTGACGACGAGCGGCGCCGCTGGGGGCGCCAGCAGCCAGTGCACCGCGAGGCCGAGCAGCAAGAAGGAGGCGAGGTCGCTTGCCTTGAGCCCCCAAATGCCGAGGCGGATCAGCCACATGGGCTCCGAGACGGCGAAGTTCAGCACCTGCCAGCTAGGCGCCTGATCGAAGTTCTTTAGGTAAGCAAAGCTGACGGACACCAGCGCGGCGGTGAGCGTGGCTAAGGTCACCCGAAGCGCTCGAAGCAGCCGCGGCCTCCCGACGACTCGCCAGAGCGCCTCACGCGCGAGCACCCAGGTGGCGAGCGTCCAGACGCAACCGATGGAGTAGACGAGCAGCTCCTTGCCCCCCCAGCGCTGAGGGTTCTCGTAGCCCACGGCGCCGTGGCGCAGGGCTACGTCCGCTACGATGAGCAGGGCGGCGAGCACCCAGGGGCCATGGGTACGGAGCCGCGCGGCGAGCGCGCGGAGCCAAGACCGCCACGCGGAATGAGGCACGGATTCCAAGCCGCCCGCTTCTAGCCAAATTCGCTGGCGCAAGCGACAAGTTCGCAGTTGGTTGGGGGCAGGTACGTTCAGTGCGAGCTAGCACGGATCACGCCCAGGCGAACTTGGTGGGCAACTCGCGCGGGCAGGCGCCGACCTGGCCGGGTGCCTCGCTCCTCGCCTGATCTCCACCGCGACCTCGACGCTCAGGATCCCTCCTCTTCGGAGCGGACCGTCCCTTGGGCTGCCGTGTTCGACGCGCCCACTGCGATCGGGCTCCCCGCCGCGTGGCTCCTCGCCGCAGATGAAGGTGCCGGCGAGCCAACCCCAGAGCCTGCCACTCAACCGAGGAGCGAGCACCCGAGCGCTGCGCTCACGAGCAGCGAGCCAGGCACCCAGCCTGGCGTCGACTGGGGAGCCACCTGGGCGGACGCCTCGCCCTACATCCAGGACATCACCTCACCTGGTGGCGCGGCGCCGTTCGATCTCGCAGGGCACGCCCCAAGCGACGTGGAGAGGTCACTCTCACTCAAGCTTGAGGCTCCCCGGAGCGCGTTCGAGTTGGCTGAGGCGACGATCGTCGAGGCGCTTCGTCCAGAGCCGCCCGCTCCCACCGCTGGGCGGCCCATCGTCCACGCGGGGTGCTGGGAGCCGGTGGCGCCACGGAGGTGGGGATGGTGGCCTGCCCCCGTGCCAGCGCCCGACCCCCAGCAGGCGACCCCGCCGAGCGACCCCTCGACAGCGCACAGCACCGCTCAGCACGGCACGCCGCACATCGCCGCTCAGCACAGCATCGCCCTGCACATCATCCGGCCGCAACCCCATGCAGCGCCACCGCACGCAGCGCCGCCCCACGCAGCGCCGCAGGTTCACCCCCTGTACCCCGCTCACCCACCGCAGCTCATCGTCCACCCCCCGGAGGCTCCTCAGCGCCTACCCAGCTCACCTCAAGCGGCCCGCTTCGTACAAGCCAAGCGCCATCCAGCGCGTCGCGACGCGCCCACTGAGCCGGGCGCGTGGCGCTCTCCCAGCCGAGGCGCCAGCGCACCATCTAGCGCACCGTCTAGCGTGCTGTCTGGCGCTCCGCCCCAGCGGCTCACCTGGCTGGCGCTGATTTCGTTCGGTGCACTGACGGTGAGCTGCCTGGCGCTGCTCCTGACCTTCACGGCGTCTTGGGGCGCGTCGTCCGCAGGGGAGGCGCTGAGCTCAGCGCGGCCGCCCAGGCAGCCACCGAAGGAGCCAGCGCTCTCAGACGAGCCGCGCGGCGCAGCGAGCAACAAGTCAGATTATAGGACTAATGAGGGCGCTCAGGTGCCTGAGGGCGCTCAGGTGCCTGAGGGCGCTCAGGTGCTGCCTGAGGTGGGAAGCCAAGCGGCGCCCAGCGACTCCACCGCACCTTCGAGCGCACCACCCACCGCACCTTCGAGCGCGCCCCCTGGGGGCACTTCAAGGCGCTCAGCGCCGCGCGGTGCAGCGCCACCTCACGCTGCGCCCGCCGGGAGCGCTGAAGAGCTCGCGATCGACTTGGGCTTCTGAAGGCGCCGCGCGGCATGGACCAACCCCCAACCCCCCTTGAACCGGGAGCTCAGGTGATGTCGCAGACGCGCTCGCCGAGCAGGCGCTCAGCGCGGGTGCTCAAGGCTCGCGGTAGAAGCGCGGCACGCGGCGCGAGACGGCGGTGAGCACCTCCCAGGGGATGGTGCCGAGCTGGTCTGCGATCTCCGCGGCGGACAGGGTGCTCTCGCCGAGCAGGCCCTTCTGCGTGCCCATCAGCACCACCTCGTCGCCCACCTCGGCGCCGGGGATGCCTGTGATGTCCACCATCGTCATGTCCATGCTCACCACGCCCACGATCGGCGCGCGCCGCCCGCGCACCAGCACGTGACCGCGGTTCGAGAGCGCGCGGCTCAGGCCGTCCGCGTAGCCCATGGGGAGCGTCGCCACCCGCGTCAGTTTTTCTGCGCGGAAACTCCAACCGTAGCCGACGCCTTGCCCCGGCTGCACGTCCCGCACGCTGATGAGCTCGCTCTTGATTGACATCACCGGCCGCAGATCAGGACAGCCGACCTCACCAGGTGCCACCCCGAACAGCGCCACGCCGGGGCGCACCATGTCGAGGCAGCTCGCTGGGCTCGAGAGCACCGCCGCGCTGTTCGCCGCGTGACGCACCTTCGCGGTGAGCCCCAAGCTGGCCAGCGTCTGGGTGGCCTCTTCAAACAATGATAGCTGCTCCGTGACGCCGTCCGCCGCGCTCAAGTCGGCGCAGGCGAGGTGCGTCATCAGCCCCTCGAAGCGCAGCTCAGGCAGCGCGCGGAGCGCCTCCCCCAGCGCCTGCACATCGCGCGGCAGCGCGCCGAGCCGCGCCATCCCGGTGTCCACCTTGAGGTGCACCGGCGTCACCTCGCCGCCGGTGTAGCGCACCTCCTCCGCTAGGGCGTGCAGCTGACCGACATCGCTCAGCACTGGCGTGAGGTCATGGCGCAACAGCTCGCCGTAGGCGCGCCCATAGTAAGACCCCATGACTAAAATCGGCGCCTTGATGCCCGCCTCGCGCAGCTCCACCCCCTCCTCCAGCAGGGCCACGCAGATCCCCTTCACCCCGGCGCGCTCCAAGGTGCGCGCCACCGCCTTCGCGCCGTGACCGTAACCGTCAGCCTTCAGCACCGCCCACACCTGCGCGTCGCCCGCGTGGCGCTCCACCACCCGCAGGTTGTGGCGCAGGTGCGCGAGGTTCACCTCGGCGCGCGTCGGGCGCACGCTGCTCGCCGGCAGCGCACGTCGCGGACGCAGCACGCGCGGCAGCGGCGTGGCCAAGGCGGACGTCATGCCGCCAAGCAGAGGATAGGGAGCTTCCATAGGGTCATCTCACCGGTAGCGCCGGCGCTCGAACGGGGTCAACTAAACGCGAAGGAAAGCGGAGGAATCGTCGCAGGATGTAGGTGCGGCTTGAGGTCGTGCAGCTGGAGCTGCCCGGAGCGCTTCATGGGTTTTTGGGGGTTTGGCACCGCGCCACAAGCTAGTGCGCCCCAGGTGCCGCTTGGGCGGCGCGCCCCGAGTGGGTCATCGGCTGTCATCTGGTTCACAACGCCCCGCGCAGGTGGCGTACTCCGAGGCGCAGCTCACGTCGCCGCCTGAGCGGCACTCATTGAGCCGGGTGAAGCAGCTGGTCTCGCAGGTCTCGGTGGCGGCCTCAGGGGCACCCAGGGTGGCTTGGGTGGGGTCATCCAGCAGGGCCCGGGTTGGGTCTTGTTTTGAGCGGGTGGGTTCGTTGATGGTGAGCGGCTCAGGGCGGTGGTCGCCGGCGGTGAGCGCCGCGATGCGCTGCTCTGCGTGGCGGATCCGATCCCGTGGTTGATCGGTGGTGTGGGTCTCCACCCACTCCTGCCAGCAGAACAGGCGGTGGGTTGGCGCCGCCTGCGCCTCCAAGTCGAGGCGGTAGCAGTGCTCGAACCGCACCTCGCTCTCGTGCAGCGCCTCAAACCCCGCGCCGCACCCAGGCAGCACACCCAGCGCGAGCGCAGCGGGGAGACTAAGCCGGGGGAGGCGACGCACGGCCCGATCCTGGCCGCTTTCAGCGCTTCGCGCAATAGAAGCTAACCAGTTGATATTATTGGAGTTTTAGTGAATTCTGTGGGGGCGGGTTTGAAACCCGCCCCACCCGGATCCGGCGAATGTCCGCCGTCATGTGTGTGAGCAGGTTTGAAACCTGCCCCACCTTGCGAGGTGAGCGAGCGTGCGTTGGGTGCCTCGCTGGGCGGTGCTATGGGGCGGTATGTTCACGGGCTTGGTGGAGGCGATCGGGTGCTTGAAGCGCCGCGAGCGGCGGGGCCCAGGGTTTGAGCTGTGGGTTGAGGCGCCATTCGGCGAGTACAGCCTGGGCGAGTCGATCGCGGTGGCGGGCGCCTGCCTGACGGTCACCCGTTTTGAGCAGGGTGGCTTCGCGGCGGACGTGAGCCAGGAGACGGCGGCGCTCACGCGCTTGGGGGCGCTGCCGCTCGGCGCCCGCGTCAACCTTGAGCGCAGCCTGCAGGTGGGCGCGCGGCTGGGTGGCCACTGGGTGAGCGGCCACGTGGACGGCACCGCGGAGCTGTTGAGCCAAAACCGCGCGGGGGAGGCGATTTCTCACGCGTTTCGCGCGCCGCCTGAGCTGATGCGCTTCATCGCGGCCAAGGGCTCCGTCACGCTGGACGGCGTGTCGCTCACCGTCAATCGCCTGCTGGGCCCGGAGGCCCTGCCGAGCGGCTTCGAGGTGATGCTGATCCCCCACACACTTCAGGTGACCACCCTGGGGGAGCTCAGCCCCGGCGCTCACGTCAACCTGGAGGTTGATTTGCTCGCGCGCTACGCCGTCCGTTACCTCGCTGGCGCGTGGCCGCAGGGCGAGAGCGACACCGCGGCGCGTGACGCTCACCTGAGAGGCGTGCTAGCGAGCGCTGGCTTCAAGCTCTAGCGCTGGCCCCAAGGACGCACCGTGCCCGACGCCATCCCCCCCATCACTCCACTGAACGACGCGCTCTTCACCCGCGTGAAGGACGCCATCGAGGCCCTGCGTCGCGGTGACACCATCGTGCTCGTCGACGAGCAGGAGCAGCTCACGGAGGGCGCGCTGCTCACCGCCGCCGATCACATCAGCCCTGAGGCCATCAACTTCATGGCGACGGAGGCGCGCGGTCTGGTGGCGCTGGCCCTGTGCCCGGAGCAGGTGGAGCGCCTCGCGCTCCCCATGATGCAGCGCGCCCGGGACCGCGCGGCGAAGAGCGCCTTCACCGTGAGCATTGAGGCGGCGCATGGGGTCACCACGGGCATCAGCGCTTCTGATCGCGCGCGCACGGTGCTCGCCGCCATCAACCCCGACGCTGAGACGGGCGATGTGGTGACGCCAGGCCACGTGTTCCCGCTCAAGGGGCGCCCAGGCGGCGTCCTGGTGCGCAGCGGGAAGACGGAGGCGGCGATCGACCTCGCGCGGCTCGCTGGGCGCACCCCGGCTGGGGTCCTGTGCGACGTGCTCGCGGAGGATGGCAGCTTAGCTGACCGTGAGGCGCTGGCGCGCTTCGCCGCAGCGCACCAGCTGGCGCTGGTGTCCATCGCCGATGTCATCAGCTACCGCCTGCACACCGAGCGGCTGATCCGCCGGGTGGATGAGCTCACGGTGGAGCTTGACGCGACCGAGAGCGCGTGGCGCGCGGTGGTTTATGAGGCGAGCGTCGAGGGTCGCGAGCTCGTCGCCCTGGTGAAGGGCGACGTGGGGGCGGCAGCGGAGCCGGTGCTGTGCCGCATGCACGCGGGCTCCACCTTGGCGGACACCTTCGTCTCCACGCCGCGTGAGGGTGGGCGGCACCTGGCGGAGGCCATCGTCGCGATTGAGGCCGCGGGGGTGGGCGTGGTGGTGTACTTGCCGCCGCGGAGCGCGCTGCGCGACGAGCTGAGCGCCTTGCGGCGTGGTCAGGACAGCGCCAAAGAGGAGGCGCCGGGCACGCTGCGCGAGTACGGCTTGGGCGCGCAGGTGCTCCGCGACTTGGGGCTCCGGCGCATCCGGCTGCTCTCGAACAGCCCGCGTCAGCTCGCGAGCATCGGCGCTTATGGCCTCGACATCACGGAGCGCGTCCCGCTGGTTTCCATGAGCGCGCAGTGACACTTCCATTGTGGAAACTCTAGAGCGCCTATCAGTTTGCCGCCACACGAGCCCGAAAGAGCGCTCCCATGCAGGGCGAGGGCGCGCTCTTTCGGGCTCTCTGCGTGCTGCTGCTTCCCTTCTCGGCGCTCTAGCTGCTGATTTAAGGACGACAAACGGTTTACCGTTTGTCGTCCTCAGTGCGCCCTGGCAAGGTGCCGTCCAACCCCCAAAAAAAGAACACGCTCAGGAGATCCATGGCCTCACGCAAAGCACGCACCACTCAAGAGCCCGAGCTCACGCTGCCGGACGTGGTGGAGGGAGATCTGCGAGTGGAGCCGGGCGATCGCTATGCGATCGTGGTCGGCCGCTTCAACAGCTTCATCACGGAGCAGCTGGTGGCGGGCGCGCTGGACACGCTTGTGCGGAGCGGCGCTGATCCGAATCACCTCATGGTGGTGAAGGTGCCGGGCGCTTGGGAGATCCCGTTGGCGGTGGCGCGCGTCGCTGAGAGCCCGCAGATTGACGCGGTGATCGCGCTGGGCGCGGTGATCCGCGGCGGCACGCCCCACTTCGACTACGTGGCGGGGGAGGTGGCCAAGGGGGTCGCGGTGGCGGCGCTCGCGGCGAAGAAGCCGGTTTCGTTCGGGGTACTGACGACGGACTCCATCGAGCAGGCGATTGAGCGCGCCGGGACCAAGGCGGGCAACAAGGGCGCGGAGGCGGCGCTGGCGGCCATCGAGATGCTGAGCGTGGAGCGCGCCCTGCGCCGCGCGGGGCTCTGACATGGGAGCGCGCACCAGCGGGCGCGAGGCGGCGCTGCAGATGCTCTTCGCGTTGGAGGCGACGCTGGAGACGCCGGACACCATCATCCACCGCTTCTGGCGCGAGCTGCCGGGCGACGCGGAGGGCCGCGACTACGCGGACCAGGTGCTGCGCTCCACCTGGGAGACGCTCAGTGAAACTGACGAGCGCATCCGCAAGGCGAGCATCAACTGGCGGCTTGAGCGCATGGCGCGGGTGGACCGCAACGTGCTCAGGCTCGGCGCCTGGGAGCTGGCGCACATGCCGGACATCCCGCGCGCGGTGATCATCGACGAGGCGGTGGAGCTCGCGAAGCGCTACGGCACCGCGGAGAGCGGCTCCTTCGTGAACGGCGTGCTCGATCGCATCGCGAGCGATTTGGGTCGCCAAGATCCGCCCAAGGGTTAGTCAGTAGGCCTGCTCTTTAAGGACTAGTCAGTGGACCTGCGTTTCGTCGCCCCCAGCTTGCGCCGGCTCGAACTCACTGGGGAGAATTAGTCAGTGGACCTGCGTTTCGTCGCCCCCAGCTTGCGCCGGCTCGATCTCGCCGGGGCGGAGGTGCTGGTGTGCTGCCTGGTGCAGGGGGAGCGGCCGCCGGGCGGCGTGGCCGGGCTGATCGACTGGCGCTTCTCAGGGAAGCTCTCGCGGCTCTTGCTGCGCGGATTTGTGACGGGGGAGTTGGGGGAGGTGGTGCTGCTCCCCGGCAGGCCCAAGCTGCCCTTCGACAAGCTGTTGTTCTTCGGGCTGGGTGAGGCCAAGGGCTTCGATGAGCGCGTGTACCGCGTGACGGTGGAGCGCATCTTGGAGCGCCTGGCGGGGCTGAACACGCGTCGCGCGGTGGTGGAGCTGCCGGGGCGCGCGGGGGAGCTCATCTCAGCGGAGCGAGCGGCCGCGGTGCTGCTGGAGATCACCGAAGAGCGCCCCGAGCACGACAGCTGGACGCTGGTGGAGTCCCCTGAGACGCAGCGCATCATTCAGAAGCTGTGGGCGCTGGATCGGCGTCGCCAGGCTTGAGCTGAGCGCACAGAGTGGGGCGCGGTGTATCGAGCGGAGGCATGAGCCGCGCGTCCGGCGCAGCGCGTCGTGGGGGCGACCCATCTCAAAAAAGAGAGCGGTCTTCAGAGCAGGGCTCGGGTTTTGGGGGTTGGGCACCTCACCTTCGCCCCCCGTGCCTCCACACCGCCACACGGGGGACGAGTCGCTGAGGAATATTCGCCGAAGGGCGGCGTAGGAGATCGGCCGAGCGCTGGCAGTTCTGTTCGAGACGGCTCCTGCGACGCAGGCTAAGCTCCCCCCTGGACCAAGCTCCCCCTGGCATCGGTTTCGTCATTTCTCGTTGGAGGCTTCGTGCGACTACTCCCCCTCTCCTCAGCTTGCTTGCTCGGCCTCACGGCGCTCGCCTGTGGCACCGGTGACGCCACCAGCGTCCACACCGGCGCCACTGACAGCGAGATCATCAACGGCACCCTGGACACCACCCGCGAGGCGGTGGTGGCGGTGCTCGGCGAACAGAGCGCGTGCACCGGCACCATCATCAGCAAGGATGTCGCTCGGGGCCTCGGCTACGTGCTCACCGCGGCGCACTGCGTGGACCCTTCATTTCCCCCGGTGCAGGTGCGGCAGGGCAATAACTTCATGAGCCCGACGCGCACCTACTCGGTGCTGCACTATCAGGAGCACCCGTCCTACGGCGGCGGGAACATGCGGTACGACGTGGGGATGATCACCATCTCCGGGGTGGACGCCAGCACGCCCACCATGGATGTGGGTCCGTCAGTCTCCGTGACGAACGGCATGTCGGTGATGAGCGTCGGCTACGGCTTGACCGGGCCGGGCGACAACACGCGACGCTACAACATCACCAAGAACCTGAACGGTGTGAACTCCGCCATCATCACCTACAGCCTCTCAGGCGGGGGGATTTGCTCCGGTGACAGCGGCGGCCCGGTGCTCACCACGGGCTCAAACCAGCAGGTGATCGCGGTGCACTCCGCGGTGGACCGCGCCACCTCAAGCTCGTGCTCTGGGGATGGCTACAGCATCCGCGTGAGCGCCTATTGGGACAGCTTCATCCGCCCCTACATGGAAGAGGGCTTGGAGCTGAACTGCGCCACCTGTTCGGACGCCGCACAAACGGGCGCCTGCGCCAGCGCGGTGGACGCCTGCATTGACAGCACGGCTTGTTACGATTTGGCCACCTGCTTGAACGAGTGCGCCACCAGCGAGTGCGTCCAGGGCTGCGCCAGCACGCACGCCGCAGGGATCCCGCTCTACAACGCCATCATCGACTGCACCTGCGGCACCTGCGCTGAGGAGTGCGCCGCGGAGTGTGAGGGCCCGAGCTGCGGCTTCCAGTTCCAGGACGACACCTGCACCGCCTGTCACGAGGCGAACTGCTGCAGCCAAGGCGTCGCCTGTGCGGAGAACGCCGAGTGCACCACCTGCGTCACGGCGGATGAGCCTGCGGCCAGCTGCGGCGACAACGCCGAGCGCACCGCGTGGTTTAGCTGCCTGGAGACGAGCTGCGCCACGGAGTGCGGGTTCGGCGGCGGCGGCAGCGGTGGGGCTGGCGGCAGCGGCGGCAGCGGCGCGGGTGGCAGCGGCGCGGGCGGCAGCGGCGGCACCGCGGGCACTGGCGCGGGTGGCAGCGGCGGCACCGCGGGCACCGGCGGCGCGAGTGGCGGCACCGGCGGGGTGGGCGCTGAGGGCGGCTCAGGGCCTGGCCCGCGCACCGGCGACGATCGCCTGAAGAGCGACGGCTGCTCGGTGTCCGCAGGAGGCGCCGCTGGTTCGAGCAGCTCACCGTTCGCGCTCGGCGCGGGGCTGCTCGGCTTGCTCGGCTTGGCCTTCCGTCGGCGCCGCTGAGTTGTAGGACCGCGGGGGCGCGAGGGCGACGACGGGATCACCGGTCGTCGCCCTCGGTGCGTTTGGGGGGCACCCACACGCCGGGGCGGGGGTTAGTCAGACAAGCTGACAGAGCAAGCTCCTGATGCCCTACAGCACCAGCACCCAGATGTCGTACAGCGCGTGGGTCCACACGGCGGGGGCAAAACCGCGGAGGTGGTAGATGGCGGTGAACACCAGGCCGCACACCGCGCGGAAGACGAAGCTCTTGGGCTCGAACGGGTCCCCCAGCTCACCCACGTAGTGCCAGCCGCTGAAGATGAGCGCGCACACGAGCGCCCAGCCGAGGGTGAGCCACAGCTTGCTGAGCGGCAAGAGCGAGGGCGTGACCAGCACCAGGAGCTTCAGCCCCAGGCCGTACAAGACCACGCGGAAGGCAATTTCCTCATAGAAACCCGCGCCCAGGCTCATGATGAAGCCCGCGAAGGGGCCGCCTGTGATGGCGCCGAGGAACACCTTGCCCACCACCCAACCGGCGATCAGCCGCATGGCGATGGCGTAGAGCACGCTCTCCCCCGCGAGCCACGCGAAGCGCTCCCAGTGAAACGCCCCGCGCTTCCGGAACAGGAGCAGCGCCCCGACGTAGGCCGCCCCGATGCCCAGGGTGAGCCCG
>CAYQAC010000019.1:7150-9832 GCA_964415255.1 uncultured Polyangiaceae bacterium | reverse complement strand
CCTCCACGGCCGACCGCGGCGGCCTCGTGGACGGCGTCGCCGATCCGGTCGAGCGGGTAGCTCGCGCCGACGTCGGCGGAAAGGACCCCTTTGCGGATCAGAGCGGCGATCTCGCGGAACAGGAGCAGCGCCCCGACGTAGGCCGCCCCGATGCCCAGGGTGAGCCCGGTGTAGGCGAGCAGGCTGTTGTCCGCGAGCGCCATCAGCTCGCGGGTGGTGACGTCCGCCGCGTTGCGGACGGGCAAGAACACCACCCCCAGGTGGTAGAGCACGAAGATGGGGAGCGTGAGCACCAAGTCGGTGACTGGCCCGCTCCTGGTGGGCTGCTTCGTTGGGGGCGCAACCTGCGCGAGCTCGCTCATCCGCCTGGACGCAGATTATAGACTATCCACAAGACGAGGCCGACCCAGAGCAGCACGATGCCGACGAAGGGGCCGTCGCGCAGCATCTCCTGCGTGGGGCTCTCCGCGCTGGGGCGGCTCCTCACCAGCTGGAGGAAGCGCACCACCCCGGCGATCACGAACAGCGTGCTCGGCCACAGATAATCTGTACGGAAAAAGACGCGGGTGCTGCTGTCCAGCGTGTACGCCAGGTACACCAGGACCGTCGCCACCGCGGTGATGACGAGCGCGATGTCCAGGCCCCGCGCGCTGTAGCGCTCAAGCGCCGCGCGCGTCTTGCCTTGGCTGAGGAGGCTAGCGGCCAGCTCATGGCGCCGCTTGCCGAACCCCAGGAACAAGGCGAGCAGCGCGGTGCAGGCGATTAAATAGCGCGAGACGTCGATCTCGGCGGCGTAGCCGCCCGCTTCCACCCGCAGCACGAAGCCGAGCGCGATGAGGCCCACGTCGAGGTAAGGGACGTGCTTCAGCTTGAAGGAGTAAGCCAGGTTCTGCGCGAAGTAGAGCGAGGCGACGATGAAAAATGGGATGTTGATGAGCAGCGCCAGCGTGAGCGCCACCGCCACGAGCAGCACCGCCATCACCCGCGCCACGCCGAGCGGCACGCGCCCCGAGGGGATGGGCCGATGGCGCTTCACCGGGTGCACCCGGTCGGCCTCGACGTCCACCAGGTCGTTCATGGTGTAGACGGCGCCGGCCAACAGGCAGAACACCCCGAAGGCGCTGCCCGCGCGGGTGAGCAGCGCAGGATCGAACACCTCCCGCGCGAACACGATGGGCGCCAAGACGAAGGCGTTCTTCACCCACTGGTGCGGCCGGATGGTGCGGACCACCCCGCCGAGGCGCCACCAGAACCCGCCCTGCTGGCTGTCAGGCTCCTCCCCCGGCTGGCTACCGCTCGGCGGCAGCTCGGCGTCCGGGGATTCTGTAGCGTCCTCGCTGGCACCGCCCATGAGCCCCGGGCCTATACCGCAGTTCGCGGCAGGTAGCGGGTTTTCTGACGGTACCCTGACGCTAACACCTGCATGGCCTAGGGGTTTGGGGGGGTTAGACGGCACCGCGTCGAGGGCTGCACCTGCGAGCGCGCCCCGTGAGCGTACCCAACCCCCGGTGAGTCGCTGAGACAGCTCAGGCGCCGCTTCACAAGGAGACTGGCGTGGGCGCCGTTTCGTGGCGGGCACGCGCGCTGAGTTTCAGGGTAAGGTCTGAGGACATGCTCCGGCCTATCGAGTACCTGGAGTTCGCGCTCGAGCACTTCGTCAGCGCAGAGTACGATCTGGCCTCAAGCGGGGTGCCCGCGGTGGCTCCTTCAGAGCTCGGCTTCGAGGCGCCCGACGATCCAGAGGCGCGGCTGCGCTTCCTGTGGGCGATCGCCGGGCGCTATCAGATCCCGGTGGAGAACCTGGTGCCCACCCTCGGCGCCTCGGGCGCGATCGACGTGGTGTGCCGCGCGCTGGTCCGCCCCGGGGACATCATGGCGGTGGAGACGCCTGGCTACGAGCCGCTGTGGCGCGTGCCGGAGGCCTACGGGGCTAAGATCGTGCGCTTCGAGCGCACGGAGGAGCCCGCCGCCCTGCTGCCGGCGCTCGACGGCGCGAAACTCGTGCTGCTCTCGAACCCTCACAACCCCACCGCCACCAGTGTCCCTGACGAGTGGCTCCACCACCTGGCGGAGCTGCTTGGGCCAGAGCGAAACTTGGTGGTCGACGAAGCCTATCGCGAGCTGAGCCAGCCGGTGAGCACCGCCTTCGGCCCACCGAACCTCCTCGTCATCAGCAGCGTGACCAAGTGCCTGGGGCTGCCATGGGCGCGCGCCGGCTGGATCGCCGCGCCGAGCGCGCAGGTGGAGGCGCTCCGGCGGGTTGAGCTTTACTCCGTGGGGGCGGCGCCGCCGAGCTGCTTCGCTTGGGGCGCCGCCGCGGTGGAGCAGGCAGGCTGGTTGCTTGAGCGAGCTTCGCGGATGCAGCAGGGCAAGCGCGAGCAGGTGCTAGCCTGGCTGGACGCGCGGAGCGCGCACCTGGCCTACGTGGAGCCGCTCCCCGGCTCACTGTTTGTGTGGGTGCGGCACCTGGGGACGGAGGACGTCACGGACCGCGTGCTGCGGGGGCTCCGAGAGCATCAGGTGGTGGTCGCGCCCGGCAGCTTCTTTGGTGCGCCGTCGTGGTTTCGCCTGGCCTTCACTGCGAGCTCGGAGAAGCTTGAGGCGGGCCTGGCGCGGCTCGGGCGAGCGCTCGAGGTGTAGCGTGAGCGGCGAGCTGAAGGTCCCGTTGGTGGTCGGGACGGT
>CAYQAC010000019.1:3373-7140 GCA_964415255.1 uncultured Polyangiaceae bacterium | reverse complement strand
ATCGCCGCCGGCCTCGGGGGGCTGGTGGTGTGGGCGGCGATCAATGAGCGCGGCGCGGGCATCGCCTGCGTGAGCGGGCTGGTGGCGAAGGGGCCGCGCTGCTGCGGTGAGGGGCAACGGATCCTCGGGGACACCTGCGTGGAGGCGCCCACCGGCTGCCCCGAGCAACACGAGCGGCTCACGCGGCCCTCGGAGGAGGGCTGCGTCGCGCCTGAGGTGCGGGTGACGATCCGCGGCGGCGCGCTGACGATGGGCCCGAGCGACTGGGAGTCGCAGGGCGTGATCGAGGCGCGCGTGGTGCAAGTGGAGCCGTTCTTGATGGACGCCTACGAGGTGACCATTGAGCGCTGGAACGCCTGCGTGCGGCGCGGCGCCTGTGAAGGGCGGGTGGATGACGAACCGGGGCGGCCGGTGACGTCGGTCACGCCGCTCGGCGCGGGCGAGTTCTGTCGCCAAGCGGGCGGGAGCTTGCCGACGGTTGATCAGTGGCTGTTCGCCGCGATGGGGGAGCGCTCCCGCCGCTTCGCGTGGGGTGATACTGGGCTCGTGTGTCGCCGGGCCGTGTACGGGCGCCTCAAGGGGCCCTGCGGCTTTGGGGGGCGCGGACCAGAGCTCACGGGGATTTTGCCGGGCGGCGCCACCGCGGAGGGCGTGCACGACTTGATCGGCAACGTGGCCGAGTGGGCGCGCGAGCCCGATGGCACCTACTACGCGCGCGGGGGCTCGTACCGCTCGCAGGGCGCCGCCGAGCTCAAGAGCTGGTCGTTTGAGCGGGTACCAGAGGGCCCCCGCGGCCAGCGCGAGCCGCACGTCGGCTTCCGCTGCGTGTACCCCGCCGCGCGCTAGCGCCGCTGCTTGGTGCGGGCGTCAGTTAAGCTGACTGATGCGGCGCCCGGCTGACACTGCGTCCGGCTGACACTGCGCCCGGCTGACACTGCGCCCGGCTGACACTGCGCCCGGCTGACACTGCGCCTGACCGATCAGCGCCGGGCCGGCTTCTTGGTGGCCTGGCCTGCCTTGCGGCGCCCTGATGAGCCGCTCATGAGCGCCTTCTCCAGCTTTTCTAGCTCAGCGCGCAGGCGCTGCGCGCGGCTCAGCAGCGCGGCGCGCTTCTCCTCCGTGAGGTCCCCAATTTGCTCGAGATCTCCCAGCAGGTTGAAGTGCCCATCCGTGAACGGCACGAGGCGACCCAGCGCGCGCTCAAAACGCGGCATGGGCTGCTTACCAGCGGCGCGCGGGTGCTTGTGGCGGAGCGCGGCGATGTGAAACTCAAGCGCCTGGGTGGAGAGGCCCTCCTCCACCGCGCGCTTGGCGAGCGCCGCCTGGTGCTTCTCCTCCACCAGGTCGAGCCGAGCGGCGACACCGAAGCCGAACGGGCAGCTCTCCGGTGTGTACTTCAGGTTCCGCAGCACGCGGTAGGCGGCGCAGCAGCGGTGCAGCGTGAGCTTGGTGATTGTCAGGCCCTCTGACGCAACAATCTCGCGGTTTGAGCGGCTGTCGAAATGCTCAAACACGATGCGCCCGGCCTCATACGCGTCCTCCAAGGTGAGCGGCGGAGCCGGTTGCTTCCGCAAGGCGGCGGGCCACTTGAAACTTCCGCTCTTCTTCCTTGGTCCTCTCGCCATGCTCCGACCATAGCCAATGGTCGGAGCACGCGCCAGCGAAACTGAGCGCCGCTCGGCCCGCTGTTCAGTCGCGATGGTGCGGCGAAGCAGCGCAGTATAAAACCGCGCGGTAAAATGGAGCGCGCTCGCAGTTCCGGGAGGAATCGCGGTGACGTTCCCGCGCGGCTCTGCGTGGCGCTGTGCGGCTGCGCGGCTCTGCGCACCGCATGGCTCCGAGCGACTGCGGCGCCGTTCGGGGGACGCTCGGGCGCAACCAACCCCCAACCCGATAGGCAGTGATGCTGCCTACTGAGGCGACGGCGGGCGCCGCCCAGCTGAGCTCAGCCGTGAGGGTGGCTGACGACCGCAGGGCTGCTCAGCAGGGATGGCGGCTGGCGACAGCGCCGGGTGCTCAGCAGCTGACGGGGGTGAGCGGGTAGGTGATGACCGTGCTCCCGGTGGTGACCGTCACCGTGTACGTCTCGCCGAGGGCCGGCGTGAAGCCGATCGAGATAGACAGGGTGGTGTACGAGCCATAGCCGCCCGTGAGGTTCTCTGTGGTGACGCTCATCTCTTGGCCGTCGCTCTCACGCACCACCCGCACCGTGGCGCCGCTCAGGCTGCCCTGGTAGTGGAAGCTCCAGGGCCAGCGGTACACCGAGAAGGGGCCGTAGCCTGGTGGTGGCCAGGAGGTCCACTGGGGGCTGGGGTGGCTGAAGCTCGAGGAGAACACCCCGAGGCACTGCGCGTTGCCGTAGTTGCCGCCGCCCGCGTAGTAGCCAATGCCGACGGGGCCGAGCGGCGGGTTGAAGATCCAGCGGCGGTGCCCGAGCGAGGCCACGCCTCGATCTTCAACGAACTGATCCATGGCGTTCGCGGGGTGGCCGGAGCCCCAGGCGAGGTTCGAGCTGCTGGTGCCGGCGAGGCCGGCCTCCGTGAAGCAGGTGGAGCCTGGCGGAGGATGGTGCGCGTCGGGCACAACGCCTGGCGGGTTCCATGAAGCGAGCACCGCGCACCAGCGGTTGGTCTCGTTGCGTGAGTCTTCGTCAGCCGTGGGTCCTAAACCGACAAGCCAGCGGAACATGTTCAAGCGCCGCACGGTGTCGTTCAAGCCGGCGCGTGACAGCGTGCCAGGATCGCACTGGGTGCCACCGGAGGTCCACGGGCTGGAGTCGGTCACCGTTTGTCCCCAGCGCCACATGTCGCACACCTGCGCTTCAGTGTGAGCGAGCGGATCCCCAGGGAGGTTCGGGGTGCAGCTGCCGCCGGACGCGGACCAGCCTGGTAGGCAGTGACACTGACCCGTGCCTGGCTCGCAGTATTGATCGCTCCCGCAGCTCACGCCGTCGCACGGGCCCACCGGGCCTGAGCCACCCACGCCGCCGCCGCTGCTGCCGCCCGTCGCGCCCGTTGCGCCCGTCGCGCCGGTGCCGCCAGCGCCGGTGCCGCCAGCGCCGCTGCCGCCCGTTGCGCCTGTCGCGCCGCTGCCGCCAGCGCCGCTGCCAGCGTCTCCACCGCTGCCACCAGCGCCGGTGCCGCCCGTCGCGCCCGTCGCGCCGCTGCCACCGGCCGCGCCGCTGCCGCCTGTCGCGCCGCTGCCGGCGTCTCCGCCGCTGCCGCTCATGGCGCCGCTACCTGAGCCGCCTGCCTCCTCAAACTCGATGGAGTCGTAGTCCAGCAGATCGGCGCAGCCCACCACGCCGAGCAGCGCGCCGCTCACCCAGATAGTTCGCCAGCTTGACTGTGTCATGGCTAAAAACTCCCTTGAACCCTGAGGTGACCTAGGCCCACTTCAGGCCGCCAGGTGACGCCGCCCTGGGGTGACTTGGAGGCGACGCCTGCTTCGGTGCCCGAAGGTGCGGTGAGCAGCAGCACCGCGCCGGTGATCAGCCCCGCGCCGCCGATGACGAAGCCGACGGTGGACCACATGGCCTGGCGCTCGCCTTCGTCGTAGCGGCCGCGTAGCCCAGGAGCGCAGCGATCGTTGGGGCAGGCGTCCCGGAGGTCGTCGCGGGTGCTCTGCGCGGAGAGGCCAAAGTAGCCGCCCACGGCGACCCCCACCACACCCACCCCGAGGCTGACGTAGCCCCAGGTGCGCTGTGAGATCCCCCCTTCATCCGCTGGGGCGGCGGGCGGTGCCGGCTCCGCCTCCGCGGGCAGCGG
>CAYQAC010000019.1:0-3363 GCA_964415255.1 uncultured Polyangiaceae bacterium | reverse complement strand
GCAGCGGCGTAAGCTCCACCCGGACGGTGACGCGCTCACCTTCCATGAGCTCGAAGTCCTCGCTAAATGGGCGGTAGCCTTCCTCTGAGGCGCGCAGCTTGTAGCTGCCAGGGTCGAGCTCAAGCTCGGCTTGCTCGCTAGTCAGGGCCTCGCCGTTCAGCGTGAGCTCTCCGCTGAACTGGGCGTCCACCTCTAGGCGCAGCTTGGGGATGCGGGCGTTCAGGGCCTCCAGCTCAGCCTGAGCGCGGCGCACCTGGTCACGCGGGGCCTTGGTGTCCTCCACCACGTGGGAGAGCTCACTCCGCGCGTCGAGCAGCCGCCCGAGGCCGGCCTTGGCGCGCGCGAGCCGACGCCGATTCGCGGGCGTGTCGTGGAGCTTGCCGGACTCCTCGAAGGCGACCAGCGCGGAGCTGAAGTCCCCCGCGGCCTCAGCCTTACGCCCCTCATCCGCGAGGCGATTCGCCGCCGCGATCTCTTTCCATGTGGGTTTGGCGAGGCACAGGGGCGAAGCGCTCAGCGTCACCGCGCACAGCGTCAGGGCGATGAAGCGGCGCGGCGCGGCGCGGCGATAGGTAGGCAGGGCGCTCACGCTGGGTAGTTTAGCGGCTCTTCAGCGACACTGCAGCGGTAACCTGACCGCGGGCGGGTTTGAAACCCGCCCCTACGGCAGCGGGCATGGTTCAGGGCTTGTCTGTGCCGTAGCCGGGGCCGAGCGCGCCCTTGAGCCGCAGGTCGATCCCTTTGACCTGCTCGATGAACTCATCCAGCCGCTCTCGGAGCAGGTGGCTGTCATCCAGCCGCTGAGTGGCGACGCGGACGAAGGGCACCAGCGTCTGCTCCATGACCTTGATCTGCATGGAGAGCAGCTCGTCGATGTGTGGCGGCGCTTCGTTCTTCACCGTGAGCGCCACCTTGGGCTCCGTGAGGCGCGCGAGCGACTCGTTCAGCGCCTGCACGTGCGCCTGGACCCAGCTCAGCTGATCGGGGCTCTTGGTGGCGGCGCTGCTGATGGTGTCGCGGATGGAGCTCAGCTGCTCCGCGAGGTTCGTGAGCTGGGAGGTGACGCGCACCACCGGATCCGTGTCGCTGCCACCGAGATCCAGGTGGCGCTTGAAGCCCTGCTTGATCTCGCTCCAGCGCGCCGCTTGCTCCGGCGACAAGGTGCCGCGCAGCTCCGCCAGCTTCAAGAGGTTCTGCTCGGCGCCGCTCGTCAGGGTTTGTGACTCTCCAGCGTAGTGATCGTCCATGAGCGAAATCAGCTCGGCGTCGTTCATGGCGGAGACCACCTTCTCCGCCAGCTTCGCCATGTTGCGGTAGCTGCCCTGGAGCTTGAACGGCGGCTCCGTGCGGAACTTGTCGTCCATGGACGCCGAGGCGATGTACGCCAGGTTCACCTTGAGCAGCACCTCTTGCACCTTGAACAGGCGCTCGAGCACCCCGCGAATCTCAGAGACCTCCACGGCGGAGTAGTCGCTCGTCAGCTCGGATGACGGCACCTCTTCACCCTTCGCGATGCGGATGAAGGTGTAGAGATCTTTCTGGCTGCGGCTGGCGAGCGGCGCCAGCACGCCGTTCGAGGTGACGGCGTTCTCGATGTAGCTGAGCGCGAACACCTCACCCCGGCCCTCCAAGACATCGCCCAGGTTGTAGGTGTCCGCGCGGTTCGCGAGCATGTCTGGGATTTGGAATTTGTCGCCAGACTCTGTGTAGGGGTTGCCGGCCATCACCACGCAGAAGCGCTTCCCGCGCAGATCATAAGTGCGTGTTTTGCCTCGCCAAACCCCCTCGATCCTGCGCTGCGCATCGCAGAGCGAGATGAACTTCTGGAGCAGCTCGGGGTGCGTGTGCTGGATGTCATCCAAGTACAGCATCACGTTGTTGCCCATCTCGAGCGCCAGGTTGATTTTGTCCACCTCCTGGCGCGCGGTGGCGTTGGGCGCCTCGCTTGGATCCAAGCTGTGCACGGCGTGGCCGAGCGCCGGGCCGTTGATCTTCATGAACACGAGCCCTAGCCGGCTCGCCACGTACTCCATCAGCGTGGTCTTGCCGTAGCCGGGCGGCGAGATGAGAAGCAGCATGCCCATCAGGTCGGTGCGCTTGGCGTCGCCCGCGGCGCCGAGCTGCTTGGCGAAGTTGTCGCCGATGAGCGGCAGGTACACCTCGTTGATCAGGCGGTTGCGGACGAAGGAGCTCAGCACCTTCGGCTTGAACTCATCCAGCCGGAGCCGCGCTCGTTCGCGCTCGATGAGCGCCTGGCGCGCCGCGCGGAAGGCGCGGAAGCGAGGGACGCGGACGTCTAGGAAGTGACCTAGGCGCGCCTCGAACTCGTCAATCTTCAGCGTCAGGCTGCCGTGGGCCACGCGGCGGTGATCGCCGAGCAAGCCCGTGACCTCGAGCTCCGTGCGGCCTGAGCTCGGCGTGTGAGCCACCAGCCGCTCCGTCAACAGGAACACCGCGGCCTCCATCGCCGTGGGGCCCACCTCGCTCGGCGCGCGCTGGAGGCTGCGCTCAGCGACCGCCGAGAGCCACGCGCGGGCGAGCTGAAGCTGGGCGCCGGGCTCCGCCTCGAGCTGCTGCAAATCCGCCTGGAAGGCGCCGAGCGCCCCGCTCTGGTCGAGCTCCATCGTCAGCCGCGCGCGCAGCTCTTGAGCAGCTTCACTGACGATGAAGCTCAGGCGCTCCGCCGCCAGCTCCTCCACCAGGTAGCTCGCGGCGGCGGCGGCCTGCTCCGTGAGCCCGGGCAGCCCCACCTGCTCCGCGAAATCGCGGAGCGGCGGCGTGAGCTCAGCGGCCAGCTGGCTCAAGCCGGTGCGGTCCCCCAGCCGCTCCGAGAGCCGCCCCAGGCTCTGCGCGCGGCGCTGCCAGGAGCCCTGCGTGCGCCGCTCTTCATCTTGGCGCGCGAGGCTCGCCCAGTACCAAGTCGCCAGCGCGCGCGTCTCCGGGGAGAAGCGCAGCAGCCCCGCGGACTCGCGCAGCGTGAGGACGCCACGCAAGAGCTTGGCGGCGTCCGCGTCGTGCAGGCCGCGCTCATAGCCCTCGTCGTAGCGCGCGGCGGCGATGCGGCGCACCAGCTCCTCCAGGCTGCCTTCGGTGCGCTCCGCGTCGTGCAGCGCTTGGATGCTGAGGCCCTCTTCGCCTCGCGAAGCTTGCCTCAGGATCAGCGCGGCCAGGTACTCGCCGCGGTATACTTCATTCGTTTCGCTGACGAGCTGCTGCTCCCAGGTGTCGCGGTAGCGGTTGAACTCCGGATCGTCCACCGGCTCGCGGAAGTCCGTCCCGGTGAGGGACAGCATCATCTCCACCTGGCCCGACTCGGAGCTGGTGGGCAGCAAGGTCAGCTCGATCGTCTGACTATTGACGGAG
>CAYQAC010000018.1:46447-50752 GCA_964415255.1 uncultured Polyangiaceae bacterium | reverse complement strand
GAGCCTCACCCAGGTCGGGGGTGAGGCTCCCACGCAGCAGTTCGAGCAACAAACAGAGCCCCCCCCATCGCTGTCAAGCGAGCCGCTAAGGCACCAAGGCCACGAGCAGAAGACCCAGGAGCACCTCGCGCTCGGGGCGGATGAGCCACCGGCCCCGACCAGCGACGCACCAGACGCTGCAGCGAGCAAGCGGCTGGGGGACCCCGCCGCGCTGCGAGCAGGCCTGGGGCGTTGGCGCAAAGCAGAGCGCCCCGCGCGGCGCCGAGGTCCGTACACCGCAGCTGCGGCTGAAGCCGATCTGCTCGCCGCCCCGGGCCGCGATCAGGTGCTCGCCACTTGGTTCGACTTCGCCGCCCAGTTCTTCGACTACGCGGCCCTCTTCGCGCTGCAAGGCGATCTCGCGGAGGGTTGGTCCGCGAGCGGCGCTGGCGCCAGCGCCGCCAAGGTGCGTGGCATCGGCGTACCGCTCGACCTCCCCAGCGCGCTGGCGGACGCGAAGCAAAGCGCTGGGCCGCTGCTCCAGAGCCTGGCGCGCGCCGGCCTGGATGAGAGCCTCGCGCACGATCTGCGGCGCCCGAGCGAAGGGCGGAAGCTGCTCTTACCGATCGAGGTGCGCGGCCACTGCATCTTGATCCTACTTGGCTGCGACGGCGCAGAAGACGTGAGCCTCACAGGGGTCGGCCCTGTGCTCGCCTTCGCCCCACGCGTGAGCCAGGCGTTCGAACAGCTGATCTTGCGGCGCAAGCAGCAGAACCTGCCGCCGGGAGAGCAGGCCCAACCGGCGCTGCCCAACGCGCTCACCCAGCTCTCCCAGGCCCACCAGCGCGCGCGGCGTGAGTTGGCCCCCGCGGCCCCAGCTCACACGCGCAGCCAAGCGCTGATCGAGGCGCTCGCCGTCGGCGCAGCCCCCCCCGCGCAGTCCGTCAAACCACCTGACAAGCCTACGCCCCCAGCGCAACCCGTCAACCCACCTGACAAGCCTGCGCCCACCGCGCCCCCCACGCAGTCCGTCAAACCACCTGACAAGCCCGCGTCCACCGCGCCCCCAGCGCCCCCAGCGCGCTCCGTCAGTCCACCTGCTCAACCCGTAAAACTACCTGACAAGCCCGCTTCCGCCGCGCCCCCAGCGCGAGTTGAAGCCACCACGAGCGTCGCGCCCGCCGCTCTACCCGCTGAGCCAACGCACGCCCCGCCTGGCACCCTCACACCGCTTCACACCATCCCGATCAGCGCGGTGGGCGGCGCTAGCTCCCCAGCGCCCGCCAAGGCTGCCTCCCCCAACGCAGCCGCCGCGCCGCTCACGCCGCTCCCGCTTCAGCCCCTCGCCACGGCAGCCAAGTCGCCGACGCAGGTGGCGAGCAGCACCCCCCAGCGCACACGCGGCGCGGAGCTACCAGGCGCAGAGCTACCGAACGCTGAGCTGCCGGACGCTGAGCTAGCCAGTGCAGAGCCCATCCCGCTGAGCAAGCCGAAGCACAGTCAGCCAACGCCCAACCCCACGCAGGGCGCAGGGCGCCGCACCGCCGTGCTCGGCTCACCCCCCGAGGCGCAGCGCCCCGCCGCTTCCCCTGCCTCCCCTGCGCGCGTCCCCCCGCCCAAGCCCCCTCAGAAGATCGACACCCCGCCGCAAGGCACCCCCACCTCGGTCTCCCAGCTAGCGCGCGCGCGGCGCGCCATCTTGGCGCCCAGCAGCCTTCGGCGCGGCGATCCAGCGCTCAGCGGCGCACCCACGGAGCACCAGGGCAGCCCAGCTGCAGCAGCCGCCAAGGCTCCGGGAGCTCGCGGCAGTGAGCCGCCGGTGTTCCCGCTGACGCGCCGCTCCAGCAAGCCGCCAGAGTCTACGGACGCAGGCTCCAGCGCCGCGCAAACTTCGACCCCTGAGATCGACGTCAGCGAAGGCGATGAGGTCGATGAAGAGCTCGCCCGCGCCCTGCTCGCCGAAGAGGGCCCGGAGATTGACATCAGCGCGGTGGAAGAGCGCTCGAGCGGGAGCGACGAGGACTGGTTCGAAGACGCGCCGCTCTCCATGAGCTCACGCCGGGTGGCGGTGGGGCCCCAGCGCCCGCAAGCCTCTCACGACTCCGCGGAGCTCCAGCTCCCCAAGGTGATCGTCAATGAGGCTGACGCTAACCAGCTGGTCCAGCAGCTGATTCAGGGCGACGCTGCGGCGGAGGACGAGCTGGTGAAGCTCGGCGCGAGCGCGCTCGGGGCCCTGCTCGCCGCCTTCCCTGGCCCGCTCACGTCAGGGGCCCAGAGCGGGGAGGCTGAGACCACGGCGAGCCAAGCGGGGCCCTTGCTGCGCGCCCTGACTCGCGTCGGGCGGCCAGCGGTGCCGTTCATCGCGGTGCGCACCCAAGATCGAGATCCGGTGGTGCGCGCCTGGGCCACGCGGCTGCTCGGCGAGCTACCGTGCGGTGAGTCGGCGCGCGCCGTGGGGCGCCGGCTACTCGATCGCGATCTGGAGGTGCGGCGCGCCTTCCTCATCACCGCCCGGCAGCTGCTGAAGCACCCCGAAGCCGCCGACGCCCTGAGGGAGGTCTTGAAGCAGTACCTCGTCAGCGCAGAGCAGAACCTAGACGCCGCGCTCGCGGCGGCCCAGGCGCTGACGGATCTGCGCGACGCGATGAGCGTGCCGCTCTTCTTCGATCTGCTCCAGAGCCAACCGGCCGATCTGATCAGCGCCGCGCACGAGGCGCTCGTCGTGATCACCCGTCAGGACTTCCAGCACGATCTGCGGGCCTGGCGTGTGTGGTGGCAGCGGCACCTGGAGCAGCATCGCATCGAGTGGCTGATCGAGGCCCTCACCCACGAGGCGCCTGAGCTCAGGCGTGCCGCGGGTGACGAGCTGAAGAGTCTGACGAAGGAGTACTTCGGCTACTACGACGACCTCCCCGAGCCTGAGCGGCAGAAGGCGCAGGCGCGCTACCGCGAGTGGTGGTCGAGCCGCGGGCGCCAGCGGTTCGCCTGAGCCGCGCCGCTAGCAGCTGTCAGCTTCACTGACTTACTCTGACGCCAAGCCTGAAGTGTGAGGCGCGGCGACTTGAGGGTTGGGGGGGGGGTTAGACGGCACCGAGGCGTGAGGCGCTGGGAGCCTCGTCGTTGTTGCACGCTGTTCGGGAGGCCCTTCGCCGCCAGCAGCTGTCAGCGCCGCTAGCCACCTCAAGATGTAACCTCCTGAGATCACTCAGTTTTCAGGAAATGCGCGGGGCCCGCTTGAAGCTCCCTGCCGCTGTGTGTCAGAACCCACAACCCATGTTGGATGATCGCCACGCCGACGCGCTGCGAGCCGCCAACCACGCGCTGACCACCGGCCAGCAGCGTGAGGCGCACCGCTTCGCCTCCATTGAGCTCCGGGTCTCAGATCCTCGCACCAGCCGCTGGGAGATCGCGGCCATCAGCGCCGTGGCGAGCACAGCCGCGCTGCTGGTGCTCGGGCTCTGGCTGTTCTGAGCCCGCGCAGAGCGCGCCCTCGAGCCGTCAGCCTCGCAGCGGCTTCAAGCGCAGCTAAGCTGACTCACAGCCCTAGCTCAAGCCGTCAGGCGCAGCCAAGCTGACTGACAGCCCTAGCTCGAGCCGTCAGTTCGCCGGCAGCTTCAGGCGCGGCCGAGTTGGCGAGGGTGCTGGCGCGGGCGCGGGCGACGGCGCTGGGGAGGGCGACGGCGCCGGCCCGCTCAGGCCCGGTAGGCGCAGGCGCGGGGTCGTTGGCGACGGCGCGGGAGCAGGCGCGGGCGACGGCGCGGGCGCTGGGGAGGGCGCCGGGGAGGGCGCCGGGGGATCTGGCGTGACAGGCGGCGGCATCTCCGGGATCACCGGGATCGGCAAGGGGAGCACGGAGGGCCAGGTCGGCACCACGGGGGGGTTGGTCGGCGCGGGCGCGGGTGCGGGTGCGGGGCGGGGAGCCGCCGGCGCGGGCGACGGCAGTTGAGAGAGCGGCTCCTCCGGCAAGCTCACGAGCGGCTCTTCTGGCTCCTCCGGCTCAACCACCTCGGGCTCCACCACCGTGAGCTGCGCCGCTGGCGTCATGGTCACATCGCTCGGCAGCTGTGATTCTGTACGGAAAATGCCCTGCTCACCCGCCACCGCGAGCGTCGCTCCACCGAGCACGATCGCCAAGGCGATCAGCCCACCTGCCAGGCGTGAGCGGCGCTCTGGCGGCGCGGCGGGCGGCGGCGCCAGGTAGGCGGGCGCCGCCAGGTAAGGCACCGCAGGCGACGGCTGCGTCATGCGCGGCGCTGGCGCCGTCAGTGTCCCGCCTGGGGTGAGCGCCGGGTAGGCCGGCGCCGTCAGGGTGTCGGTGCGGCGGCC
>CAYQAC010000018.1:22223-46437 GCA_964415255.1 uncultured Polyangiaceae bacterium | reverse complement strand
GGCGGCCAGCGAAGCTCACCGAGCCGACTGGCAGCTCCCCCCGCACGGCGGCCGCCAGCTGCTCTGCGAACTCCTGAGCGCTCGCTGGGCGGGCGGACGGGTCCTTCGCCAGGCCCATGAGCACGACGTCCTCGATGCCCGGCGGTAGCGCTAGCCCCAGCGTGATGAACGAGCGCGGCGCGGCCGTCAGGTGCCGCGTGGCCCACTGCCATGGCGTGTCCGCGTCCTCATAAGGCAGCTTGCCGGTGACAAGCTCATAGGTGATGACCGCCAAGGAGTAGATGTCGCTCAGCTGATTGATGCGGCTGTCCTTGAACTGCTCGGGGCTCATGTAAGGGGGCGTCCCGAGCACGCTGCCATCACTGGTCAGCTTGACGTCCAAGGTGCGGCCGTCCCCGTCCAGGCGCCGCGCGATGCCGAAGTCGAGCAGCTTCACCTTGGGCGCCTCCTCCGTGCTGCCCTGCTCCAGGTAGATGTTCTCCGGCTTCAGATCGCGGTGCACCACGCCGAGCGCGTGCGCCTCACCGAGCGCCCCGGCGATCTGCTCGACGATGGCGGCCGCCGCCGCGGGCGCGAGCGGCGCGCGCGCCTCGATCACGTCGCCGAGCGACTCACCGTCCACCCGCTCCATCACGATGAAGAGCAGGCCCTCGTCCGTCTCCCCGAAGTCGTAGACGCGCACCGTGTTGGGGTGCGTGAGGCTGCGCAGCGTCTCGCACTCTCGGTAGAAGCGAGCCACCAGCACCGAGTCGTGCACCGCGTGCAGCACCTTGATCGCCACGTGACGCTTGGCGCCGCCCAGCTCCTCCCCGGCGTACACGACGCCCATGCCGCCCTCCCCCAGCACCCGCTCCACGCGGTAGCGCCCCAGCAGTACCTGCCCGAGGAGCTGGTCCCGCGGCGTGGTCACGGTGGGCGCCTGCACCAGGGCACCGCACGCGTTGCAATAGCGGCCCTCCACCTCGGCGCCGCACACCCGACAGATCTCGCTGGGAGAAGTCACGAGCCGCCCATGCCTCGCTGACGCCTAGCGTAAAAACACAGGCTCCCCCTGAGACCATAACAGCGCGGAATCATTCAGGTTTCCTCAAAACGGGGGAGCTTATCGGGGGCTCCGCGCGGGGGCACCACCAAGCCATGTCGGCGCGGGCCCTGGCGCGGCTTCGGCTATCCTAGCCCGAGGCCACCTGAGGTGCACTCGGCGCACTTCGTCAGGCGTGGGGCGGTGCCAAACCCCCAAACCCCGAATCACCCGAAGACGCGGGGCAGCTGACGTGAGGCACCCGACGCCGCCTCAGCTCAAACGCCCGATGCGGCCCACGCCACATCCCCATGGCATCACGCTGAGCTCGCGGCGGAAGCGGGGGTTCGTCCGCTATGACCGCGACGGGGAGCCCAAGGGGGTTCGGCGCTGGGGCCCGAGCCCCAACGCGCCACGCAGACTCCGCCGATACGTCAGATCACCTTACGAGGCAAGGTGCCCCTCGACGCGCCGCTGCTAGCTCACCTTCAGGAGCTGACCAGCGACTTACTCGTCGTCGAGCGCCACTTCCCAATCGAGGGTGTGCTCCGCACCGGTGAACGGCGGCACCACCACCGCCGCCATCGCGTTCAAGATGCACTTCCCGAGCGGGGTGTCCTTGAACTCGCTTGAAATGTCAGAGGCCTTGACGTTCCCGCTGTTAGTGAAGGTGAGCGTCACCTTCGCCTTGCCGCGCGGCCCGTCCGCCGTGACCACGCCGACGCAGGTCTTTGCGGAGCGCGCGGCGCGGATCAGCTCAAGCTCCGCTTGGCGCTCATCGAACTGCTGCCGCTTGTCCTCGTCCGTCTCCTCCATCACGTAGTCGGAGCCGTCGTCCTTGGGCTGCCGCTGAGCGTCCTCCGCCAGCTGCTCTTCCAAGAGGTCGTCCGGAGACTTGACCCCCTGGCTGCCATAAGAGGGCCCGCACGCCACCGCGAGGCCTGCCAACATCACTAGCGCCGTCTTTCGCATGCCGCGAAACATACCAGCGGCGGCCACCACGCAACAACATCCAGCGGGTGCCTGCTGCGCTGAGGGCCACCCAGCGGGGCGCCTGGATAAAACGACGCAGGCCACGCAGCGACGCCCAGCGCGGTGCCGTCCAACCCCCAAACCCACCTGAAGTCAGCCCCGTCGAGTTCGATGACTCACCGCAGCGAGCGCGCCACGTGCCTCACGACAGGCTCACAAATCGGTGATTTGGTAGTCTTTAATCTTGTAGAGCAAGGCGCGGTGGCTGATCTCCAGCACCTCGGCGGCGCGGGTGCGGTTGCCCTTGGTCTTCTGCAAGGCGCGGCGGATGAGGATCTCCTCGATGACGCGCGCCGTCTTCTTCACGCTGAGCTCACCGCTCTGGAGCTGGAGCTGCACTGGGTCCCGCGCCTCGCGCACGGCCTCCGGGAGGTCGCTCGCGACGATTTGATCTGCCTCTGAGAGCACCATGGCGCGCTCAATCGTGTTCTCCAGCTCGCGCACGTTGCCTGGCCAGCCGTACTCGTAGAGCAGCCGGCGCGCCTCGCTGTCCACCCCGCGAATCGAGGTGCCGAGGCGGGCGTTGTTGCGCTGGATGAAGTGCTCAATCAGGAGCGGGATGTCCTCGCGGCGCTCGCGTAGCGGCGGCACGTAGATGGGCAGCACGTTCAGGCGGTAGAACAAGTCTTCTCGGAAGCGGCCGGCCTGCGTCTCCTTCATCAGATCACGGTGGGTGGCGGCGATGATGCGCACGTCCACCTTCAGATCGCGCGCCTCCCCCAGGCGGCGGATGGTCTCCTCCTCCAAGGCGCGGAGCAGCTTCACCTGAAGCGCGAGCGGCAGCTCACCAATTTCGTCAAGGAAAAGCGTGCCGCGGTCGGCCTCCTCGAACAGGCCGCGGCGGTCGCTGATGGCGTGGGTGAAGGCGCCCTTCTTGTGCCCAAACAGCTCACTCTCGAGCAGGTTCTCAGGGATCGCGCCGCAGTTGACCGCCACGAACGGGCCCCCCGCGCGGCTGCTCCTGCGATGCAGCGCGCGCGCCACCAGCTCCTTGCCGACGCCGCTCTCGCCGCCGATCAGCACCGTGGTTTTATAGTCAGCTACCTTGGCTATCGTGCGGAAGATGCGCTGCATCTCCGCGCTCTTCGCCAAGATGTCCTCGAACTGGTGCTCGCGCCGGATCTCCTCGCGCAGCGCGCGGTTCTCACGCCGCAGCAGCTCCCGCTCCTCAGCCTTGCGCAGGGTGAGCACCACCTCCTCCGGCTTGAACGGCTTCTGGATGTAGTCGTACGCCCCCTGCTGCATCGCCTCGAGCGCCTGGTCGTGGTCGCCGTAGGCGCTCATCACGATCACGGTGGCTTCGCTGCCCTTCGCCTTCAGGGTGCGGAGCAGGGTCAGCCCATCCACCCGCGGCATGCGGACGTCGGTCAACACCACGTCGGGGCCGAACGACTCCACCAAGGTGAGCGCCTCCTCCCCGTGAGCCGCCACCTCCACCTCATAGCCGCTACGCTTCAGCAAGGTGCGCAGCACCAAGCGGAGGTTCTCCTCGTCGTCGACTACAAGTACCCGTCTCACTCTGCAAAAAATGCTAATCTTGGTGCCAGTGGCACGCAAGAAGGTTCGTATTTGCGGGGGTGACGCGCTATTTCATGGTGTTTTTGCCAGCCTGGCGACGCCTCGTGTGCCTGACGGCGCGTCGTGCGCCTGACGGCGTCTCGCGCCTGACGCCTGTCCCTTGGCGTTTGGCCCGCCTGGCGGGACCTCGCGCGAGCCTGACGCGTCCTCTCGGCTGAGCTTGGTTTTTTGGGGGTTGGTAGCGCCGCTCGAAGCCGCGCGGCGCCGCAGTCAGCGGGCCCGCCTGAACGTACGCACCGTGAGGAGAGCAAACTGACGACACCGAGAGGCGGGATCTGTTAGGAGCGCGCCATGTGGGTTGGACTCGATCAGATCGCGACGGGGCAATTTGGGGCGACGCGGCGGAGGCTGCGCGGCGCGCGGGTGGGGGTGCTGACGCACGCGGCGGCGACCGACCGACGCGGCTACTCCTGCCTCGAGACCCTGGATGAGCTGGGGGTGCACCCGCGGGTGGTGTTCGGGCCCGAGCATGGGCTGGACGGAGTCGCGCAGGCGCAGGAGGCGGTGCCCACGCCAGACGCGGAGGGCGACGACTGGACCCAGCGCCTAGTCAGCCTGTATGGCTCGAGCAAGGAGTCGCTCACCCCGACCCCAGAGCAGCTCGAGGGGCTCGACCTTCTAGTGATCGATCTGTGTGACGTCGGCAGCCGCTACTACACCTACGTGTGGACCGCGCTGCTCGCCGCGCGCCAAGCTCAGGCGCTGGGGATCCACACCTTGATCCTCGACCGCCCCAACCCCCTCTCCGGCGACCCACAGCGAGCTGAGGGCGCGCTGCAAGCCGAGGGCTTCCTCTCCTTCGTGGGGCTCGAGCCGCTCCCGATCCGCCACAGCCTTACCTTGGGGGAAATCGTCGCCCACTTCCTGCACCAAGGCGGCGCCGAGCTCGGGCCCGACGGCGCGCTCAGCATCGTGCCCACGCGCGGCTGGGAGCGGCTACAGACGGCGCGCGCCTGGGGGCGCCCCTTCGTGCCGCCCTCCCCCAACATGCCGTCGCTTGAGACGGCGCTGGTCTACCCCGGCGGCTGCCTCTTGGAGGGGACCAACCTCTCCGAGGGGCGCGGCACCACCCTGCCCTTCCTCACCGTGGGCGCGCCATTCCTGGATGGAGAGGCGCTGGCGCGCACCCTGCGCGACGCCACGCTACAGGGCGTGGTGGTGCGGCCCATCAGCTTCAAGCCGAGCTTCGACAAGTTCGCGGGGGAGCTGTGCCGCGGGGTGATGCTGCACGTGACGGACGAGCGGCTCTTCCGCCCGGTGAGCACCTACCTCACGCTCATCACCTTGGCGCAGCGCCAAGCGCCAGAGCAGTTTCAGTTCAGCACCGAGGCTTACGAGTTCGAGCGTGAGACGCCCGCCTTCGATCTGCTGACCGGCAGCGCCGCCGCCCGTGAGGCGATCCTCGCTGGGGAGAGCCCTAGTCAGGTGTGCGAACGAGTAGCGCCCCAGGCGGTGCTGAGCGCTGAGGGCGCGCCCTGGGCCGAAGCCGCGCTCGCCATTGAGGAGCTGGCGCAGCGCGCCAGCGCCTGAGGCGCCAACCCGCCCAAGCGCGATACGTCAATATAACTGACCGTTGCGACGCGTAGCGGGTTTCAAACCCGCCCGCGCACGCCATACGTCAATATAACTGACCGTTCGCCCCGCAAACTAACGCGGGATCACCACCGTGGCGCAGCCGAAGGCGATGTCCACCTTGCCGGTGGCGCTCGCCTTAACCTGATCGCAGGTGGTGGGGCACGCCATCACCCGCGTCGGGCTGGTGGGGTTGTCGTAGTACCAGCCACCGAGCGCGGGGTCGCACTCCGCAGCATTATCTACACGGTAAATACGTGAGGTGTTGCCGGAGTCGTCGGTGAAGTCCACGTTGACCTTGTTCGACTCAAACACCTGGCCCGCAGGCGGCGCGGGGATCCCCCACTCACACTCGAGCGGCACCGCGCCTTGGGAGATCTTGGTGGCCAGCTGATCGAAGATCTGCTGGAACGTGGCCTGGCACGCCGGCAGCTGCCCTGGGGGACAGTTGCAGATGTCCCCGTGGATCCCCCCGGTTTGGTCTACGATCTCCTTGTACACGGTGCCGATGCGCGCCGCGTTCGGGCACTGGGTGAAGGCGTAGATGGCGCTGAAGGACCAAGCTGGGCTGTCGTCAGGGTTACGCAGCCGGGCGTCCAGGTTCGTGTAGTCCGTGATGAAGCGACTGGGGTTGTTGTCGTAGACGCCCGGATCCCCCGTGCTGTTCGCGTCCCCCGCGCGTGAGTCATCGTCAGTCACCACGACGACGTACTTCAGGGAGTCCGCGCGCAGCATGCCCTGGTAGTGGCTGAAGCGCGCCACCAGCTGGCGCAGCGCGTCCACGCTGTCGATGATCGGGATGTCGAGCGCGTTCATTGGCTGCGTGTGGAGGAAGGCAGGCGGCTTGGAGTCCGTGCCGCCCGGCGGGCACTGGCCTGAGCCAAGCGGCGGCGGCACGCAGACGCCAGGCAGGAAGAACTGCGAATAGCTCGCGAGCATCACCACGTGGATGTCGATGCCGGTCGCGATGATCTGCTGCGAGAAGGCGTTGATGTTCAGCTGAACCGCCTGAGCCTCCTCCATCATGCTGCCGGAGGTGTCGATGGCCCAGATGATGTCCGCTGGCTGAAAGCGCTCCTCAGCCCGCTGGGAGACCGACTGACACGCGGCGTCTGAGTCCAGCCCGCCGGTGCCCCCTCCATCAAACGGGAGGCTGGTGCCGCCGGTTCCGCCGAACGCGCCGCTGCCGCCTGAGCCGCTGCTCGCGCCTGAGCCGCCGCTCGCGCCTGAGCCACCGCTCGCGCCTGAGCCGCTGCTCGCGCCCGAGCCGCCGCTCCCAGAGACACCGCTGCCACCGCTGTTCGCCGAGCAGCCGAACGCCACCACCAGCGCCGCCGACGCCAACCCACCCAAGCTACACCACTTCACCCACGTAGCTTACCCAAAGAAGGGCTGCCCGTGAACGCTCGCGTTCTCGACTCCCCGCGTCATACGAGCGAAGCGCGGCGCTGTGCGGCGCGAGGCCTACCCCTGAACACAGGCCTCAACGGCGTCGGGGTCCTTCGGCAGCGCCTCAGTCAGCACCTCGTGGCCCTGCTCCGTGACCAACACGTCGTCCTCGATGCGGATCCCGCGGACGTCTGCGTAGCGCTCGAGCTCACTCCAGTTCACGAGCGGAGCGAGCGCGCCGGCGTGCTCACGCGCGGTGAGCCCTGGGATTTGATAGAAGCCCGGCTCAATGGTCACCACCATGCCCGGCGCGAGATCGCGATCGAGCCGCAGGAAGCGATCGCCGGCGCCTGGGAGGCGCGCGCGGCCCGGCCCGTAGCCCGCGCGATCGCCGAGATCTTCCATGTCGTGCACGTCCAGCCCCAGCAGGTGACCGATACCATGAGGGAAAAACAGCGCCGCGAGGCCAGCCGCGTAGGCCTGCTCTGGATCGCCGTTGATGAGGCCGAGCTCGGCGAGCGCGCCGAGCAGCGCGCGGCCCGCCGCGCGGTGCACCTCCAGGTAGCGCACCCCGGGCATCACCTTCGCGATCGCCGCGCGCTGCGCCGTCAGCACCGCCTGATAAATGGCCCGCTGGGTTGAGCTGAACACGCCACTCACGGGCCAGGTGCGGGTGACGTCACCGGCGTAGCCCTCCGCCGTCTCCGCGCCGACGTCGGCTAAGAGCAGATCACCGGCTTGGATCTCGTGATGGTGACGCTCGCTGTGCAGCACCTCACCGTGCACCGTCACGATCGAGTTGTAGGACGGCGTCATGCCCGCCGCAGTGATGGGCAGCTCCATGGCCGCGCGCACCGCCGCCTCACGCAACCCAGGCCGCGTCGCCTTGAAGCCGGCGCGGTGCGCCTCCACCGTGACCGCGGCGGCTTGACGGAGCTGGGCGATGGCGGCGTCGTCATGCTGGAGCCGCGCGGCGATCAGCGCCTCGGCCAGGGTGATGTCCGCGCCCTCAAGGCTCGCGCCGCCGCCCGCGATGATGTCTCGATCGAGCTGCTCCGCGAGCCAGAGCGCGGTGTCCGCGTCCTGCGGTGGGATCAGCGCCACCTCGGGGCCGCCCTGGAGCTCCGCCAGCGGTCGCACCGGGAGCCCCAGCTCCGCCTCCAGCTCCTGGAGGCTCGGCGCGGGCCCCGTCCACAGCGCGTCGCTCGGATCGGGGGGCGGCGCGTACAGCGTCCATTTTTCCTCATGGAAACTTAAGATCGCGCCCTCCAGGTGCCGCCCGATGAGGTAAAGGAAGTGACTCTCAGCGCGGAAGCGGTAGCGGTTGTGGGGGAAGTTGCGTGGCCGGGAGTAGCCAGCCGGCAGCCATGCGGCCTCCACCTGAGGCTCGTTCGGGGCGCTGAGCGCCGCGCCGAGGCGCGCGCGGCGGTCGATGAAGGCGATGGGGGGGCTGGGCTTCGTGAAGTGGGGCACGGCGGCAGCCTACGCCTTCTAGGCACAGGGAGTTGTGCGGCGGCGAAGGATTTGAAACCATGCCCTCGCGCGCCCCGTAGGGGGTCGCGCGGGCCGCGTGACGAGGGATGCACGCGGCTCACGGCCTCCGAGGCCGGATCTATAACCCAACAGGAGCGACACACATGAAGCTTGGAAATATTCTAGCGAGCGCTGCCGCGGCAGGCTTGCTGATGGGGACGGCGGTGGCCTGTGGTGGCAACGCGGCGCCTGCCGCTGCCCCGGAGCCCGGCGCCGCAGCGGGGGCCAAGGACTGCTGCAAGGGGATGAACGAGTGCAAGGGCAAGGGCGGCTGCGCTGGCGACAGCCACGACTGCGCCGGCAAGAACGAGTGCAAGGCCGCGGGCGGCTGCAACGCCCACTGCCCGAAGTAGGCTGAGCCCCGCGAGCACCGGCCGCTGGCGCCCGCCCGCTCATCACTGAGCGGTGCAAGCGGCGCGAGCGGCCTGGTGTCTCGCGACTGAACCGACCAGCCACGCGGCCCCAACCAGAGCGCCCCGCGGAGGCGCGGATCCAAACCAGCGATGCGTGAGCTAAGCTGACTGAACCGATGAGCCACCCCACCGAGCTGAGCGCGGATCCCACGACGGACTCAGCCAGGGCGCCCCGCGGCGCGCGCCTCGGCTGCCCCGATCTCGGCGTGGGCATCGGGCTGCGCGTGCCGCACTACCAGCAGATCTTGAGCGAGACCCCAAAGGTCGATTTCTTCGAGATCATCAGCGAGAACTTCATGGTGCCGGGCGGTCGGCCTCGATACCACCTGGACACCATTCGGGAGCGCTACCGCCTCGTGCAGCACGGGGTGTCGCTAGCCATCGGCTCACCCACGCCTCCGAGTCAGGAGTACCTCACGCGGCTGAAGGCGCTGGTGAGCGAGGTGAAGCCCCCCTGGGTGAGCGACCACTTCTGCTGGGGCCAAGCGCGCGGCATGCACCTGCACGACTTGCTGCCCATGCCGTACACCCGCGCCGCGATCGAGCGCGTGGTGTCGCGCGCCAAGGCGATCCAAGACACGCTGGGCGTGCGCCTCGCGCTCGAGAATACGTCAAGCTACCTGACTTATACCCAGAGTCAGATGACGGAGTGGGAGTTCATCAGCGAGGTGGCTGAGCGCGCGGACATCGGGCTGATGTTCGACGTGAACAACGTGTATGTCTCGGCCTATAACCACGGCTTCGACCCGTACGAGTTCATCCACCACGTGCCGCACCACCGCATCGTGCAGATCCACCTGGCGGGGCACACCCAGCGCGGCACCCACCTCTTGGACACCCACAGCGCGGAGGTGGCGGACCCGGTGTGGGACCTCTACCGCGAGACGATCGAGCTAGCGGGCCCTATCTCCACGCTGATTGAGTGGGACGATGACATCCCTCCGCTTGAGCGGGTGCTTCAGGAGGCTGAGCGCGCGCGCACCGTGCGAGAGGGCGCCGTGAGCGCGCGCGTGGAGCGGGCCGCCCGCGGGCTGAACCCAGCGCCGCGCTTCGTGCCGCACGCGGCGCCTGTGCGCCAGGTCGCTCCTGCAGCGGCTCCCCACGGCGCGGGCTGGAGCGTCGGGGGGCCACGTGAGCTCGCCCAAGGTGAGCCGTGAAGTGCGCTGAGAGCGCTGAGAGCGCTGAGAGCGCTGAGAGCGCTGAGAGCGCTGAGAGTGCTGAGCTGGGCGGCGCAGCGAGACTCGATATTTCCACACAGAAATCTATAGACCCAGCGCGCGCGCTCCCGGTGAGCGACGCCGAGCGCGCTGAGCTGGACCAGCTCCAAGCCTGGGTGGCGGAGCGCTTGGTGTCGCCGCGCGCGCTCACGCGCGATCCGGAGGCCGTCCAGCGCGCGGGCGCCGAGCTCGCCGGCAATGACTGCCTCGCGCCCGTCGAGCAGCTTGAGATCTACCGTGAGCAGTTCTGGCTCAGGCACACCAGCGCCTTGCTAGAGGACTACCCCGCGCTGAGCGCCCTCTTGGGCCAGGCCGCTTGGGAGCGCCTGACGGAGGGCTACCTCGCGGCGCACCCGCCCACCAGCTTCACCCTGCGGGATCTTGGGAGCGCGCTGCCCGCCTACGTCGCGCGCTGCGACTGGCTCCCGGAGCAGGCGCTCGCGGAAGACTTAGCGCGCCTCGAGTGGGCTTACGTGGAGCTGTTCGACGCCGCGCCCAGCGCGCCCGCCACGCACGAGCAGCTCGCGGCGGTCCCCGAGAGCGCCTGGCCCACGGCCAGGCTGAGCATCGAGCCGAGCCTGCAGCTTATTTCCGCGCGGTACCCAGTCGCCGCGCTGCGCGCCGAGCTGCTCGCGGACCCAGCGCACGCCAGCGCGCCGCTCCCAGCGCCCGCTGAAGAGCACCTGGTGCTCTATCGCCGCGGCCTCGACATGCACCGCGAGCCGCTGCCCGCGCTCGGGCTCGCGCTGCTCGCCCAGCTCCGAGCCGGTGAGCCGCTCGGGGCCGCCTGCGACGCGCTGCTCCAGAGCACGCTGGAGCGCGGAGCGAGCACCTCCGAGGCGGCCGCGAAGGAGCTGGAGGGCGCCCTCGGGGCCTGGTTTCAGCGCTGGGCGGCGCTCGGGTTCATCACCGCCGTGGAGGCGTGAGGCCAGCCGCGCCGGGCCCTTTAAGTCAGCATAACTGACTTACGCGCTCCAGTTTACTTAGGACAGTACAGCTGACGATACGGATCGCAGCGTCGCTCCGTGAGGCGGTCACACCGCGGTGCCGTCCAACCCCCCAAAAATAAAGGCATCAAAACTGACTAACTCCACACCGAGTGCACTGCGCACAGCGAGTGCACCGCGCACACCGAGTGCACCGCGCACACCGAGTGCACCGCGCACACCGAGTGCACCGCGCACAGCGAGTGCAGCGAGTGCAGCGAGTGCAGCGAGTGCAGCGAGTGCAGCGATTGCAGCAACCGCGGAGCGCTACAGCACGTCCACTGGGTAGCCGTTGTCGTCATAAGCGCGCGCCGCGATCACCTTGCGCAGCTCGTCGTCGTTGCCAGCCAGCTTCCTCAGGTGGCCCCGTACGCGGCTGAGCGCCGCGCGCGTGAACATGCGCGTCATGTCAAGCTCGCGCCGCGCGCCGTCTTCGCCGCGGCGCTGCACGGCGCGCGTGCTGCGGGAGAGGCAAGCGATGATGGCGTAGAGGTCGATGGCGATGTTCGCGACGCGGAGCTGCGTGTACTGCATCTCGGACACCTCAGCGCCGTGATCGGTGAGCGCGCGATGACACGCCTCCTGGAAGGCGGACAGCGCGCCCTCGAGCTGCTCCTGCTCCGGCGCGAGCAGCGGATGACAGCGCGAGCGCTGCGCGCGCGGCCACAGCTCGCTCACCTTCGCGCGCGCCAGCTGCTTGAGCATCCCCAGCCCCTTGACGGGCTCGCGCAGCGCTTGCTCCACCTCCTTCAGGCGCTTCGCCAGCGGCGCGAGGCCGCGCAGCGCGATCACCGTCCTCAAGATCTCATTGGTGCCGTCGATCACGAAGGCGCCGCGCGCGTCCCTCAAGTGGCGCTCGAGCGCGTGCGGGCGCACGTAGGCGGCGCCGCCCGCGAGGCTCATGGCGTCGCTCACCACGCGCCACAGCGCCTCGCTCCCCGCGACGCGGCACATCGCGCTCTCAAGGCGGTAATCCATGCCGGCGTCCGCCAGCCCCGCCGTCAGGTGCACCATGGACTCCACCGCGAAGGTGTCGCTCATCATCCGCGCGATCTTGTCTTTGACGATGGCAAACTCGCCGATGCTACGACCCAAGCTGTAGCGCTCTTGCACCCACTTCACGGACTCATTCACCACCGCGCGGCACTGCCCCACCCAAATCCCAGCCAGCGCCACGCGAGCGGCGCTCAGCACATCCATCGCGATTTCGTAGCCGCCGCCCGGCTCTCCGATGAAGGCGGCCCGGGTGAGCGGCACCGCCTCGAAGCGCACGTCGCACATCTGCACGCCGCGCAGCCCGAGCTTATCGTGGGGCGCGCCGACGGTGACCTGTGGACCGCGCTCCACGACCAGCGCCACTAGGCGTGGGCGCTCGCCCGCCTCGGGCGCGTTGGTGCGCGCGAACACCACCCACAAGCCTGCGCAGTCGGCGCCCGTGACCCAGCGCTTCTCGCCGCTCAAGGTGTAGCTGTCGCCCTCCCGTGTGAGCTGGGTGCGCATCGCCGTGGGATCGCTGCCTGACACCTCCGCCAGCGCGAACCCCGCGCGGAGCTGCCCCTTCGCGAGCCGCGGCCCGTAGCGCGCCTGGAGCTCAGCGCCGCCGAACTGTGAGATGGCCCGCGCCGCCAGCGACTCATGCACGTAGACGCTCAGCGCGAGCGAGGCGTCCGCGCCCCCCAGCTCGCTCATCACCCGCGCGTGCCCCATGGCTGAGAGCCCGAGCCCGCCCACCGCCGTCGGCAGCCCGCTGCCGAACAAGCCCGCCGCCGCCACGCGCTCCACCAAGGGCTCTGGCAGCAGGGCGTCGCGATCAATCGCCGTCGAGTCGATCGACCCGCGGAGCCCGCCGAGCGCCGTCAAGAGCGCTTGCACCCGCCGCCGCTCAGGCTCGGCCATGGTGGGGTAAGGGTAGGCGATCTCTTCGGCGACCTGCCCAAAGAACAGCCGTGAGCTGAGGTTGGTCTCCTGCTTCATCACTCCGCCTGGTACGGGGTCATTCGTGGCTGCGCGGGGTGTCTGGCGCCGCGCACCAATCGGCGGCGCTCACCTCCGCCTCCGCGAGCTCAGCGGCGCTCGCCGACTGCGCCGCGCTCCCTGGCTGCGCCACGGGCGCCGTCGACTCGTGCACTTGGATCTCTGGGGAGGAGCCCACGCCGCGCGGCATCGCCGCCGAGGGCACGCCGAACTCCTCCGCGCGCTGCGTCTGCCACTGGTACTTGATGCGGTGGTGGTTCATGTTGACCAGCGTGTCGGTCATCCGCGTGATGAGGGTGCGAAGATCAGACACCTCGAGCCCCGCGTCATCCAGCTGACCGGAGGCCACCTTGGTGAACACCACGCGCTGGATCATGGCCTCGAAGTTGGCACGATTGGGCGCCTCCACCGTGCGCGAGGCGGCCTCAATGGAGTCCACCACCATCAAGATGGCCGTCTCCTTGGTCTGCGGCTTGAGCCCTGGGTAACGAAACGCGGACTCATCCAGCTCCTTGGGGTTGCCCTGCTGCTGGCACTTGTTCCAGAAGTACTCCACGAGCTGCGTGCCGTGGTGCGTGTAGGCGAACTCCACCACGCTCTCTGGCATGCGCTGCTGCCGCATCATCTGGGTGCCCACCACCACGTGCGCCATGATGGCGTCCGCCGAGACCTCCGGGTCGAGCTGCTCGTGCGGCGACTCCTCATCCGGCCCGAGGTTTTCCACAAAGTAACGCCGCTGCACCATCTTCCCGACGTCGTGGTAGTAGGCGCCCACCCGCGTGAGCAGCGCGTCCGCGCCGATCGCGCTCGCGGCTTGCTCAGCCAGGTTCGCCATCGCGCGGGAGTGCTCCCAGGTGCCCGGCGCCTGCTCGCTCAACTTGGCGAGCAAGGGGTGCTCTAGGTCGGTCAAATCCAGCAGCTTCTCGCGCGGCACGTGACCGAACAGGCGAGCTGTCCAGCTGCTGAGCAGGGCAGCCACCACCCCCCCGAGCAAGCCGCCTCCGACGCAAGCAAGCAGGTTCGAGTTCCCGAGCCGGGCCAAGTCAGCCTGGATGTCGAATGAGCCCGCGATGGTCAGGCTGGTCGCCACGTACACCAGCGCCCCAAACACCCCGCCGAGCAGCGCCGAGAGCACCATCTGCAGCGATTTACGCCGGTCACGAAACAGCAGGGTCGCTGACATCCCCTGGGTGAGCAGCACGCTGAGGAGCAGCAAATCCAGCTGCATCAGCGACGCCACCACGAACGCCGTGATCAGCGTCATGAGCAACGCCGTGCGCCGATCGAAGGAGGTGGCCACCCACAGCGGCAGCATGCTGACCGGCAGCCACAGCTCGGGCAGCGGCGTGAACAGGAGCCCTGCCTTGCTCGCCAGCACCAGGGTCCCCAGCACGCCGAACAGACCCACCTGAGTCCGCACCAGCTTCAGCCGACTCTGACCGAACTTACGTAAGTAGGTGGTGAGCGTCAGCGCCAGCACGAAGAACAACGCGAACACCCCGAGCACGCGGTGCCAGCTGGGGGGCCTGAGGCGCCGCTCTTGCTCGTAGATCAGGCGGTGCGCCTGCTTCTGAGGGTCGAGCGTGACGCCGCGCGCCACGACCACGTCGTCGTGAGGGTAGGTGAGCTCAAGCCGCCCGGTGGTGAGGTCGCGCTCGAGCCGCGGCCCGAAAGGGATGCGCTGGGTGGTGACGACCGACGCGCCATACTTTGGCGCCCAGCCAGGGATGAAGCGATCCCCAGAGTGGATCGCGGTCCACACCACCGCGCTGATCAGGCTGATGAGCAGCGAAGCGCCCCAGCCGACGCGCATGCGAGTCCTGAGCACTGCGCTAACCCCTAGCCTGAACTTGCTGGGGTTTTTGGGGGTTGGCTGCGACGGGACGCCACAGCGCGTGCCCCCACCTGCCGCGAAGCGCCGGGTGACTTCGGCGCCCACCTGCTCGCCACGGCGAGGCGCGCCGCCACGCCGAGCACGCGCCAGCGCGGCCAGAGCAGGCCTGCGGCGCGCCGCTGGGCAAGTCACTCAGCACGCGCCGCTTATAGCGCATGGTGTACGCCCAAAGCACCCTCCACGTGTCATAGCTGACCATTGGCCCTGCTAGCGGCCGCCTGACGGACGCTCAAGCTCCAGCGCCGGCCGTCGTATTAGCGCGCAGCGCGCCTTGCGGAGGGCCCCGCCGCTTGCTACCGGAATTGATGTGGGAGGTCTCCGCGCATCGCTCGGACCGAAGCTGTCGCTCGTCCGACGAGCTGGGAGCTGCGTGGTGATGGGCGTGCTCAACGTCACCCCCGACTCCTTCTCCGACGGGGGCCGCTACCTGGAGCCGACTGAGGCGCGGCAACGCATCGATGAGCTGATGCGTGACGGCGCGGACTGGATCGACATCGGGGCTGAGTCGTCGCGCCCTGGCGCGCTCCCTGTCCCCGCGAAGGAGCAGCTCGAGCGCGTCGAGAGCGCCATCCTCCACGCCCTGCGAGTGGGCGCGGTGGTCAGCGTCGACACCACGAGCCCCGAGGTGGCCGAGCGCGTGCTCGCGCTCGGAGCGCAGCTCATCAACGACGTCTCGTGTCTCGCCGATCCTGATCTCGCCAAGGTCACCGCCAAGGCTGAGGCCGAGCTGCTGATCATGCACGCGCGTGGTCCCATGAGCAGCATGCCCGGGTACAGCGAGTGGCCCGACGACGCCTACAGCGACGTGGTGGAGGACATCTCGCGAGAGTGGGCGGCGGCGCGCGAGCGCGCGGTGCAAGCTGGGCTCGCGGCTGAGCGCGTGTTCTTCGATCCGGGGCTCGGCTTCGCGAAGAACGCGCGGCACAGCTTCGAGGTGCTCCGGCGCCTCGCGGAGTTCCAGCAGCTGGGGGCGCCCATCATCGTGGGCCCAAGTCGAAAGTCGTTCATCGCCGCGGTCGATCCATCGCCGCCCAATGAGCGCCTGGGGGGCACCGTCGCCGCCTGCATCATCGCGGCGGAGCGCGGCGCCTCCGCGCTCCGCGTTCACGATGTGCGCGAGGTGCGCCAAGCGCTGGCGGTGCTCAGCGCCTGCAAGCAGCAGCAGGTGGGCCATGCTTGAGACGTTCGTCAGCTACTTTGCCGATCGTAACGTGGCCCAGCTCGCGCGTGACGCGCTCGACGTCTTCATCGTCTACTACATCTTCTACCGCGCGCTCTTGGTGGTGCGGGGGACGCGCGCCATCCAAGTCGGCGTGGGTCTCGGCGCGGTGATGCTGCTCTACGTGGTCGCCCAGCGGCTCCGCTTAGAGACGGTGCTCAACATCTTGGGCACCCTGCTTTCCAGCATGCTGCTCCTGGTGGTGGTGGTGTTCCAGAACGACATCCGCCGCGGCCTGATGCGACTCGGGCGCGGCGCGAGCCTCGGCGGCTCCCGCACGGCGGAGTCCCAGGTGATTGATGATGTGGTGGAGGCCGCGACGGAGCTCGCCAAGCACCGCATCGGCGCCATCATCTGCTTCGAGAAGGAGGCCAACCTCGATGAGTTCGTGGAGCAGAGCCAGAAGGGGATCTCGCTCGACGCTCAGGTCACCCGCGAGCTCTTGGTGAGCCTGTTCCTGCCGGAGGGCCTCAACAAGCTGCACGACGGCGCCGTCATCATCCGCAGCCTGCGGATCGCCAAGGCGGGCGTCTTCTTCCCCATGAGCGGCACCCGCGCCATGGACTCCCAGTTCGGCTCGCGGCACCGCGCCGCCATGGCCATCACGGAGGAGACGGACGCCGTCTTGGTGGTGGTGAGCGAGGAGCGCGGCACCATCAGTTTTTGTTTCAATGGCAACATCGTGTCACCCATCTCAGCTGCAGATTTGCGCAGCATGCTGAACGCCGAGTTGGGGCCCCGAAAGAAGGCCACCAAGGTCGCCGCCAAGGCGGTCCTGGCGCGTGCGGCTGCGCCCAAGAGCGCGGCGGACCGGAGCTCGCGCGTCACCCTCGCCTCCCCGCCGGAGGAGTCAGAGCGCACGTCCAAGCTCCTGGTGGAGCGCACCTCGCGCAGTGAGGACCGCAAGACGGCGATCCCCACGGCGGATGACAGCGGCCCCATCAGCATCCGCTTCACGGAGCCCACGGACGCACGCCAGCCCGGCGCTGCCCCAGCGGACGAGACACCGAAGCCGCTCCGGCAACGCAAGGCTGAGCCCACGGAGGCGGAGCCAGAGGCGCGCCCCACGAGCGACGCACCGAAGCCGCTGCGCCAGCTCAAGCCGGAGTCCATCGAGGTGGAGCCGGAGGTGCGCCCCACCGGCACGCCGCTCGCGCCCGCCACCACCCCCATGCCGCTCCGCAGCTCATCAGCCGACGGCCCTGAGAGCTCTCGGGGTGAGCCCGGGGAGGGCACATGATCCGCCGGCTGTTCTCCTGGCTCAGCCCCGCCTTCACCGAGAACCTAGGCCTCAAGCTGATCGCGATGACGTTCGCGATAGGGCTGTTCGCTTACCAGCACAGCCGGGAAGATCAGCAGCAGCGCACCATCCCGGTCGGGGTGGTGCTGAGGCTCCCGCCTGACAGCGCCAAGCGCGAGCTGATGACGCCCATCCCCGCCAACGTCCACATGACGGTGCGCGGCTCGACCCGCTCCATCGATCGCATGCTCACCTCAGGGGTCGCGCCGGTTGAGTTAGATCTGCGTGACGGCAAGGCAGGCCGCATCAGCTTCGATCCGGAGATGTTCTCGGTGCCGCTCGACGTCGACGTCGGCATCATCGATCCACCCAGCATTGAGCTCGATTGGCAGGACGTCATCACCCGCTCCATCCCCGTGCAGGCCGCCATCACCGGCAAGACGGCGGAGGGCTTCATGGTGAAGGGCGATCTGAAGGTGGACCCGACCCACGTCACCGTGGAGGGCCCGGCGGCCCTGGTGGAGGTGATGCAGTTCGCGCGGCTGTCCGCCTTCGATGTCTCAGGGCTGTCAGAGGGCGTCTACCGACGCCGCATCGCCATCGACGATCCGCCGCCCCGGGTGCGCTACCTCGACCCTCGGGCGCCGCGGCCAGGCGTCACCGTGACCATCGTTCGGCGCGTGAGCGAGCAGCTGTTCACCAACCGCCCGGTGGAGGTCATCGGCGTCACGAATGGTAAGGCGAACCCACGCACGGTGGACGTCACCGTGATCGGCCCCCCAGAGGTGATCCGCTCGCTCAAGCCGGAGCAGGTGGTGCCGCGCGTGGATCTGAGCGCCGCCAAGGACATCAACCTGGCCGAGATGAAGCACGGCTCCACCACCCTCACGGTGGAGCTCGAGATCAGCGACGCCGAGGTCAAGTGCCAGCCACCGCGGGTGACCGTACGCTGGTGAGCCGCGCCAGCCAGCGCCGAACCAGGGGACCGCCAGGCAACTTGACAGCTTACCCCAGGGTAAAACTGGCAAACCCCCAAAATAAAAAGCGATGAGTCAGCAACACTGACTGATCGCCGCGGTCACTTGTCAGCAACACTGACTGATCGCTGCGGTCACTTGTCAGCAACACTGACTGCTGTATCAGCGCTGCTCACTTGTCAGCAACACTGACTGGCTCTAAACGTCCGGCCAGGCTGCTCCGGGCTGAGCGCCTGACGACCGATCGAGCGACTCTGCCAGGAAATCGAGCGCGCCCTCCACGCTCATTTGGTGCGTCTCCACCACGTGATCTGCCTGGGCGTAGAGCGGCGCGCGCGCCTTGAGCAGCGCCTTCAAGTCGGCCATCGCGTTGCTGCGGTTACGCATCGGGCGGGTGTCCCCCTGCGCCAACACGCGCTCCATGTGATCTTCTGGGCGTGCCTTGAGCCACACCGTGGTCGCGCTTCGGCGCAGTAAATCGTAGGTCTCCGCGTCGCTGACGATGCTGCCGCCCGTCGCCAGCACGCTGCCCTGCGTGTCGCGCAGGAAGCGCCGCAGCGTCTCCCGCTCAAGGCGCCGATAGAACGCCTCCCCCTGCAGCTCGAACACCTCGCTCAGCGTCATCCCAGCGGACTCCTCCACCAGCTGATCGAGCTCAACGAACGGCAGCTTCATGCGCGCCGCGAGCCGCCGCCCCATGGTGCTCTTGCCCGCGCCGCGCATCCCCAACAGGGCGATCACGCTGCACGGCTCCGGCTCGGCTTGGTGCAGCAGATCCGAGGCGCTCGCGCCCAGGGCGCTCGCCACGTCACACAGCCGCACCACGGAGATGTTGCCGCGCCCCGCCTCCAGCTCATGCAGGAAGCGCTCGCTCACCCCCGTGCGGGTGCTCAGCGCCGCGATGCTGAGCCCCCGCTCACGTCGCCGGGTCCGAACGCTGCGGCCAAGCGCGAGGAGGGTGGGGTGAGGCGCCCGCGTCATTCCTGCATTATACTTCAGAAAGGGGGCAGTTCAACTGCAGGATACTTCTTGAACGGTCGGCTCACGAGGTCTAATCTGTCGCACCTCATGGATGCGATTCGATTCGAGACCCACCCGACGAACTACCGCCACTGGAAGCTCAGCTTCGAGGGTGAGGTGGCCACCCTGGATTTGGACATCCCGGAAGATGGCGGGCTCCGCCCCGGCTACGTGCTGAAGCAAAACAGCTACGACCTGGGGGTCGACATCGAGCTGGCGGACGCCATCCAGCGGGTGCGCTTCGAGCACCCGGAGGTCAAGGCGCTGGTCATCTCGGGCTCGAAAGATCGCGTGTTCTGCTCGGGCGCCAACATCTACATGCTTGGCAGCTCCAGCCACACGTTCAAGGTCAATTTCTGCAAGTTCACCAACGAGACGCGGCTCTACTTGGAAGATCTCGCGGAGCAGAGCGGGGTGCGCACCCTGGCGGCGATCACCGGCGCCTGCGCCGGCGGCGGCTATGAGCTGGCGATGGCCTGCGAGCGCATCCTGCTAGTGGACGACGGCTCCAGCGCGGTCAGCTTACCTGAGGTCCCGCTGCTCGGCGTGCTGCCGGGGACCGGCGGGCTCACGCGGCTGGTCGACAAGCGCAAGGTGCGGCGTGATCTAGCCGACGCGTTCAGCACCGTGGCCGAGGGCGTGCGGGGGAAGCGGGCGCTGGCCTGGGGCCTGGTGGATCGGGTGGAGAAGAAGTCGGGGTTCGCCGAGGCCCTGAAGGAGACGGTCAGTGAGCTTGTCCAGGGCGCGAAGGAGCGCGCCGGGCAGGGGGTGACGCTCACGCCGCTCGCCCCTGAGCGTGACGGCGACACCACGCGCTACCGCTACGTGGAGCTGCGCGTCGACGCGGAGGCGCGGGTCGCTCACCTGTCCATCAGCGCCCCCAAGGAGCCCCCGCCCAGCTCAGCGGAGGCGCTGCGCACAGCGGGCGCTGACGCCTGGGCGCTCCGCGCGTTCCGCGAGCTAGATGACGCCCTGCTGGGCCTGCGCTTCAACCACCCGCAGATCGGCCTCTTGATGCTGCGCACCACAGGCAGCGCCGAGCAGGTGCTGGCGAGCGACGCCGCGCTGATCGAGCTCGCTAAGACAGACTGGTTCGCTAGCGAAATCTTGCTGCACATGCGGCGCGTGTTGAAGCGGCTAGACCTGATGGCGCGCACCGTGTTCGCCATCGTCGATCAGGACACCTGCTTCGCCGGCTGCCTGCTGGAGCTGGCGCTGGCCGCCGACCGCTCCTTCATGCTCGACGTGGATGACGGGCCCACGCTCACCTGCTCAGAGCTGAGCTTCGGCGCGCTGCCCATGGCGAGCGGGCTCACGCGGCTTGAGGCGCGCTTCTACGGCACCCCGGAGCAGGTGGGGAAGGTGCGAGCGCACGTGAGCGAGGGCGCCATCGACACCGAGGCCGCGCGCGAGCTCGGCCTGGTGACGTACACGCCGGACGACATCGACTGGGAGGACGAGGTGCGGATCGCGATGGAAGAGCGCGCCGCCTTCAGCCCGGACGCGCTCACGGGGATGGAGGCGAGCCTGCGGTTCGTCGGCCCCGAGACGCTGGAGACCAAGATCTTCGGGCGGCTGAGCGCCTGGCAGAACTGGATCTTCCAGCGCCCCAACGCCGTGGGCGAGCGCGGCGGCCTCACCACCTACGGCACCCCAGAGCGCCCCAAGTTCAACTTCGACCGCACCTGAGCGCCCCAAGTTCAACTTCGACCGCACCTGAGCGCCCCTGAGCGCTGAGCGCCCTATCGTCAACCTACCTGACCTATCTCAGCTCTTCAGCACACCTGACCAGCTCTTCAGCCAACCTGACTGCACCCCATCAGCGCCCGGCGCGCGAGATCACGCCGCCGTTCACGAAACCAGCCTCGGAGGGACCATGAGCCAAATCGACCACAGCCAGAAGATCCCGAACAATGTTGACCTCTCGAGCGACCGCAAGCTGCAGCGCGCGCTAGAGAAGTGGCTGCCCAACTTCATCAGCTGGTGGACAGAGATGGGCCCGGAGGGCTTTCAGACGAAGGACGTCTACCTGCGGACGGCGATCAGCGCGGACTCTCAGGGCTGGGCGCACTTCGACTACGTCAAAATGCCTGACTACCGCTGGGGGATCTTCCTGGCGGATCCAGTGAAGGATAGGCGCATCCCCTGCGGGGACGACTACGGCAAGCCGGTGTGGCAGGAGATCCCAGGGGAGCACCGGAACACCCTGCGGCGCATCATCGTCACCCAGGGGGACACGGAGCCTGCCAGCGTGGAGCAGCAGCGCCTGCTGGGTCAGACTTGCCCAAGCCTCTATGATTTACGGAACCTGTTTCAGGTCAACGTGGAGGAGGGCCGGCACCTGTGGGCCATGGTGTACCTGCTCCACTCCTACTTCGGGCGCGATGGCCGCGAGGAGGCGGAGGCCCTGCTCGAGCGCCGCAGCGGCGACGACAACAACCCGCGCATCCTGGGCGCCTTCAACGCGCCCTGCGACGACTGGCTCTCGTTCTTCATGTTCACCTTCTTCACGGATCGCGACGGCAAGTACCAGCTGCTCGCCCTCAGCGAGAGCGCCTTCGATCCGCTGAGCCGCACCACGCGCTTCATGCTCACGGAGGAGGCGCACCACATGTTCGTCGGCGAGACGGGGATCTTGCGCGTGCTCGATCGCACCTGCCAAGTGATGAAGGAGAACCCTGGCAAGAGCGCGCGCGAGCTCGGCGTGATTGATCTGGAGACGCTCCAGAAGGCGCTTAACTTCTGGTACTCCATCTCGCTCGATTTGTTCGGCGGCGAGATCTCAAGCAACGCCGCCAGCTATTTTGCCGCGGGCCTCAAGGGCCGCGCGAAGGAGGCGCAGTATGAAGACCACCTGTGCCTCGATCAGGTGTTCGAGATGGACAAGGTCGACGGCGGCAAGCTGACCCAAGAGGAGGTGCCGCTCCGCAACGCGATGAACGAGGTGCTGCGCACCGAGTACACGGAGGACTGTCAGCGCGGCGTCAACAAGTGGAACCGCATGATCCAGGAGCACGGGGTAGACTTCGTGCTCACACTGCCGAGCCGGCGCTTCAACCGCCAAATTGGGCTGTACGCGGGGCTCCATTTCACGCCGGAGGGCGCCCTCATCAACCGTGAGGAGTGGGAGGCCAAGAAGAACGACTGGCTGCCCACCGATGAAGACCGCGCCTACGTGAAGAGCCTGATGAGCCGCCCCGTTTACGAGCCCGGGAAGATGGCCCACTGGATCGCCGCGCCCAAGCAGGGCATCAAGGGGCGCCCGGTGGACTTTGAGTACGTGCGGCTCGACTAGCGTAGTCGTGAGGCGCTGTTCATCAGCGCCGTTCATGGCCTCTGCGCTGCCCCTTGGATTGTTTGGGGGTTGGGCACCGCGCTGCTCGCGCCTGCCGAGTCCCCTCAGCCACTCAAGCCAATTCGTGCCTCGTCAGGGCACCTGCCGAGCTCCCTCAGTCACTCAAGCCAATTCGTGCGTCGTCAGGGCGCCTGACGTCACAGCAGCTGGATCTGCACGCGCGTGCGCGCGTTCTGATAGAACTCTTGGAGCGCGGCGGCGAGCCGCCGGCTGACGTACCAGCGCCGGAGGTGGGGCTCCGCCTCGCGGAACCTCAGCTGGCGGTAGGGCGTCTCTGCGCTGGCGTGGAGTGACTCGAGTTCAGCGCGGCTGGGGCGCAGCATGGGGGTGATCATGCGATCCACATAGAGGCTCGCGCGCGCCTGGCGACGGAACACGCGCAGCAGCTCCGCCTGGCTGAGCCCCTCAGCCTCCGCCGCGCTCACGATGCCACGATCCCCACCGGTGCGCTGAGCCCAAGCCGCGCGGGCCTCGCGCGCGCGGCGCCGGACCTCAGCCTCAGACGGTGTCGGGGTGGTTCTCAGCCCGGCGAGCAGGCTCTCCGCCACGTGGCGCTCCATCGCCGCGCGCACGTGGCGCTCACGAAACGGCGTCGCCTCCGTCACCCGAAAGCCGGTGTCCGACAGCGCCTCGAGGCGAGCCTCGAACGCCAGCTCACGCTCGAAGATGAACTGAGGCGACATCACCCCGCCGATCTCCGGGGCGATGAAGCGCACCACCGCGCGATCGACCACTGCGCGATCGACCACCGCGCGAGGCGCGCCGCGCGCTGGCGCCGCGAGTGCCGCTGGCGAGCCGCTGAGGAGCGCCAAGCTCAGCGCGCCCGCCGCGAGCCACAGCGAGCGACGCATCACCGCGCCCTCCGACGTGGACTGCCGCTCACCGCGCACCGAGCAGCGCGCGGCGGCTCAGCGCGCCGCTTGGGTGTCGTCAGTTGGCTCACCCTCTTCTCCTGAGCGCGCCTCACCCTCGCCGCGCTGCGCGAAGCCACGCAGCGCGCGACGCGCGCGCACGAACTCCGCGAAGGCCAGCACCTTGTCCAAGTCGCGCGTGCCGAGCACCTCGATCACGTCACGCAGCTGCTTGCGCACGGAGTCGATCGAGCGCTGACGACGCCCGGTGAGCAGCTCCTGAGAGATGGGCGCCGGCTCCACCTGCGCGTGCACGGCGGGCGCTGGGCGAGCGACCGGCGCCAGGTGGTTGGCGGTGAGCCAAGCCTCCATGAACACCCGGAGCCGCTCGCTCCGAAACGCGAACCAGCGCTCACGCTCCGTCGCGTGCGACATCAGCACGTCCTTGAAGCGTCGGAAGGCGCCCTTACCATCGATGGCGGCGGTGAGGCGCCCTTGCAGGGCCTCATCCTCCACCATGGGGATGAAGCGCTCCATCCAGCGGTACTGCTCCCGTGAGCTCACCGGCTCAATGCTGAGGTAGCCATCGTCAACGGCGATGCGCGAGTGCATGTCAGGATCAGCGATGCCGTCCACCACCCGCAGCACCTCACCCGTCACGAGGTGAAGGTAGCTGTGGACCTCTTGAGCGTTGTTCTCAAAGGCGTCCTCGAGCGCCTCCCAATCCACCGGGACGTCACGCAGGCTGCTCTCGTCGCTGTTGTCCGCTCTCGCCATGATTCGAAACCTTGTGGCCCTCTCGCGCGACCTGGGTCAGCCGCTGGTCGCGCTCAGAATAAGCAAATGGAGCACCGGAGGCACCACGCCAAGGGGGGAGGAGGAGGCGCCTCGCCCCACCAAGGCGGGCCACCCCGTAGGCTTGGCGGCAGCGCGCTCGGTGCTC
>CAYQAC010000018.1:17821-22213 GCA_964415255.1 uncultured Polyangiaceae bacterium | reverse complement strand
GCTCAAGCACCCATAGCACGCCTCACCGCCCGCCGCGCGCGCTTCACACCGCCCGCCGCGCACGCTTCACACCGCCTGGCCACGCGCGCGGCGCACCGCCGCATGCCAGCCCTCAAGCTTAGCCTCGCGCTCCGCCGCGCTCATCGAAACACGGAATTGGTCCTGGATTTTGACGGTGCGCGCGGCGTCCTCTGCGTCCCGGTAAATCCCGACGCCGATCCCCGCGAGCATCGCCGCGCCGCGGGCGGTGGTCTCGAGCTCGCTCGGGCGCTCCACGGTGAGCCCCGCCAGGTCGCTCTGGAGCTGCATCAACAGGTCATTGGCGGCGGCGCCGCCGTCCACCCGCATCAGGCTGAGGGGCTCCCCCAGGTCGTCGCCCATCGCGCGCACCAGATCCGTCACCTGCAGCGCGATGGCGTCCAGCGTCGCGCGCACCAGGTGCGCGCGCGTGGTGCCCCGGGTGATGCCACAGATGAGGCCGCGCGCCTCTGGGTCCCAGTACGGCGCGCCCAGCCCGACCAGCGCCGGCACGAAGTGCACCCCGCCGGCGTCCGGCACGCTGCGCGCCAGCGCCTCCGTCTCGCTGGCGCTCTCGATGACGCCGAGCGAGTCCCGCAGCCACTGCACCGCGGCGCCGGCGATGAAGGCGCTGCCCTCCAGGGCGTACACCGCCTCCTCCCCCAGCTGCCAGGCCAAGGTAGACAGTAGCCCGAACTGGCTCTTCACCACGCGCGAGCCGGTGTTCATCACCACGAAGGCGCCGGTGCCATAGGTGCACTTGACCTGCCCCGGCTGGAGGCAGGCCTGCCCGAACAGCGCCGCGTGCTGATCGCCCGCGATGCCCGCGATCGGGATTCCATCTGGTAAAAATGCCAGCCCCTGGGTGTGCCCCACCACCTCCGCGGAGGACACGATGCGCGGCAGCGCCGCCATCGGCACCCCGAACAGCTCGCACAGCTCAGGATCCCAACGCCGCGCGGCGAGATCCATCAAGAGCGTGCGGCTGGCGTTCGTGGCGTCCGTGATGTGCGGCGCGTCCTTAGAGTGCGGTGCCAAACCCCCTGCCCCCCCTGCCAGCCTGAAGACCAAGTAAGAGTCCACGGTCCCGAAGCAGAGCTCGCCGGCCGCGGCCCGCTCGCGCGCTCCCGGGTGCTGATCCAAGAGCCACGCGAGCTTGGTCCCCGAGAAGTAAGGATCCAGTACTAATCCGGTGCGCTCACGCACCAGCGCCTCGTGCCCCGCCGCCTTGAGCTCAGCGCAGCGCGCCGCCGTGCGCCTGTCCTGCCACACGATGGCGCGCTGAATGGGGGCGCCCGTCTGACGATCCCAGAGCAGGGTCGTCTCGCGCTGGTTGGTGATGCCGATCGCCGCGATCTCGTGGCCGGCCACGTGCGCCACGCGCAGCGCCTCGCGCACCGCGCCCATGACGCTCGCCCACAGCTCCTCCGCGTCGTGCTCCACCCAGCCCGGCTCGGGGAAGTGCTGCGGGAACTCGCGGCTGGCGCGGCCGAGGGTGACCCCCTCCGTGTCCATCACCAGCGCCGTGGAGCCGGTCGTGCCCTGATCGATCGCAAGAAGGTGCCCTGCCATGGGGCGACCCTACCAAATTCCTCGCGGTTCGCGCCCCAGCTTGGGCTCAGGTGGGAGCCGGCGCCTGCCGCCCCGCAGGCCCTTGGCTCGGGGATTTTTTGGGTTTGGCAAGGCGCCCAGGGTCGCTGGCCGTGGCGCTCAGCGGGGTCCGATGGGTGCGCGCTTGTTCCGTGGGCGACCGCCGGTTAGCCTCGCAGGGCCCATGGCTCGTCTCATCCTCGCGACACCCGATGGCCAACAGGTGGTCGAGCTGAGGCCCCACAACACGCTCGGGCGTCACCCGAGCAACTCGGTCCAGCTGCTCGACAAGATCGTCTCCAAGGAGCACTGCATCGTCGAGCTGCGCGGCGATCAGTTCTGGCTGCGCGATCTCGGCAGCTTGAACGGCACCTACATCAACGCGGAGCGCGTTCAGGGCGAGCGCCAACTGCAAAACGGCGACGAGATCAGCCTCGGCGCGACGCGCGCGCGCTACTTCGATGGCATGAGCGAGAGCCCACGCGGCGAGGTGTGGCAACAAGGCGCCGGTCCCTCCCCGCCGCCCGGCGCGCCGCACGCGGGCAGCTACCCGCCCGCTTCGGCGCCCGGCACCTCGCAGCCAGGTCAGGCGCCAGCTCAAGCCCCGCCACCAAACTTCCCGGGCGCAGGCTACGCGCCCAGCTTCCCGGGTCAGGGCTTCCAACAGCACGCGATACCCGCCCCGGTGCTCAGCCAACCAGGCGCTATCCAGCAGTCCGCGCTGCCCCCCATGAACCACACCCGCGTCGCGGTGAACGACGCGGCGCGCGCCATCGGCACCCAGATCGCCGCCACCCAGAAGGGCTTCCTCCCGTACGACCAGCTGGTCGCCAATCCCCAGCAGCTAGCGGCGGACTATGAGCGGCTGCGGCTCTCGCACGAGCTCGGCCGCGAGATCGCCCTTGAGCGCGATCTCCCGACCTTGCTCAACAAAATCTTGATGAGCGTGTTCAAGTTCGTGCGCGCCGATCGCGGGGTGATCTTCCTGCGTGAGCCGAGCGGTGAGCTGGTGCCTGGCGCGAGCCTGCGGCGCGACGGCTCAGAGACGCCCATCACCGTCTCCAGCACGATCATGAACCACGTGATCCAAGAGCGCGCGACGGTGCTCACCCACGACGCCGCGATGGATTTCGCGGCCTCCAAGGGCAAGAGCATGATCCTGAACCGGATCAGCTCCGCCATCGTCGCCCCGCTGCTCCACAACGACGACATCCTCGGCGCGCTGTGGCTCGACAGCGAGACGCTCGCGCAGTTTCAGCAGAAGGACATGGAGATCGTGACGAGCATCGCGGCGCAGGCGGCGATGTTCATCGAGATCAACATCCTGGGGCGCAAGATCCAGGAGGAGGTCGTCAACCGTGAGCGGTTCAGCCGCCTGCTCTCGCCCAACGTCGCCGAGCGCGTGATGAGCGGTGAGCTGGAGGTCAAGAAGGGCGGCCAGCTGCAGCAGAGCGTGACGGTGTTCAACTCGGACATCCGCGGCTTCACCCGCATGAGCGATGGGGCTCAGCCCGAGAGCATCGTCGAGATGCTGAACGAGTATTTTGAGATGATGGTCGAGACGCTGTTCAAGTACGACGGCACCCTCGATAAATTCATGGGGGACGGCATCATGGCGCTGTGGGGCGCACCCGTCACGGCAGCTGACGACCCCATCCGCAGCGTGAGCTGCTCGCTGGAGATGATGGAGGAGCTCGGCAACTTCAACCGCTCCCGCCTCGGCCGTGAGCTGCCGCCGCTCGCCATCGGCATCGGCATCCACACCGGCCCGCTGGTCGCGGGCTACATCGGCTCCTCCAAGGCGCTCAGCTACACCGTGATCGGCGACACCGCGAACACCAGCGCGCGGCTGTGCGGCGTGGCCGAGGGCGGACAAATCCTGGTGAGCGAGGCCACGCTCGGCCTGCTGAAGAACCGCTTTCAGTATCAGGAGCTGCCGCCCGCCAGCCTCAAGGGCAAGGTGAAGCCGTTTCGGATCTTCAACATCACCGGCACCCAAATCACAGCCCAGGTGCCGGCAGATATTGCGTAGCGGATCGCGTTGACCAAGCCGATCCTAGCGCCTAAGTTCCGCCCAGTTTTCGGCCCCGAGCTGATGAGCGCCCCGAGCTGACCCAGGTCGGTTCAGCCCTGGCTCACCCGCCCGCGCCGGCTTCACGCGGACGCCGTTCCGCGCACTGTCAAGGAGGAGTCATGTCGGTAAAAGTTGGCATCAATGGCTTCGGTCGCATCGGGCGCTGCGTGCTCCGCGCGCTCTATCAGCGCGGCATCACCGATCTCGAGGTGACCTGCATCAACGACCTCACGGATCCGAAGACGCTGGCCCACCTGCTCAAGTACGACTCAGTCCACCGCGGCTTCACGGCGGCGCCCGTCAGCGTGTCTGACAGCAGCATCCGCGTGGGCGAGCAGGACATCCAGGTGACCGCGGTGAAGGACCCCGCGGAGATCCCATGGCAGAAGTATGGCGTGGACGTGGTGCTCGAGTGCACCGGGCTCTTCACCGACAAGGCCAAGGCCATCGGGCACATCACCGCCGGCGCCAAGAAGGTGATCGTCAGCGCCCCTGCCAAAAATCACGACCTCACCCTGGTGTGCGGCGTGAACGACGCTGACTACAGCCCCTCGCACCAGGTGATCAGCAGCGCCAGCTGCACCACCAACTGCCTGGCGCCGGTCGCCAAGGTGCTGCTCGATGAGTTCGGGGTGGTAAGCGGCCTGATGACCACGGTGCACGCCTACACCAACGATCAGGCGCTGCTCGATCTCCCGCATAAAAAGGGG
>CAYQAC010000018.1:8413-17811 GCA_964415255.1 uncultured Polyangiaceae bacterium | reverse complement strand
GATTTGCGCCGCGCGCGCGCCGCCGCCGTCAGCATGATCCCCACCAGCACCGGCGCCGCCAAGGCGGTGGCCGAGGTGATCCCAGCGCTCAAGGGCAAGTTCGATGGGCTGGCCATCCGGGTGCCCACGGTGGACGTCAGCCTGGTTGACCTCTCCGTGGAGACCGAGAAGGACGTCACGGTGGAGGCCATCAACCAGGCCATGCGCCGCGCCGCGGAGGGCCCGCTGAAGGGCGTGCTGGAGTACACGGAGGAGCCGCTCGTCTCGAGCGACTTCATCGGCAACCCGCACTCCAGCATCTTCGACGCCACCCTCACCAAGGTGCAGGGCGCGCGCTTCGCCAAGGTGTTCGCCTGGTACGACAACGAGTGGGGCTTCTCCAACCGCATGCTCGATCTCGCGCTGCGCGTCGCGCAGGGCTGAGCCGCTTCAGGTACCACCGAAGGACAGCGTCATGGCTTACCTGGATGGGATCCGCAAGATCACGGATTTGGAGCTCGTGGGCCGCCGGGTGCTCATCCGGGTGGACTTCAACGTGCCGCTCAACAAAGAGGGCGCCATCACGGACGACGAGCGCATCCGCGCGGCGATGCCGACCATCCAGCACGCGCTGGAGCAAGGCGCCCGCGTGATCCTCGCGAGCCACCTGGGGCGCCCCAAGGGCAAGCCAGATCCGCGCTACAGCCTCGAGCCTTGCGGCGCGAGGCTGGCGGAGCTGATGAACGTTGAAGTTCACCTCCCTGACGACTGCGTCGGGGACGCCGCGCGCAAGGTCATCCAAGACCTTCGCCCAGGGCAGCTCTGCCTGCTGGAGAACCTGCGCTTCCACCCCGAGGAGGAGGCGAACGACGAGGGCTTCGTCAAGGCGCTCGCCGACTTGTGCGACACCTACGTGAGCGACGCCTTCGGCACCTTGCACCGCGCGCACGCCTCCACCGCGGGGCTGCCACGGGTGAAGTCGGAGCGCGCCATGGGCTTCCTCGTGGCCTCGGAGGTCGCGTCGCTCGCGCGCGTGGTGGATAGCCCGGAGCGCCCCTTCGTGGCGGTGCTGGGCGGCGCGAAGGTGGCCGACAAAATCGAGGTGATTGAGGCGCTGCTCGGCAAATGCAGCGCGCTCTGCATCGGGGGCGCCATGGCCAACACGCTGCTCGCCGCGCAGGGCCACGCGCTGGGGCAGTCACGGGTCGAGCGCGACTGGCTCGCGCGCGGGCGCACCCTGCTAGAGCAGGCGCGCGATCGCGGCGTGGAGATCTTGCTCCCCACCGACGTGATGGCAGCCACCAGCCTGGAGGCCACGGAGGGCGAGCTTCGCTCCGTGACGCACATCTCAGAAGATCAGCTGGCGCTCGACATCGGGCCCGCCACCGTCAAGGCGTTCGCAGAGAAGCTGGCCAAGGCGCGCACCGTGTTCTGGAATGGCCCCATGGGCCTGTTCGAGAACGCCGCGTTCGCGCGCGGCACCCTCGGCGTCGCCGAGGCAGTGGCCAGCTGCCCCGGCTTCACCGTGGTGGGCGGCGGGGACAGCGCCGCGGCGGTGCGTCAGGCAGGCGCGGAGCTCGCGGGGCGTATCGATCACGTCTCCACCGGCGGCGGCGCGGCGCTTGAGCTCATTGAGGGCAAGCGCCTGCCCGGGGTGGAGGCGCTCAGGGTGCAGGAGGACACATGACGAAGCGCGTGCCGCTCATCGCGGGCAACTGGAAGCTCAACCACGGCGGGCCCTCAAGCTGCGCGCTCACGCTGGACGTGGTGCGCGCACTCAGCGCGGGTTCATTTCCGCGCGGCAGCGTGGAGCTGGTGCTCGCGCCGCCGTTCACCGCCTTGGCGGCGGTGTCCGCCACCCTGGAGGAAGAGTCAGCCTCACTAACCATTCCGGTGGAGGTCGCCGCACAGAACCTGTACCCGGAGGATGATGGCGCCTTCACCGGCGAGGTGAGCGCGCCGATGCTGCTCGACGCCGGCTGCAAGTGGGTCATCATCGGCCACTCGGAGCGGCGGCAGCTGTTCGGGGAGACAGACGCAGGGGTGGACGCCAAGGTGAAGGCGGCGCTCCGCGCGGGGCTGCGTCCCATCGCCTGCGTGGGGGAGACGTGGGAGGAGCGCAGCGCCGGGAGCACACTCACGGTGATCCGGCGCCAGGTGAGCGCGTTCGCGGAGGCGCTCGCGGCGCAGCCCGGCGTGGGGGCCATCGCCTACGAGCCAGTGTGGGCCATCGGCACCGGGCAGGTGGCGGGGCCTGAGGAGGCGCAGGCGGTGCACGCCGCCATTCGCGCGCAACTAGCTGAAATCAATGAAGATTTTGCTGGCACCACGCGCCTGCTCTACGGCGGCAGCGTGAAGCCAGACAACGCGCGCGGCCTTTTGGCTTGCCCAGACATCGACGGCGCTCTAGTGGGTGGCGCCTCCCTGAAGGCCAGCGCCTTCGTGGGGATCGCGGCGGCCGCGCTGCCCGAAGGTTAGGTTCATGATCCAGTTCCTCCAGACACCGCTCACGGTCATTCACGTCATCACCTGCCTCGTGCTGATCGCGGTGGTGCTCATCCAGCCCGGCAAGTCCGGTGGGCTCGGGGCAGCGTTCGGCGGCGCCGGGGCACAGCAGGTGTTCGGTGGCCGCGGCGCGGGCAACCTGCTCACCCGCGTCAGCTGGATCTCGATGGCCATCTTCTTCACCACCAGCATGACCCTCGCCTACATGTCGAGCTCGGCGGACGCCTCCCTGGAGTCCAAGGCGAAGGCCGCTGAGGCGGACTCAGCGCCCGCACCGTCCGCCCCGAGCGAGTGACGCCGCAAGGCGGCGCCGAGCACGCTGGGAGGGGTGCGCTGGGTGAAGCGCGGAGCGCTGAGCAAGGCGCTGGGAGCCGCGAGCGAGCACCGTGAGCGCTGAACGACATGGGCAGGGCGCTGAGAGCGGTGCGCTGAGTGACGCGCAAGGCGCTGAGCAAGGCGCTGGGAGCGATGCGCTGAGTGAGCCGCGAGCTGACCGGCGGCGACGCGCGCTAGGCGCCTGGCCGCTCGCCACGGCCCTTGCGCTGAAGCTGGCGCTCGGCGTGGGGCTCTTGAGCGCGGGCTTCCACGCGGTGAGCGACGACGACTTCGCCCGCGTGTTCATCGCGCAGCAGTTCGCGGCGAGCCCAAGCCTCGATCCAAGCGGCACCAGCTGGCTGCCGCTGCCGTTCTGGCTGAACGGCGGCGCCATGCTGCTGTTCGGCTCAGGGTTTAGCACCGCGCGCTATGTCGCCATCGCCTCCGGGCTCATCGCCACCCTGCTCATCTACGTGTCGGCGCGCTGGCTCCGCATGAGCCGTGTGGAGGCCGCGCTCGGCGCCGCCCTGAGCGGCGCCTTCCCTTACGCCGTAGTCCTCGGCGTGGCCACCGTCCCCGAGGCGCTCACCGCAGCGGCCGTGGTCGCGGCGAGCGTCAGCTGTACTCAGCGTCGGGTGTGGGTTCGGGGGTTGGGCACCGCGCTGCTCGGCGCCGCGACGCTGTCTCGCTACGAGGCCTGGCCCGTGGCGGCCGGCTTCGCGGCGCTCACGCTGTGGGACGCTCGGAGCCTCCGGGGGTGGTCACGGGGCGGCTACGTGGCGGCGGCCACGCTGAGCCTCACGGGGTGCATTGGCTGGGCGCTGCATGGCGTGTTTCATCATGGCAACGCAACCTTCTTCGTGGAGCGCGTCGCGAGTTACCGCCGCGCCATCGGCGCCGCGCCGGCCAGCCTGTGGGACAGCCTGCTCGGCTACCCCCTGAGCCTGCTGCGCGGCGAGCCGGAGCTGATGAGCGCCGCCCTGCTAACCGCGCTGTGGCTTTGGGTGCGGCGCCTCTGGGGGAAGCGCGCTCCGGGCGCTATCGACCGGACTGCTGGAGCAGCGAAGAACCCAGCCGAGAGCTCAGCCAGTCCCCCATTTGACAGCTTCCCTGACTCTCAACCGTGGCGCCCCTGGCTGCGCCCGGTGGCGCTCTGTGCGGTGATGCTGCTCAGCCTCATCTACGGCGACGTGCGCGACGGCGCGCCCACGCACCACCCCGAGCGCGCCATCTTCGCCCTGTGGCTGCTCACCGCCCTGTGGCTGCCCCGCGCGGCGCTCAGCGCCCTCCGCTTGACGCGCGCCACCAACACCCGTCCCTCCCTCACCGCCCAGCGCGCGCTCTACCTTGTCAGCCTGTGCGCCGTGATCGCGGTGAGCGCCTTGGTACTGCGCCCCTGGTACGCGCGTCGCGACGCCTTCATCGACCGCCGCGACGCGCTAGCCATCGGCGCCGCCGCGCGCGAAGCCGGCGCCGACGGCATCGGTGTCTGGAGCGACGACTACGGCTTCTTCGCGGTGATGGTCGGCTTCGAGGCGCCCGAGCACGCACACCCCCTGCGCCCCAAGCCCCGCGGCGAAGCCCCCCCCGCGCTCACCAAGGCGCTCCTAGAAACCGAGCTCCGCACGCGCAGCCTCCGCTGGGCGGTGATCCCAGCGCACCACCACGAAGCGCTAGGCGGCGCCTTCCCACCGCGCGCCAAGCGCGGCCAGTGGGTGTTGGTGGAGAGGCGGTAGGGGGCGGCGCCAAGGTGACCATCACAGGCGATGAGCTCACCGTCGTGAGCTACCCAGGGCCTGATCGCTCCGTGAAACCGAGCGACTTCGCCAAGGGGCGCGCCATCTCTCGCCGCTACCGCAACCGCCGCATCGGCGAGTTCTTGAAGGAGCTGGACCTCACGGAGGGGCGCGGAACGGGTATCCCGAAGATCCTCCGCGCGATGAAGAAGAACGGCTCCCCGAAGCCAAAGTTCAAGACCGACAGCGACCACTCATTCTTCGCCACCATCCTACCCATCCATCCCGAGGCTAAGGCTGCCGCCGCTGACTTGCGGGGTGACTTGCATGGTGACTTGCATGGTGACTTGCATGGTGGGACCGGACAAGTCGATGAGAGCGTTCTCCTCGTCGTCGAAGTGATTAACGGAGAGGTGACCCGCCAAGAGCTACAGGACGTACTGGGCCTCAGCAACCGCGATCACTTCCGCAGAGCGGATCTGCTCCCGGCGCTTGGGTCGGGCCTGGTCGAGATGACCCTGCCAGACACACCGAACAGCCGAAGCCAGCGCTACCGCCTCACGGCTGCAGGGAGGAAGCTGCGCTTACAGACACCGAGGAGGAAGTGACCAACACCGATCGGGGCGGTGATCCCAGCGCACCACCACGAAGCGCTAGGCAGCGCCTTCCCAGCGCGCGCCGAGCGCGGCCAGTGGGTGCTGGTGGAGGGGCGCTGACTTTAATGGCGACTTGTGTGGCGGGGCCGGACAAGTCGATGAGAGCGTTCTCCGCGTCGTCGAAGTGCTCAAGGGAGAGGTGACTCGCCAAGAGCTACAGAGCTCAGTGCGTCACCAACGCCGTTCATAGCCAATCATACGCACGACGCATCGCCTCGTGGCCGCCCTGCTTGATGGGCGCGCCGTGGGAGAGCATGACTTTGTCAAAGTCCCATCCCAGGATGCGGTCGCTCTGCCGCCGGGCGACACGGCGGTCGCGGACCATGAAGCGCTCCAGGTAGCCCACGCCGGGCGCAGTGTTGCCCATCAGCCTCGCGACGGCGCGCGTCGACGTCAGCGGGTGTGTGGACAGGTTGAGCAGCGCGTCCGCGCAGATCATGAGCTGCTGGCGCGCGAGGTAGAACACCACCTCGTTCTCGCGCCGGGCTGAGAAGTACACCTGATCCAGATCGCGCGACCACGTGGGGTGCGGCTGATCTCCAAGCACGACGTCAAATGCCAAATCCGGGCGCTTCCACTCGAGCCCGGGGCAGGCGGCGAACACGGCCTTTGGATACGCCTGCATCCACGCGCCGACGTGGAGGTGGTGAAACAGGCTCGGCGCCACGACGGCCTGCACCTCGCCGAGCGCGTCAACCTCGCGGCGCGTCGCTGCATCCAGCGCGACCGGCGAGTGCACGAACAAGCCGTCGCCCTGCAGGCGAACGATGGTCATTCGGCTCCCACACTCGAGGCCGAAGAATCGTGCCTCACGCGTCGCGGTCCAGACTCCCTCGGCGAACAGTTCCATCACGGTGATGGTACCCCAGGCGCTCCGGTTCGCCGAGCATCACCCGCTCCAAGTGCCGCCCTCCCAGGCGCGCACCGCGACCGGATGACGCACTCAGCGCCGCGCGGCGCGACCCAACCCCCAAAACCCGAACAAGCGGAGACAGACGCCACATCGTCAGTATAACTGTCTCTTGTCGCGCTGGCGCCCCGCGCTCAGCAAGCGCCTCCCAAGGGTGCGCGGAGCCGGCGGACAGAGCCCGCTGTTTGAGGGCAGCCACGGGGGGCTGCCCCTACGGGTGTACGTCGACAGGCTGCGACGCGCTGGGTGACGTTGGTGCGCCCCCAGCGCTATCAGCCTTTGTTGGCGACTTAATCCTCATCGGGGTCGAGTGGGCCAAGGAGACGGTGCCCCTCGAACACCGTGAGGACGACGATGCCGTCGTCGACGACGCGATAGACAATCCTATACTTGCGTTGGATGACCTCGCGCACGTCGTCTCGCCCGATCTCCGGTACTACGCGCCCCGCACGCGGCAGCTTTGAGGCCTTCACCGCGCGCTGCCGCAACTTCTCGACCCAGGTTCGTGCGACCGTTGGGTTATCGGCGGCGATGTAGTGGCCGATCGCGATGAGATCGCCAGCCGCGCGCTCAGTCCAGCGGATCATTCCTGCTTCTTCGAGGCCTTAGGCAGGGAGCCAAAGCGCGCATCCAGGCGGCGCCCAAGGTCGTCATCACTGACGACGCGCCCCGCATCGAGGTCGCTAAGCCCTTCCTGCACCGCCGCGATGAAGCGTCCCTGAGCCGTCAGGCGATCGAACTCCTCCGGTGCGAGCATCACGGCGGCCGCCTTCCCGTTCTGCGTGATGACGAGCGGACGACGGTGGCTCTTCAGCTCCCGAACCCTCTCAGAGAGGTGTGCCTTGAGTTCACCGATGGGTACGATGTCCTCAGCGACCTGAAGCCCGTCGATGAGGCTATTCTTAGACCTGCCCATGGGTCCTAATTTAGACCTATCTGCCCCAACATTCAAGACGCCCTCCTGCGGACCAAGACCGCGCACGGCACGTGGTGCGAGGAGCCGGCGGACAGCGCCCACTGTTTGAGGGCAGCCACGGGGGACTACCCCTACGGGCGCATGTCGACAGGCTGCCCCTACCGGCGCAGGTCAGCTGGTGCGCGGAGCCGACGCACAGCGCCTCCAAGGGCGCCCCGGCGCACAGAGCCTCCAAACGCACCCAGCGCCTCACCCCGAAGACAGCGGGCGGCGCCCGCGAGCACCCAAGTCCTCTGGGCGCGGCACGTTCGGGTGCTCGTTGTAATAGGCCTCCAGGCTCTCCTGGCTTATCCGTACGGAAATATCACCCTCTTGTTCAATGCGCGCTTGGCAGCCGAGGCGCGAGGTGTGGCGCACGTCGAAGGCCTTATCTAAGATGTCCTCTTCGTCTTCGTCAGCTTCGCTGAGGAGCGCGCCGCCTTGCTCCACGTACACGTGGCAGGTGGAGCAAGCGCACACCCCACCGCAGGCGTCGCCCTCGGGCGCGCCCACCTTTTTTGAGGCCTCCAAAATGCTAGTGCCCACTGGCACCTCCACCTCAATGCCCTGATCGATGAACGTCACTTTGGCCATTCGATCAACTCTCCGTCTTAGCCTGACCACCCTGGGTCAAGTCGAATTGAGTACCCACTAGGCTAGCTGACTCTGCCGCCTGCTGCGCGGCCTTCTCCGCGCTCTCCTCGAGGTGCGCCTCGATGCCGCGGGCGTGCTCCACTCGGCGCTCCACCTCCCCCACGTTACGGCCCAGCGTGGCCGCTTGAATCGCGCGGTCCATCCGCCGCCCAGCCCAGGCGTGAGTGGCGTCCTCCAAGGACTCCATGCGCGCTTGAATCACGCTCGCGCCAGACTGCAAAATCGCCTGCTCTAGCTCGCTCAAAGCCTGCTCCACCTGAGCGCGCTCCTCCGCGCTCAAGAGGTCAGCATCACTGGCTAATGCCTTCAGCGTGGCCTTGGCGATGCGCTGCCCCTCCACCCGCGCGTCCGCCAGGCGCCGCGCCTCCAAGTCAGCCTCCCCGTGATCGAGCGCGTCGAGCAGCATCTGCTCAACCTGCTCATCCGTCAGGCCGTAGCTCGGCACCACCTCCACCTGCTGCTCAAGCCCGGTGGTCAGCTCCTTCGCCAGCACCGTGAGCAGCCCGTCTGCATCCACGTGGAAAGAGACGTCGAGGCGCGCCAGGCCGGCAGGCATCGGCGGGATCCCCCGCAGGGTGAAGCGAGCGAGCGAGCGGCAGTCATCCGCCAGCTCACGCTCCCCCTGCACCACGTGCAGCTCAAAGCCCGTCTGGTCATCCGCGAAGGTGGTGAAGCTGCTGCGCGCGCCCACCGGGATGGTGGTGTTGCGCGGCAGGATTTTGTCCACCCCGCCGCCCATCGTCTCAATACCAAGCGATAGCGGCAGCACGTCGAGCAGCAGCACCTCATCTGAGCTCTCCGCGAGCAGCGCGGCTTGCTGCGCGGCGCCGAACGCGACCACCAAATCAGGATCAATGTCCGACAGCGGCTCCTGGCCGAACAGCTCCGCGACGTAGCTCCTCACGCGCGGCACGCGGGTGGAGCCGCCCACCAAGATCACGCCGTCAATCTCCCCTGTGCTGAGCTCCGCGTCGCGCAGCGCGCGGCGACAGGCGCGCCCAGTGCGCTCAAGCAGCGGGGCGATCAGCGCGTCGAACTCCGCTCGCGTGACGCGGTGCACGAGGCTGCCCCCGCCGCGCTTCGGCAGCTCCAGCTCCAGCTCCGCCTCGCTCGTGAGCGCGTGCTTGGCTCGGCGCGCGGCATCGAGCGCCAGGCTGACTATCTCCGGCGGCGCCTCCATGCGCTCCCCCTCCACCGCGAAACCCATCAGCGGCAACAGCTGGAGCGCGAGCGCGCGATCCATATCGTCCCCACCGAGCGCGCTGTCTCCCCCCGTGCTCAGCACCTGAAACACGCCCTCTTCAAGCCGCAGTAGCGTGACGTCAAAAGTGCCGCCGCCCAGATCGAACACCGCGAACACGCCGTCTTGACGTTTTTCCAGGCCATAAGCCAGCGCGGCGGCCGTCGGCTCATTCAAGAGCCGCAACACCTCCAGCCCCGCGAGCCGCCCGGCGTCCTTCGTGGCCTGGCGCTGCGCGTCGTCAAAATAGGCAGGCACCGTGATCACCACGCCGCCCACCGCGTTCAGCTGCGACGCCGCGCTCTGGCGCAGGCTCTTCAAGATCTCCGCGCTCACCTCAACCGGCGTGCGCGCGCCGTCCTCCTCCCCCAGATCGAAACGCACCACGCGGCGCTCCGCCTCCGTGGCCGCCGGCTTGAAGCGGTGCGCGCTCAGCTGCGCCGTCTGC
>CAYQAC010000018.1:0-8403 GCA_964415255.1 uncultured Polyangiaceae bacterium | reverse complement strand
CTGCCCATGTAGCGCTTGGCGCTCTGGATCGTGCGCCCGGGCTCACGCGTCGCATAGCTCTGCGCGTTCCTCCCCACCAGCACCTGCCCGCGCGGTCCGTAATACACCACCGACGGCAGCAGCACGCCGCCATCACAGTTGGTGACCGCCAGCGGGTGGCCATCGCGCACGTAGGCCACCACCGAGTTCGTGGTACCCAGGTCAATACCGATGGGCTTAGGAGGCGCCTTGGGGTCGAAGATGTCGAGGAGCATGGTGCTGTGAGCAAGGCTTAGTCAGGGCTGCTGCCGCTGCTCGGGGGTGAGCGCCCACCGAGCTTGGTTTAGTCAGGTTAACTGTAGGGTTTCGGGTTTTGGGGGTTGGGCACCGCGCTGCGAGCGCGCGGCGCTCCCTCAGGCGAGCTCATCTAAGGTGGCGCCCGCTTCCTCCATGAAGCGCCGATAGTACCTGAGCTTGCCCAGATCCCTCAGCAGCGCCTCGTGCGACACCGCGCCGCGCAGAGCGCTCGCGCCACCGTCAGTGGCGCTGCGTTCATCCGCGCGGCCGCGCTCGACGTCACCGTCAGCCGCGCTGTCTTCCTCCGCGCGCCCCGCGCCCTCCGACAGCGCCCTGAAGTGCGCCGTGAGCTGGGTGAGCGTCAGCTCGCGCGCCGCCTTCACGCCCTGCGCGAGCTGCTCCACCCGCGCGATGTCACGCGCGCGGCGCGCCTCAGACAGCGCCTCGCGCAGCTCCATCACCTCCATCAGCCAATCTGGCGACGCCTTGGGCTCCGCGCGCTCTCCATAGGGCACGCCGTAGCGCTCACACAGCGCCTCCGCGCGAGTGACGGGCTCCTTCAAGCGCCGCCACGCCTCGTTCACGTTGATGGCGCGCCCGAGCGCCTGACGACGCTCCGCCGGCGGCGCCCCCACGTAGCGATCCGGATGCAGCGCGCGGCTCAGGTCCCGATGCCTGGCGCCGAGCGCGTTGAGATCCAGATCGAAGCTCGGTGAGATCTGGAGTAGCTCGAAGGGGTCCATGAGTCGTGCAGCATGGCGGACAGCCGCCGTGGTGATTGGCGGGCGCGGTAGTCAGAGCCCGCGGTAGACAGGGCGCGCGGTAGACAGGGCGCGTGGGGATCAGGGCGCGGTGTGGCCCCGCGAGGCTCAGCGCACCGTGAAGGAGTGCCCGCAGCCGCAGCGGGTCGCCTCCTGAGGGTTCTTGAACTTGAAGCCTTGGAACATCAGCGTGCGCTCGTAGTCCAGCGCGGAGCCGGCGAGGTAAAGCATGCTCTTTTTGTCCACGTAGAAGCGCACGCCATCAATCTCCAGCACCTGATCGCGCGCCCGCGGTGGGTCGTCCGAGAACTCGATCACGTAGCTGAAGCCAGAGCAGCCGCCGCTCTTGATACCGAGCCGCACCGCCGCCTCAGGCGTGCCGCGCTTCGCGAGCTTCTCGCGCGCGAAGGCCACCGCGCCATCCGTGATGGTGAGGGTGCGGGCGCGCGCGGCCGCGCCGGGCTCAGTGACCGTGCCCTGCGCGCTGGCAGCCACGGGAGCCGCGCCAACCTGAGGATCCGCGAGGCCCGTCATTTCAGCTCCCGAGCGCGGCCTTCTCGGCGCGCTTCCGCTTAAAATCTTCGATCGCGCTCTTGATGGCGTCCTCCGCCAGCACAGAGCAGTGGATCTTCACGGGCGGCAGGCTGAGCTCCTCGGCGATCTCGCTGTTCTTCAGCTCGTAGGCCTCGTCGATCGTCTTGCCCTTGATCCACTCCGTGGCGAGCGACGACGACGCGATGGCCGAGCCGCAGCCGAAGGTCTTGAACTTGGCGTCTTGGATCACCCCGTCGTCCCCGACGCGGATCTGCAGGCGCATCACGTCGCCGCAGGCGGGCGCGCCCACCAGACCCGTGCCCACATCGTCAGCGTCCTTGTCCATTGTCCCGACGTTGCGGGGGTTCTCGTAGTGCTCAATCAGCTTCTCACTGTAGGCCATTTGCTCATCCTCTCGTGATCGATAGCTTGGGTGCGGTGCCGCTGGGCGTGCCGCGCGGACGGCGCTAGTGCGCCGCCCACTCAATGCTCTTCAAATCCACGCCCTCTTTGTGCATCTCGTAGAGGGGCGACATCTCCCGCAGCTTCTTCACCTTGTCCGTGACCAGCGCCGCGACGTAGTCCACCTCTTCCTCGGTGTTGAAGCGGCCGAGGCCGAAGCGGATGGAAGAGTGCGCGAGCTCCTCATCGAGCCCCATCGAGCGCAGCACGTAGCTCGGCTCCAGGCTGGCGCTGGTGCAAGCCGAGCCGCTCGACACGGCGACGTCTTTGATCGCCATCATCAGGCCCTCACCCTCCACGAAGGAGAACGAGAGGTTCAGGTTGCCTGGCAGGCGCAGCGTGGGGTGCCCGTTGAGCACCACCTCATCCAGCTCGGCGGTGAGCCGCTGGTGCAGCCGATCGCGCAGCGTGCGCAGCCGCTCGGCCTCGGCGGCGCCCTCCTCCATCAAGATGCTGCAGGCCTTGGCGAAGCCGATGATGCCGGGGACGTTCAGGGTGCCTGACCGCATCCCACGCTCATGGCCGCCGCCGTCGAGCTCCGCCACCAGGCGCACGCGCGGCTTGCTACGGCGCACGTAGAGCGCGCCGCAGCCCTTAGGGCCGTACAGCTTGTGCGCGGTGATCGACGCCAAGTCCACGTTCATGGCCTGCACGTCGAACGGCGTCTTGCCGAGGCCCTGCACGGCGTCGCAGTGGAGCAGCACCCCGCGCTCACGGGTGATTTTGCCGATCTCTTGGATGGGCTGGATGGTGCCCACCTCGTTGTTGGCGAGCATCACGCTCACCAAGATGGTCTTGTCCGTGAGCGCCGCGCGGATGTCATCTGGGTTGACCAAGCCATCCGGCCCGGCCGAGACATACGTCACCTCGAAGCCCTGCTTCTGAAGGCGCTTGCACGAGTCGAGCACCGCCTTGTGCTCGATGGTGGTGGTGACGATGTGGTTGCCCTTGCCCGCGTAGTACTCAGCCACGCCCTTGATCGCGAGGTTGTCGCTCTCCGTGGCGCCGGAGGTGAACACGATCTCCTTGCCGGAGGAGGCGCCGATGAAGCGCGCGATGGTCTCGCGAGCGTCCTCCACCGCGGCCTCCGCCATCCACCCGAACTGATGCGTGCGGCTCGCGGCGTTGCCGAACGTCTCGAGGAAGTAAGGCTTCATCGCCTCGAACACGCGCGGGTCCAGCGGGGTGGTCGCGTGGTAGTCCATGTAGATGGGGAACTTGAGGGCCATGAGTCGTACCTGGAGGTGCTGAAGCGGGGCGAGGCGGGCTGAAGCCGGAGGGTGATGGGGGTGAGCTGTAGAGCGTGGTGAAGCGGTAGAGCGCGCTGGGAGGTTTGTAGTCAGTTCAACTGAGCATCAGGTGATGTGGAGCCCAGCGACGAGCTCTGGGGCGACGCGGTTCGCGTGCCGCTCACACTCCGTGCAGGAGCGGATGGTGAGGCTGGGCTCACAGGCGGAGTCGCAGGTGCTCAGGTAGGCGAGGCTGGCGCGCAGCTCCACCTCAAGGGAGCGGAGCGCCGCGATGCGCTCCTGAGTCTCCGAGAGCTTGTCTAGGTAGAGCTGGCGCAGTTTACTCGCGCCGAGCCGGGCAGAGTCTGCGTCCTCGTGCTCGCGCACCAGCTCCTGGATTTGGGAGAGGCTGAGCCCCAGGTGCTGGAGCTTTGAGATCCAGCGCACGCGCTGGAGCGAATCGGGAGCGAACAGCCGGTAGCGCCCCTTCTCGCTCCGCTCGTGCGCGTGGATGAGCCCCAAATCTTCATACAAGTGGATGGCGCGCACGGTCTTGCCCGCGGTCTTGGCGAGCTCACTCATCTGTAGGAGCTCTTCATGGTCTAAAGCGGCGGTGGGTGAACTCACAGCCTCCACTTCAACGGGAGGTGCCTCGCCAAACCCCAAACCCTCGACCGAACCAGCCTGCGCGCGCGTCTCGGGCGAGGCCACGCGCTGACCACCCACCGCCGATCGCGGGGTGAAAACGCCATGTGGCTGGCTGACTTGAAGGCGGCGACGGGTCGGCATGCTCAGGCTTAACCCTTACGTATGGGTGAGGGTTACGCAACGGGAGGTTTCATAGATGCCCGCGGGCAGCCTGTCAACCCGGCCTGTTGGCCCAGCCACCCAGTGGCGCCACTTCCCGCCCGCTGCCGACCCGCCAAGCCCTCACAGGGCGGCGCGCGCCTTCTCCGCCAGGATGATCTCCCCGTCCTCGAACACCATGGCGAACGAGCCTCCGGGCCGAACCTCGCCGACCGTCCAAGCCCAGGTCGCGCCGTGGAGGGACCGGCTCCTCAAGAGGTCGTTCTTCGCGTTGAGGTAGAGGGGCACGCCGGGAACCTGAGGGGAGAACACGACCGCCCTGCGGGTGGTCGTGAGCGCGTGGTGGTCATGTGTCTCTTGGATCGCGACGACCGCGGCGCGTGCCGTGCGCTGGTGCCCCAGTGACGCGATGATGCGCTTCCCCTGGCTGCTCGCTGAGGCGACGATCAAGACGGCGAACGCCAGCGAGAGCGCGCCGAATCCGCCCATGAGGACCGCAACTTGGGTCGTGTGGGTGACAGAATAGTAGCTCCAGCTAAGCAGAACGGTGAGCAGCAGGTGGAGGCCGAAGAGCAGCGCAGCGACCCACATGATGCGCCATGGGCTCTGCGCTGTCCCCCCGTACCCAATCACCTTCGCCTCCACCGGCGTGAGCGGCCGCTCCCACGCTCCTGGGGGAGGTACTTGCCATAACTGCTCTGCCGCATGAAGGCGCTCCGCGTTCCGGTCACGGTACGAGTCGATCGGCTCATACGGCTCAGCGGCGTCAGGTAATATGACGGTTCCATCAGGGAACATAACCGCGAACCGCTTGCCCGCCCCTACCTCACCGATCGTCCACCCCCAGCTGGCCTTCAACTGCTCTGCTACGAAGTCCTGGTGCCACACGCACAGAGGGACGTCCGAGCTGGTGGACAGGATGAACAGCCCAGATTGGACGCTCTTGCCCCTGACGATCTCGATCCCGGTGAGCACGGCTGGATCAGCGCACCGATCGGTCATCGCCGCTACGAGCTGCGCACCCCGACGCCGTGGGACGATCTGCGCCAAGTAGGCGCGAACGCCAAGCAGGACGCCCTGAACAGCCAGCGTTAGCGCCGAGACCAGCAGCACCTTCAGCCCCCGCTCGGCGACCCCCAGGGGCAGCATCAGCATGCCCACCAGCCACGATACGATGACAGCCAGCGAGGTGACAACCAGCGCCTTCAGCGCCCAAACCACCAAGTTGTCAGAGCCGCCGCGACGGATGGCCTCTACCTCAGCCGAGCTGAGTGCCCGCCGCCAAGCGATGACTCTCCACTGCCCTATGAAGAGGTCCCACGCCGCCTGGAGCCGCGCGTCGTTCCTCTGATGGACCGCGGTGAACCGCCCAGCGTTCAGCCCCGCCATCTGGCCCCGCCACTCCTGCGCATCACAAGCCGCTCCGCCAAGCCTCACCCAAGCACTCGCTGGCCCCCCTCATGCGCGCGCTGGCTGGGAGTCCCTGCCGGCCTCCTCACGGCCGCCTACGGACACCCGATTGCGGCCCCGATTTTTCGCGCGGTAAAGGTGCACATCGGCGCGGCGCAGCACGTCGCTGAGCGACTCACCGCGCTCGTGCTCCACCAAACCGACGCTGACCGTGACGCGAGCGCCCTTGGGCACCCCCTTGAACGCGCGCTCTTCGATGAGGCGGCGAATGCGCTCAACCGTCGCTGCGGCGCCCATGAGCGGTGTCTCTGGGAACAGCAACACGAACTCCTCACCCCCGAGCCGCGCCACGATGTCCACGTTCCTGACTTGTTCGCGTAAAATAGCCGCGAGCTCGCGCAGCACCTCATCTCCTGCGGCGTGACCGTACAGGTCATTGACGCGCTTGAAGTGATCGATGTCGAGCATCGCTAAGCTCGTCTCGATCACGTAGCGCTCCGTACGAGTCAGCTCGCGCGCGCCCGCGTCGAAGAAGTAGCGCCTGTTGTGCGCGCCGGTGAGCTCATCCGTGGTGGCCAGCTCGCGCAGGCGTTGCTCGAGCTCCTTCTGGACCGTCAGCTCGGCGATCCCCACCATGTGGACCTCATAACCATCGAGCACCGCCGTTCGTGCGTTCATCAGCCCCCAGAACCTGCGCCCGCGCGCCGTCTGGAACCAGAGCGTCATGCCCTCCACGTGGCCCTCCTCGCGCAGCTTCTGCACGACGACGCGGCGCTCCTCCAGATCGCAGAAGGTCTCCGGCACGGGCTTACCGAGCAAGGCCTCAAGCGAGGCCTCAAACAGCGCGCAGGCCGGCTCGTTCGCCCACTTGATGAGCTCATCGTCAACGCCAGTGACTAAAAGCGGGCTGGGCACGGCATCGAGCAGGCTACGCAGCACGTTCTCGCTGCGCTGCAGCGCCTCCGCGGCGCGCCGCCGCTCGGTGATGTCGAGCAGCCCCGCCACGAAGGTGAGCTCACCGCGAAAGCGCATCGTCTTCGCGCTCATGCGCGCCCAAAAGGACCTGCCCTTGAAGGTGCGCAGCTCCACCTCCATCTGCTCGATGTACCCAGCGGACAGCAGCTCCTTCGCGAAGCGGTCGCGATCCTCGGGGTGCGCCCAGAACTGCGCCGTCTCGCCGCGCGAGAGGGTGACGTCACCCCTCAGCGGATCGTGCTCGGCCTCGAAGAGCAGATCCGCGCGCTGGTTCGCGTAGATGAGGTGCCGATCGCCCGCGCGGATCAGCGCGAGCGCGACCGGCGCGGAGTTGAGCAAGGCTTGCAGATCTTTCTCGCTCTGGGCGAGCGCCGCGGTGCGCTCATCGACCAGCCGGTGCAGCTCCGCGGCGTGAGCAAGGCTCTCGGCGAGCGCGCGTTGCTGTGACTCGGCGTCGAACACCAGCGCGACGAAGTCGGCGAAGGTGCTGGCAACCAGCTCCTCCCAGTAGTGCCAGTGACGCGAAGGCCCCATGTGCTCGTAGCACACGACCGCCACCGCCTGACCGCGCACGAACACCGGCGCGTCGAGCATCGAGGTGATGCCGAGCGGCTCAAGGTAACCCTCACGGAACTCGCGAGTGCGTGGATCCGTGCAGGCCTCGTGAGCGGCGATCAGGTGGTCGTTCTCGATCGCCTCGAAGTAAGCTGGAGCGCTCTCACGCAGGAGCACCATGCCCGAGGTGTGGCTCTGCGCGCTACGCACGTACATCAGCAAGCACTCGATGGCCGAGCCATCGGGGCGCAAGAGCCACACGCTGGCGCGCTCGGTGTCGAGGGTCTTGACCGCCGCTTCCATGAGGTCGCGGAGCATGATCTCCTTGGCCTCGGCGGTGAACGTGCCGGCCTCGACCAACGCGGTCAGGAGCCGCCGCTGCGGGTACACCCAGGTGACGAGGGCCTGCTCGACGCGGTCCGCGCCTTCGGGGGGGATGCTGGTCATGGAGGTTTCCCGGCCGATGATAGCGGAGCCTCGGGGCCCGCTCACCCACGATACGACCGCCCATTGCGCTTTTTCCACGGCATCTTGCCTCAAAGCCCGTGGCGCTCCTCGTTCCGCTTGGCCCAAGGGCGCACGCCGCGAGGCGCTCAAGACCCACCCACCAAACGCGACTACCTCACCCGTGTCAGCCAGCGCCAAGCTGTGCGTTGATGCGCGCCATGCGGATCCCCACCAGCCTGCTCTCGCCCCTGTTCCTCATCCCCGCCCTGCTCGGCTGCAGCTCGGCCCCCATGGAGCACGCTTGCACCGAGATCGGCTGCGTCGACGGCCTCACCATCGACCTCTCCCAACTGACTTGGCAGCCCGGGAGCTACCAGATTGACGTCGCCGCCGACGGCGACATCATCCGCTGCCAAGTCACCCTCCCCTTGCCGCCCTGCAGCAGCCCCGGCACAAGCTGCGATGGCCTCGGCGTCCAAGTCGGCGAGAGCGGCTGCGCGCTGGCGCCGAGCGCCCACAGCCTGACCGAGCTACGCCTCGTCAGTTTACCTGACGCTCTAGAGGTCACGGTGACGCGCGATGGCGCCCCCTTCGCCGCCAGCCGCTTCACCCCGAAGTACCAAGTGTCGCGCCCCAACGGCCCCCGCTGCGAGCCCGAGTGCAAGAGCGCGACCGAGCTCATGAGGCCGTGACTGAGGCGTGAAGAGACGCGCCGAACGCCGCGCGCGAAGGTGAGGCGCCCGAAGCGCACTATCCAAGTAGAAAATCACGCTACCTTAGCGCCGCGGCCGAGCCCATACTTGGATGATGCGGGCCACGCGGATCATCTCGCCCCTGCTTGGCGCCGCAGCCTTGCTCACGCTCGCGCACTGCGGCTCGGTCCCCGTCGGGGAGGCATCCATGGACTGCCTCGATACCAGGCCCTGCGTCGATGGCCTCGCGATCAA
>CAYQAC010000017.1:41661-52456 GCA_964415255.1 uncultured Polyangiaceae bacterium | reverse complement strand
GCGGCAACGGCAGGCGCTGCGGCAACGGCAGGCGCTGCGGCAACGGCAGGCGCTGCGGCAACGGCAGGCGCTGGTGTGATGTCGCCGCGTCGCGCGCCCACCCCCTCAATCAAGGTAGGCGCTGGCTCTCGATAAGGCGTGGGCTCAGCGAGGGCTGAGGTGCCCAGCCCTTCATCCCGCGCTAGAGAGGGCGGTGGTGACGCGACGGGTGGTGGCGGCGCCTCAAGCTCCACTTCGATGTCGAGCTCGGAGGGCTCGGGTGCGCGGTGGGCGTCTTGCTCTGGAGCCTTGGATGGCCGGCGCGCTTCCACCGACGTGCGCGCCTCAGTGGGGGAGTCAGCGGCACCGTAGTAGACGCGGATCGCCGCGCGGATGTCCGAGGGGGGCGCGATCATTGCGCGGACCGGCAGCCCGCTGTGTTGCCTCACTTGATCGAGCGCCGCTTCGTCCGTTGGGTCATCCATCGCGACGTAGAGCGTCTCGCCTAACCCCCGAACCCGGCGCACGAAGATGGGCACGAGGCAGCAACCCTCCACCACCGCCCCGGGCACGAGGTTCAAGAGCTGGCGTGAGAAATCGATGTGGTAAAGCGAGACCCACGGCACCGCGAGCTGCTGACTCAGGATTTGAGTCACTTGGGTCTCGGAGACGAGGCCCGACTCGACCAGCAGGGTGCCCAGCCGGCGCTTGTCAGACCGTTGCCGCTCCAAGACCTCCTCGAGCTGTTGGCTCGTGATCATCTGGGACTGAAGCAGCAGGTCGCCGAGGCGGACGCGCGAAGCAACCATCGCGCCACCCTACCGCGAAAGCTCCGCTAGGACGACAACCGGTTTACCGTTTGTCGTCCTCAAATCAGCGAGCTGGAGCGGTACGAAGGGAAGCCGTAGCACGCGGAGAGCGCGGAGGAGCGCGCCTTCGCCCCGCATGGGGGCGCTTTTCTGGGCTCCCATGGTGGCAAACGGATCGCCGCTCTAGAGCGCCGCTCACGTTGCCAGGGGGGCCAGCTGATGCTGCCCTGAGGAGTGGCCTACCGAGGCGTCCCTGGCTAGCCGCCTCGCTCAGCTGGCCCCAACCTGGGTGCGATGGCGAGGGGGCGGCGGGGTGAAGGTATGGTAAGAGCGCGTGACGTGGAGCCCAGGGCGAGCGCCGTGGGAGTAGGAGCCAGGTGGTAGACTACGAGGTCATGCGGCCATGCCCGCAGTGTGGGACGCAGTGCGCAGAGGGGCACAAGTACTGCCCGGCGTGCGGCTTCCCCGTGGGCAGCGTCCGCACCACCCAGGCTGACGACAAGCTGATCGGCCAGGAGCTGCCGGGCGGTTACTTGATCATCGATCTCCTGAGCGTCGGCGGCATGGGGCGCGTGTACCGCGCCGAGCAGCGGGTGTTGGGGCGCACCGTCGCCGTGAAGATCATCCACCCACACCTCCTGAGCGACGAGAACTCCTCCGTGCGCTTCATGACCGAGGCGCGCGCGGCCAGCCAGCTGAACCACCCGAACTCGGTGAGCGTCATCGACTTCGGGCGCACCAGCGATGGCCAGCCTTACCTGGTGATGGAATTCCTGCGCGGGAAAGATCTCGCGCGCGTCGCCTACGAAGAGGGCCCGCTCTCCTTCAAGCGCATCGTGGACATCCTCCGGCAGGTGCTCTCCGCGCTGTCTGAGGCGCACGAGATGGGCATCGTGCACCGCGACCTGAAGCCAGAGAACGTACTGTGTGAGCAGCTGCGGCGCGGCGGCGATCACGTGAAGGTGGTGGATTTTGGCCTCGCGAAGCTGAAGCTCGACAGCTCGATGCCGAACGTGACGAGCCCCGGCATCGTGTGCGGCACGCCAGACTACATGGCCCCTGAGCAGGGGCGCGGCGACCCGATTGATGGCCGGACCGATCTCTACGCGGTCGGCATCATCTTGTTCCAGCTGCTCACCGGGCGGCTGCCTTTCGAGGCAGAGAGCCCGACGCAGGTGGTGATGATGCACCTGTCCATCCCGGTGCCTGACCCCGCTCAGGTGGCGCCCGAACGGAACATCCCGCAGGGGCTGATCGACGTCGTGAACAAGGCGCTCGAGAAGGACGCCGAGCGTCGCTACCAAGACGCGATCGAGTTCTCGGACGCGCTCCGTGAGGCGGTCGCTCAAATGGAGGAGGGAGACCGCGGCAGCTCGCTGCCACCCACCTCCTACGGCACCCTCCAGTGCGGTGCTTGCTACTCGGTGGTGCCAGTCCAGAAGTTCTGCGGCGAGTGCGGCGCGCGGCTCTCGCCTGCCACGGAGCCGACCCAGAGCGTTACTTTCCCGTTGCCCTTCGTGGGCCGTGAAGACGATCTCGCCTGGCTCGCCGATCGGCGCGAGAAGGCCGCATCTGAGGGGGGCTGCGTGGGCGCCCGCTTGGTGGGGGAGGCTGGCGCCGGCAAGTCGCGGCTGATCCACGAGTTCTTGAGCCGCGTTGAGGCGCTGGGCGACTTGGTCGTGCGGGTGGAGCCCGACCGTTACTGGGCGGAGGTGGCCTACCATGGGCTGCGGGGCGCCTTGGTCACCTTGCTCGCACACCGCATGAGCGGTGAAGGCCTACCTGACCTCACCGGCGCGCCTGAGGGCGCCCAGGAGGCGACCGCCGAGGTGTTCGGTGTCCTGCGTGGTCAGGACACCCGCTCCGTGATCGAGCGGCGCTTCGCGCTCGCAGAGGCGCTCCGCTGGGCGCTCTCGGAGGCGTCCATGGAGCTCGCGCGGCGCAGCCCTGGCGGCGTGGTGGTGCTCGCCTTAGACGATCTCCAGCGCCTGGATGGCGCTAGCCGCGCCGCGTTCGCCGACGCGCTGGGGGAGCCGCCCACGGCGCGCGTGATGATGCTCGCGGCCCACGCGCCTGGCTTCGAGACGGGGTGGAGCGCGGAGCACTCCGCGAGGGTCCTGAGCGGCTTGCCGCGCGCCGCGGTGTCATCATGGCTGAGCCCCAACCTGGAAGAGCAGCTGAAGATGAGCGGCGATGCGCGTGGCGTCTCGCCCATGTACGTGGAGCAGGCGCTGCGCTTCACTCAAGAGGGCGGCAAGGAGCCGCCGTCGCGACTGGCGGATTTGGTGGCGGCGCGCGTCGCCTCGCTCGATCCGGACGCGCGCCGCGTGCTCCAGGCGGTGGCGGTGCTGGGCGACGACGTGGAGCCGATCGCCTTCAGCACGATGGTGCCCTCGGTGGTGGACGTGCTCGACGCGTTGAATCTCCTCGTGCAGGCGGGCATGACGCGGCGCGCGGCGGGCACCATCAGCACGTCGCACCCGCTGCTGCATGACATCGTGCTCGCGGCCATCCCGGCGGGCGTGCGCCGCGACCTCCATTTGCGTGCGGTCAAGGTCTGTGAGGAGTCAGGGGCGCCGATCGAGGCGCACGCGCTGCACGCCTTCTACGCTCAGGATTCCTTCCAGGCGCTGCTCTTGCTCGAGCAGGTCGCCGAGCGCGCGACGACGCGCGGCGACAACCAGGCTGCGGTGCTGGCGCTGCGGCGCGGGCTGGAGCTGGCGCGCCAAGAGATCGCGCGGGGCGAGCTGGACGATCCGCTGCGGGCCGTGTTGATCTTCAGCCGCAAACTGGGCGACGCATTGACGCGCGCAGGGAATTTTAGCGACGCTGACGGCGTGCTGCGGGAGGCACTCGATCTCGCGGGTCCTGGCGGGACTGATCGCGCGCGGGTGCTGAGCGCGTTGGCGCTGGTCGCCCAAGGGCGCGGCCGCTCAGAGGAGGCGCTCGGCTTCCTCTCGGAGGCGATGGACGTCGCGCGGCGCTCTGGCGCTCATGAGCTGCTGCGCTCCTTGGAGGACACGCGGCGAAGTTGGGTAGGCTGAGGGGGGCGCACCATGAGCCTAGCACCGAGCGAGGCGCGGCACGTCGCGCGGTGGGATCTCGACAAGACCTACCTGCGCACGGAGTTTGATACCGCGCGCGACCTAGTGAAGACGGCGCTTGAGCGCCCCGATCAAAAGCGCTCCGTGCCTGGCGCCGCCGCGGTGCTGCGCGAGCTCGGGCGCTCGGGCGCCTTCATCCACATCTTGAGCGGCAGTCCGCGCCAGATGCGCGGCCGCTTAGAGGAGAAGCTTCGCATCGATCGCGTCCGTTGGGACCTCCTGACGCTGAAGCCGAACCTCTCGAACCTGGTGCGGCTGCGGCTGCGCGCGGTGCGCGATCAGCTTGGCTACAAGCTGCCTGCGCTGCTCGAGAGCCGGAGCGGGCTGCCGCTCAGCGCCACGCGGGAGATCTTGGTGGGAGACGATGCTGAGGCGGACGCGTTCGTCTACTCCCTCTACGCGGACCTGGCTGAGGGCAAGCTCGACTCGGTGGCGCTCAGCCGTATCCTGCGCGCGGGGCGCGTGTACCCTGACGTGGAGGCGCGTTGCCAGTTGGCGCTCAGCACCAACCGCCACGGGGCAGGGGTGCAGCGCATTTTAATCCACTTGGAGCGCCAGACACCGCCTAGCCGCTTCCACGGCTATGGGCCGCGGGTGGTGCCATTTTACAACTACCTCCAGGTCGCGTTCGTGCTCGCTGAAGATCGCCTGCTTGAGCCCCAAGCGGTGCTGCGGATCGCATCGGAGTTCGCGCTTCAGCAGCGCTTCGACACCCGCGCCTTGGCGCGGAGCTACCACGATCTCATGCGGCGCGGGCACGTGAAGGGGGCGCTCGCAGCGCCGCTTGAGGCCGCGCTCGCTGACTTGCTCGCGACCGGGCCAGTGCCTGCGCGCGACGCCCTCAAGGGGCTGGTCAGCGAGCTTGGCCATTACGCCTCAGCGCCGCCGCCGCCGCTTGAGCTGCCTGAGGCGGCCCTCGACTACCAAGAGCTCGCTCGGCGTCACCGCCGCCGGCACCGCTCGCCGTTCTCTGAGCGCTGACGGACCTGCCAAGCGGCTCGCGTGGCAGCCTGGCGGTGCCCTGCCAAACCCCAAAAATCCAAGCCTGCATGTGCGCTAGCAGAGCTAGCGGGCGCTGCCTCATGGCCTGGCCGCTGAGAGCCCAGCGTCACGCAATGAGGCCTGGAGGTAGCTTGGGTCACCTCGGCTCAGCGGTGCTCGCAGACCGTTCGAGCCGACCTCTCATCCCGCTGCGTCGCCATCCAACGGCGATGCACCTGATTTTAAGGCGCTGGAAGCGTCGCGTGCTGAGAATCCAATACCCAGCGTCACGAGTTTCCACTAGGCTGCGCCCCAGGCCTACAACCACCCCGGAGGCAGGTTGCCTCCCCACACTGTCGCCACCTCACGTGGCGCGAAGGGTCGCGACGTGGACAGCGATCTCGCCGAATCCATCTCAGCGCTGAAAGAGTCCTTCAAACAGCGCCATTTGGCGGCGACCTTCAGCGTCGCCCCGCCCGCGCTTTTGGAGGAGCTGAAGAAGAGCTTCAAGCTCCCCCGGCGCTACCGTGAGTTCTTGCTCGAGTGCGACCCGACGGACGTGGAGACGGTGACGCCCACCGAGCGCGTGCGCCTGGTGCCCTCAAGTGAGTTCATGGAGGAGCAGCGTGGCTTCGCCCTGGCGGAAGACGGCGAGCCGCTGGTGACGCCAGCGAGCAATGGCTGGCGTCCGTCGTGGGTCATCATCGCGCACAGCTCGCTGCTCGGCGATCCTTACTTCCTCGACGTGAGCGAGGCTGACGCCGAGGGCGACTGCCCCGTCTACACCGCGATGAGCGGCACAGACACGTGGAAGCCGCGCCTCTGCGCCTCCAGCTTCGCCATGTTCCTGCGCATCCTCGCCATCACCGTGGAGGTGGCGAGCGACTTCGATGAGGACGATTTCGACATGGATAACGAGAGCGTCTTCCGAGAGTCGGTGGGCCCGCGTATCCGCGAGTACGATCCCGCCGCGCTGAAGGCAGGTCACTGGACTTAGGGGGCTCGCGGCCACTTAGGAGCGCGCTTCGCATCGCTGCGCAGCCCCATTTCATCAGTCAAGCTGTCCATGCTCACTCAAGCGAGCCAACCTTCACCGGCGTTCGACGCGCTCCTTCAGCGCCTGGTGCGTCGTGGCGAGCAAGATTTGGCGTCCGTCGAGCAAGCGGTGCACGGCATCTTGCGGGAGGTGCGCGAAGGTGGCGACGCCGCGGTGCGGGCGGCCGTGCGGCGCTTCGAGGCGCGGGAGGTGGGCGCCCTCTTCCAGCGGGACTATGGCGGGGCTGAGGCGCTCGCGTCGCTCTCGCCTGAGCTCCGCGCGGCCCTGGAGCTTGCTTCCGCGCGGATTCAGCGCTTCCATGAGCGGCAGCTCGAGCTGGCGCGGAGCTTTGAGTATGAGGAGGCGGGCGTCACCCTCGGTACGCGCGTCGATGCGCTTGAGCGCGTGGGGGTGTACGCGCCGGGTGGGAAGGCCAGGTACCCTTCCAGCGTGCTGATGAGCGCGGTGGTGGCGCGCGTCGCGGGCGTCCCGGAGATCATCCTGGCGACGCCGGATCCGCCGGCGGTGGTCCGTGCAGCTGCCTATTTGTCAGGGGTCACCGCGCTCTTGAACGCGGGCGGCGCGCAGGCGATCGGCGCCTTGGCCTACGGCACAGAGAGCGTGCCGCGGGTGGACAAAGTGGTGGGGCCCGGCAACCTGTACGTCGCGGCGGCCAAGCGGCTCGTCTACGGCGACGTGGACATCGACAGCATCGCCGGCCCCAGCGAGATCTTGGTGGTGGCGGATGACAGCGCCGATCCGCGCTGGGTCGCCGCTGATCTGCTCTCGCAGGCGGAGCACGACGAGGCGGCGTACCCGCTCTTGGTCACCACCAGTGCGGCGCTCGTGAGCGGGGTTTCGCGTGAGCTCGAGTCGCAGCTCGCATCCTTACCGCGTCGTGAGGTGGCCTCACAGAGCCTCACGGAGCATGGCTACGCGCTCGTGGTGGCTTCGCACGCGGAGCTGTTGAGGGTGGCGAGCTTGCTCGCGGTGGAGCATGTCGCCATACAAACGCGCACGCCGCGTGAGGACGCCGCTCACATCCGCGGCGCTGGGGCGCTCTTCATTGGGCCGATGACGCCCGAGGCGGCGGGGGACTACGTGGCGGGGCCCTCCCACGTGCTGCCGACCGGTGGCGCGTCGCGCTTCGCGTCAGCGCTGGGCGTCCATGACTTCGTCCGGCGCACCTCCACCATCAGTTACCAAGCGGGCGCCCTGGCGGAGCAGGCCGGGGCCATCACCACCCTGGCTCGCTCTGAGGGGCTGGAGGCGCACGCGCGCGCAGTGGAGATCCGTCAGGGCTGACGACGCTCGCTTGGTGGGCGGCGTGGCGCAGCGTGGTTGGAACCGCGAGGCGGGGAGACGGTCGCGTTGTTTGAGGCCGCGCAGGTTTCCTCAAGGGTTTTGGGGGGTTGGACGGCACCGCATCGGTACCCGCTCCAAGCCCTGAGGCTGGCGGCGCTGGGTCCTCACGCTCCCCGCGCAGATCTGCTGACGCATGCGCCGCTGGATCGCCTCGGCCCTGTCACGAAGCCCTTAACAACCGCCCGTTTCCTCTGTATCAACGCGGGCCCGGGGCGTGCGGCCGCCATGAAGATCGTTCGCCTTAGCGACGGCCGCGCGGGGTTAGTCGCCTAACGATGCCCCCGCATCATCCGTGTAACTACCTGGAATTGCTTAGTTTTCATAGTGGCCCGCTTATTGCTCAAGTGAGCCCCTGGCGCTTCCTGCGCCAAGACTGTTAGGGCCACCACCGATGTCGAAGGAGAACCCATGACCCTGAAATGGACCCGGCCGCTGCTCGCAGCATCCGTCGGGCTGCTCGCTACTCTCGGGTGTGCCGAAGAGCGAGAGCCCATCAACCGCGTGCAGCCAAACGTACTGGAGAAGAGCTTCTTCGTCGGTGCTGATCTCGCGAAGGACTACGACAACCCGTCGTTCTACGCGAACGGGACGGTCCTGGACGTCGCCACCGGCGCGACTCAGGACGGGTTCTTCAACGGCTTCTACAGCAACGATCTCTCCATCATCCGCTGGCAGATCACTGAAGATCGCCTGCTCGGTCGCCTCGCATACGAGCGGATCGACAACGCGGATGGCTTCGGCGCCGGGGTAGAGACCAACGACGGGCAGGTGGTCTACGCCTTCCGGATCGAGAACCACTTCGACATCAAGCGCAGCTACAACCCGTCCACGGGTGAGGAGCTGAACGTGGTGGAGGAGAACAGCTACGACGCCCCGTGGTACGAGCGCAAGTATTTCCGCGTGGATTGGTCGAGGAACCTCATCACGGAGGCCTACGACTTCGACACGCTGGCCATCTACGGCGTGTTCTTCGGCGGCTACCAGTATGAAGAGGTGGGCTACTACGTGAACGATCCGGACTCGGAGCACGCACCGCGCTTCGAGAAGGATTACTTCGACGTCACCACCAAGGCGTGGGCCAAGCCCAACACGATCGATCTCGGCGGTCTGTTCGGTCTGAACAAGATCCCAGCCTGCTTCCTGGACGCCGACTTCACGGGTGGGAAGGCGCCGATGGGCAACTGCAACCCGAGCGAGCTGACCATCCGGCACTCGTTCTGGAAGGTGCAGGACACAGACTACGAGCCCACGGACTGGGACGGCTTCCGCTTCCAGGTCGCGGGCGCGTTCACCAAGGACCGCTACGGCTTCGCCCGTAACCACGGCATGGTGGACACCAAATGGCGGCGGTTCATCTCGCGCTACAACATCTGGGAGCGGAGCCACCTGGATGTGGACCTCGGCTGTGACTCTGAGGTCGACGCTGACCGCAACGGCACCGATGACCAGTGCGAGGCAAGTAGGATCGGGGTCAACGCGCCCGGCTCGCAGTGCAACGTGCACACTCAGAAGTGCACGGTGCCCTTCCGCGATCGGGAGGTGCGGCCCATCGTCTGGTACTACACGAACAAGAGCGATCCACGCTACTTCGAGCCCACGGAGTGGTCCACCCAGGAGTGGGACATCGCCATCCGCGTGGCGGTGATGGCGGCTCGGCACGCGGAGTGTGAGCGTATCGCGCCTGACGCAAACTGCGACGCCGAGTACCCCGTGCCGCGTGGCGGCATCGATGAGCTCGGTGACGCCGTTGCCATCTGGCGTGAGGTGGACTCCTGCCGTGCGCAGAACGGCGGCGCTCAGCGTTGGAACACCGCGGCTTGCGCCGAGACCGCGCGCAGCAACATCGCGAAGCGCGGCTATGAGGCGGGCAGCGCGGAGTTCACCGCGCTCGAGAAGATCACCCTGATGGATGACGCCGTCATCCTGTGCCACAGCCCGATCCAAGAGCACGACCACCCGGCGTGTGCTCCGGGTGAGCGCCGGCTGCCCGCCCGCTTCAAGGCGGAGGACTGCCAGAAGGTGCTGAACTCGACCAACCTGGCTGACAAGGAGCTGCAAGGCGCCTGCAAGGCCGCCTACACCGTGCGCATCGGCGACGTGCGCCGGCACCTGGTGAACGTGTTCGACACCCCGCAGACGGGCGCACCGTGGGGCTTCGGTCCAACGTACGCGAACCCACTCACGGGTGAGGGCGTCAGCGCCAGCATCAACGTGTGGTCCTGGCCCACTGACCAGATCAGTCAGTCGGTGGTGGACGTCTCGCGCTTCATCGCGGGGGAGCTGTCGGTGGCGGACATCACGGACGGTACGTTCGTGAGGGACTACGCGCTGGCCGCAGAGAACGCGAGCAGGGGTGCGCTTGGCACCATGACCCGCTCGGAGCGCGACGCGCGCCACGAGCAGCTGATCAAGGCCTATGGCCGCGACATCGAGACGGGCATGGTGGCGCAGCGCCCGGCGAGCGAGCTGCAGCCGCTCACCAAGGCCAACCTGGACAAGGTCCGGGAGGTCATGCAGGTCAAGGCCTCCTTAGGCACCGCCTCGGCGATGAAGAACACCTACTTCGCCCGCATGCAGTCTGCCTACGGCTCTGAGACGGAGGCGGCCCTCATCAACCCGGCTATGCAGCAGCTAGCGGGGGTGTCGGGGATGCCCCCAGGGATGCTAGGCGATCTGGCGTCGCCGCTGCGCGGTCGCATCAACCCGACGCTCTACCGCGACCTCGATCACATGCGGGAGCTTGGCCTCGCGGCTCGTGGCGCCTGCATGATGCATGGGGACAGCTTCGCGCCATCACCCACCGCGATGAGCGGCATCTCGAAGAAGCTGCAAGAGAAGTTCTCGGCATTCAACGCGAACGACCCTGTCTCGGTTCAGCTCGAGCGCGCGAAGGCGATGACGCACTACCTCGGGCAGAAGATGCACTTCTCGGTCATGACCCACGAGATGGGGCACACCTTCGGGCTGCGCCACAACTTCGTGAGCTCATCCAACGCGTTCAACTACCGCCCGCAGTACTGGCAGCTTCGCACCAAGAACGGCACCGTCACGAACGAGTGCACCGACTTGGCCGAGGGTGATGCCGCGGCGGCGAACTGCGTGGGGCCGCGCTACTTCGACCCCGTCACTCAGGAGGAGCAGGACAACCTGATCCAGATGTGGACCCACTCGTCCATCATGGACTACGCGGGTGACTACAGTCAGGACTTCCTCGGCCTTGGGTCTTACGACTACCACGCCACGAGGATGTTCTACGGCGACACCGCCTCGGTGTTCGCGGACAACGAGTTCCGGCGTGGCACCCCGCTCGCGGGCGCCATCAACGAGACCATCCTGGACTCGTTCGGCGGCATCCTCGGCTACCAGTACCAGACTGACGTCCAGGACTTCCCGAACAACCTGAACATCATCCACTACTCGCAGCTGAACCGCGCGTACAAGCTGATCGACGATTGCCGGAACGTCGATCCTGAGGACTACCGCCCAGCTCATTGGAACGAGGCCGCCTGGGGCCGTTGGGA